>CAIQOJ010000049.1 GCA_903873395.1 uncultured Acidimicrobiaceae bacterium
CGGGTCGCTGGCCGTGGGTGCCGCCTTGGCTGTGTTCACCGGGAAGTCGTGGCTGTGGTCGGCGTTCCGTCAGCTGTTGATCTCCAGCGCAGCTGCCGGTGTCACCTACGCCGTCGGTCACGCCATAGGCAGCGGCTGACGGTTTACTCCACGTCGGTGACCACGGGCCCCGTTGGATGTACGTGGCTCGGCCGGCGCACGTAGGCCCGATCCCGATGGTCCTCGGCAAAGCCCAAGGATGCATAGAGCGATCGAGCGGCGTCATTGTCGGCATCGACGTAGAGCATCCCAGTGCCCAGGCCCCGGCTGGCCAACCACGAAAGCCCGTCGATGGCCAGACGCCGGCCCAGCCCTCGTCCTTGGGCCGATGGGTCCACGCCGATCACGTAGATCTCCCCCATGGGCGGCTGGGTGTCGTTGTGGATCTTGGTCCAGCACCATGCGTCGATGGTGGGCGACGCGTGGCCAACATTCCCGCTGACAACACGGAAGCCGTCGGCGTCGAACCACGGCTCGCGTTGACGTTGCGCAAGGGTGGCACGATCCCAGCCCCCCTGCTCAGGGTGATCGGCGAAGGCTCGGTTGTTGGAGGCGAGCCATGAGTCGTCGTCTTGGCCCACGCAGAAGGGTCGAACATGGGGTCCGCTGGCTTCGTTCGTCTGGGTGAGCGCCTCAGACAACGGCAGCTCGCAGCGCAATTGAAGGAGCGTTCGCTCGATGGAGAACCCGTGCGCGGCGAGCACGGTATCGCCGATGTCGTCGGCATGGCGCAGCCACAGCCGGATGCCAACGTCTTGGCGGCTACCTGGATCGCAGGCACGGGCGACGAGCAGGTCGAGTACCCGCCGATGATCGGTCGCGGGGTGAAGGACCACCTCGGCAACTCGGCCTACCCGTGGAACTCCCGCCCCGGGTGAGTCGAAGGCAGGAACACTGGGGGGATCGAGGTCGGTGATCTGCACGTAGCCGACGACCTCGCCGGTGGCGTGTCGACGAACGGCGATGGCATCCACGTCAGACACGGTGCGCCGCTGCATGGCGCTCTCCGAAAGAGCCTCGCTTCCCCAGTGCTCGGCCACGCGGTCAAGCAGAGCGTCGACCTGACTGGCCAGCGCTGGATCGCGGTGGTCACAGGGCCGTGCCTCGAACTCCTCCATCACCTAGAACCTACCGGTAACCTCCGACCATGGTCCGACCCCGCACGCCTGCCGGACGCGCTCGCGAAGCCAATCGGCGGCTGGCCGAGCGATTCCCCGGCACCGCTGAGGAACTCTGCGCCTTGGATCACGCCGACTCGTTCCAACTGTTGGCCGCCACCATTCTGTCGGCCCAGTGCACCGACGCTCGAGTCAACCAGACCACTCCAGCCCTGTTTGCCCGGTTCCCCGACGCTGCCTCGCTGGCCGCAGCCGCGCCTGAGGACGTCGAGCACTTGGTGCGATCTACGGGGTTCTACCGAGCCAAGGCGGCCAACCTCATCGGCATGGCTCAGGGTGTGACTGAACGGTTCGGCGGTGAAGTGCCTACACGGATGTCTGACCTGGTGACCTTGCCAGGCGTGGGGCGCAAAACCGCCAATGTCCTACGCAGCGTGGCCTTCGGACTTCCTGGACTGCCTGTCGACACTCACGTGCAACGCCTCTCGCTGCGTTTGGGACTTACCGAAGCGACTGACCCGGTGAAGGCAGAACATGATCTCGGCGCGATGATCCCCGCTGGCCAGCGAGGGGTGTTCAGCCTCCGGATGATCTTGCACGGTCGGGCAACGTGTCGGGCCAGGGTTCCTCAGTGCAGCAACTGTCTGCTCGCCGACATGTGTCCGACTGCTTCGGTCGCAAGGTAGGGCAAACCCCCCGCCTGAGGTCGGAGGTTTTCGAGACCGAGAAGGCCCTCGGTAACTGGCGAACGTAGGGTTCACCCACGGAGGTGACTGGCATTGTCTTGTAATACCTGGTTGGATAGTGAGTGGACCAGTTCCCGCCAACTGGTTCCCTAGAGAGTGGAACTCGGGATCCGCCGCCCGACCCACTCGCGCAAAGGCACCCTTCGGGGTGCCTTTGCTGCATTCCGGCCCGAATGCACCGCATTCATCTCGCCCGAGTGCAGCGCACTCGATCCGATCATGCTGCGTCCGGGGTGCAGTTGGAGTCCCTTCGTGGGCTTCAGCGGCGGCCGAGTGTGGTCGTCAGACGGGCGAGCCGCCGGGTGGCACCGGAAAGGGATCGTTCCACGGCGAACAACTCCCGAGATGCTTCCTCGTCCTTGGACGATGTAGCGGACTCGGCGAGAGCCGTCACCCTTCGCGTCAGTTCGTCGAGGGCGGATACAAGGGACGAGAGCTCGGCGGGACTGACCATGCCCGATCATCGCACCCTGGAGACACGGGCGCTGCAGGCCTGGTGCAGTCCGGTACGATCGACTGCCATGCCCCTGGCACGACGCGATCTTCGAGGAGCCCCAACGGGTAAGGCTGAGTTGACGGCCCTCCTGCCGCGTCCTGTCGACGAACAAGAGCGCTCATCGGAGGTGGTGGCGGCAATCCTCGCCGAGGTGCGCGCCGATGGGGACGCCGCCCTGCGCAGGTACACGGCTCGTTTCGACGGGGTGGAACTCGACGAACTGTCCGTGTCCCTCGAGGAGTGTCGGGCTGCGCTCGAGCGGATTCCGAACGAACTCCGGACAGCGTTGGAAGTCGCAGCCGAGCGCATTCGGGCCTACCACGCACATGAGGCTGATCGTCCGGCCCCGGATTTTGACTCGGAGGGCATCTCCGTGCGCCACCTCATCAGGCCGGTGCAGCGGGCTGGGTGCTACGCACCCGGAGGTCGGGCTCGCTATCCCTCCACGGTCCTGATGTGTGCCGTGCCTGCCCGAGTGGCAGGCGTAGAAGAAGTCGTTCTCTGCGTGCCGCCAGGCCCGGAGGGACGGATCAATGACGCCACCCTGGCCGCTGCTGCAGTGGCTGGCGTGGATGAGGTCTATGCCGTTGGTGGAGCTCAAGCCATAGCGGCCATGGCCTACGGCACGGAGTCCATCGGTGCCGTAGACGTGATCGTCGGTCCCGGTAACCGCTTTGTTGCCGAGGCCAAGCGCCAGGTCTCCGGGGTGGTCGGCGTGGCGTCCGCATTCGCCGGTCCCTCGGAGGTGGTGGTGATCGCCGGACCGGAGACTCCGCCAGGGTTGGCCGCCATCGACCTCGTCGTCCAGGCCGAACACGGACCCGATGGATCTGCATGGCTGATCACCTGGTCCGAGGATGTCGCCGATGCTGTTGAAGCAGAGGTGGATGCCATCGTCGCCGCCTCGCCACGGCGTGGCGATCTCGAAGCGACCTTGGGCAGTGGTGGCTATGTGGTGCTCGTCGATGGACCCGAGCAAGCATGTGCGGTGTCCGACGTGATTGCCCCTGAACACCTGGAACTCCTGGTCGATGGGGCTGAGGCGCTGCTCGAGCACATCCACTCGGCTGGTGCGGTCTTTTTGGGTGTCGATGCCCCGGCCAGCATTGGTGACTACCTGGCCGGACCGAACCACGTACTTCCCACCAACCGAACTGCACGGTTCTCTAGTGCCCTGCGAGTCGATGATTTCCGAAAGCACATCCATGCAGTGACGGTTGGCGCTGACGCCGTGCGTTCGCTCGGCGCCCACGTCGTGATCCTGGCCGAAACCGAGGGCTTGCCCGCCCATGCCGAGTCCGTGCGTCGCCGATGGGTGCCGTAGGTAGCGAGGGCGGCGACGTGGCCCGTGCCGCTCCAGCCGTCCGTCCAGATCTCGTGGCGCTGAGTGGCTACCACTCGGCCCAGGTCGACGTCTCGGTCCGCCTGAACACCAATGAGTCGCCCTTGCCACCTCCTCCCGAATGGTTGGCCGAGTTGACCGCCAGCGTGGGCGCAGTGGAGTTCCATCGCTATCCAGATCGCCAGGCGTTGGCGCTTCGTACGGCCTTGGGGGCGAGCCATGGTGTCGGGCCTGAACAGATCTTCTGCGCCAACGGATCGAACGAGGTGTTGCAGTGCCTACTCCTCGCCTACGGGGGGCCGGAACGCCAGGCGGCCATCTTCGAGCCGACCTACACCCTGCATGCCCACATCGCCCGCATCACGGGAACCGAAGTGGCGGCCGGATCGAGGTCGTCGGACTTCGCCCTCGATCTCGAGGAGGTCGCCCGGGTGATGGGGGAGTGCGAGCCCATGTTGACGTTCCTGTGCTCTCCCAACAATCCCACCGGTCGGGCCGATACGCCCGAGCAGGTGGCAGCCACCGTGGCCCTGGCTCCCGGCCTGGTTGTCGTCGACGAGGCGTACGGGCAGTTCGCCCCGGCCAGCGCTCTCGACCTGCGATCGCCTGATGACGGTCGGGTGACGGATCCAGAGCGCATCGCCGTAGTGCGCACGTTCTCCAAGACCTGGTCCATGGCCGGGGCCCGACTGGGCTACCTGGTGGCCGATCCAGCGGTAGTGGAGGCGTGCGAACTCGTTGCGCTTCCCTACCACCTGAGTGCCATGACGCAACTGGCCGGGCTGCTGGCGCTGGGCTACGTCGAGGCCATGGAGTCCCGGATGGCTCTGGTGACGTCCGAACGCGATCGGATCGCCAAGGTGCTCGCCATGCTCCCGGTCACCAGTTGGCCATCGGATGCCAACTTCTTGTTGTTCCGTCCCGAGTCCAAGGATGCATTCACGGTGTGGTCCGATCTCGTAGCGTCCTCGGTGCTCGTGCGAGACTGCTCGTCGTGGCCAGGACTCACGGGATGCCTTCGGGTGACGGTGGGGCTCCCTGAGGAGAACGACCTGTTCTTGGCCGCCCTGACCGAAAGCCTGCGATGACTGCTGCTACTTCCGGCCGTGTGGCCGAGCGATCCCGGACGACCAAAGAGACCTCCATTGACGTGCGCATCGACCTCGATGGCACCGGGTCCGTCGATGTGGCCACTGGCTTGCCGTTCTTTGACCACATGCTGGCCCAGCTGGGGCGTCACGGTGGTTTCGATCTGTCGGTCCGAGCTGATGGTGATCTCGAGGTCGACGCCCATCACACTGTCGAAGACGTCGGGATCGCCCTAGGTGAGGTGATGGCTGAGGCGCTGGGCGACAAGGCCGGTGTGCGGCGCTTCGCATCGATCGCACTTCCCCTCGACGAGGCGCTGATTGAGGTGGCGCTCGATCTCTCCGGCCGTCCGTTCCTGGCCTATGGGATCGAGTTCCTCCCGGATACCCCGGGCCTCGGGTCGCCGCCGTTCGACCCTCAGTTGGCTGAGGAGTTCTGGCGAGCCTTTGTCACCGCAGCAGGCATCACGTTGCACGTGCGGATCCTGGCTGGACGCAATACGCATCACATCGTCGAAGCGTCGTTCAAGGCCGTGGCCCGCTGTCTCCGTGACGCCGTGCGCATTGAGGGAGGCAGCATTCCCTCGACCAAGGGAACGTTGTGAAGCGGCTAGGCGCAACGCATGGGATAGCGCAGGAGATGCTCGGTTCGATTGGGCAGACCAACACACTCGATCCGGAGCGACGTTGATCGCCGTCCTCGACTACGGCATCGGGAACCTGCGCTCCGCTGAAAAGGCCTTACAGCACGTCGGTGGGGATGCCCGTTTGGTGGCTGACCCTGACGACGCCGTTGGGGCTGACGCCGTGGTGCTCCCCGGGGTGGGCGCCTTTGGCCCCTGCGTCCAGGCGCTCAACAACAGCGGACTGAGCCACGTGGTTCAGGATGCCGTTGATCGCAGCATTCCCTTTTTGGGCATTTGCGTCGGATTCCAGCTTCTCTATGAAGGCTCGGAGGAAGACTCGACGACACCTGGACTGGGTGTCTTGGCCGGTGCCGTTCGACGCCTGCCGCCGGGGGAGAAGCATCCACAGATGCAGTGGAACGTGCTCCAAGCACCCCAGGGTGGTCGACCGGCCGCTGCCGGGCTTCTTGCAGGACTCCCTGATCCCGCGTGGGTCTACTTCGTCCACTCGTATGCACCCGAAGTCACCGAGGACGCCACGTCAGTCTGTTCCTATGGTGGTCTGGTGACGGCATCGGCGGAGCGTGGTTCGGTGTGGGGCACGCAGTTCCACCCGGAGAAGTCCGGTGCTGTGGGTCTGGCCATTTTGGCAAACTTCGTCGCTGCCGCTCAGGCGTCCACAGGGAAGCCCTGATGGACCTCTATCCAGCTATCGACCTACGAGGAGGGGGCGCGGTACGCCTGACCCAGGGTGACTTTGCTCGAGAGACCTCCTATGGCGACCCGTTGGCGCTTGCTCGCCAGTTCGCGGCCGATGGGGCACCGTGGCTCCACGTCGTCGACCTCGATGCAGCCCGGACCGGCGCACCGGTCAATCGAGCAACCGTGATGACTATCGCTCGCTCGGTGGACGTTCCCGTGGAAACGGGTGGCGGAGTGCGCACCATCGATGACGTGGCCGAGTTGCTCGAGGGAGGTCTGGCTCGGGTGATCTTGGGAACGGCTGCCCTCGACGATCCTGATCTGGTCCACCGTGCAACGGCTGCCTATCCCGGCCAGGTTGCATTGGGGTTGGACTACCGACGCAGGCACGACGGTGCCGCCGAGGTGGCGGTGCGAGGCTGGGCCGAAGGTTCGGGACGGACGGTGGGCGACCTGCTCGCCGAAGTCGCGGGCACCGATCTGGCTGCAGTCATCACCACGTCGATCGACCGGGACGGGATGTTGAGCGGGCCGGACCTCGACGGACTGTCCGCCGTGCTCGACTCGACCGAGGTTCCGGTGATCGCCTCGGGAGGTGTTGGTTCCGCCGCAGATGTTGTTGCGTTGGCGAGGCTGGCCGTCACCCCACGTGATGGCGGACCGACTCGACGCCTCCTCGGCGCCATCACCGGCAAGGCTCTGGTCGATGGACGCATGACCGTGGCTGAGGGGGTGGCAGCGTGCGCTCCGTCCGAGTGATCCCGTGTCTCGATGTCGATGGCGGTCGGGTGGTCAAGGGCATCAGGTTCACCGATCTCTTCGATGCGGGCGATCCGGTGGAACTTGCCGCTCGCTATGACAGTCAAGGTGCCGATGAACTGGTGTTCTTGGATATCACCGCTTCGTCGGACAATCGTTCGACCATGGTCGATGTCGTGGCCCGAACGGCCGAGCAGGTATTCATCCCCTTCACGGTGGGTGGTGGCGTGCGTGCCGTCGAGGATGCCCGGGCCCTCTTGCGGGCTGGGGCGGACAAGGTGGGCGTCAATACGGCGGCAGTGGACTCACCGGAGTTGGTAGCCGCACTTGCCGACGAATTCGGCCGGCAGTGCGTCGTGGTGGCCGTCGATGCCCGGCGCCGGCAAACAACCCCTGGAGTGAGCCCGTCGTGGGAGGTGGTCACCCACGGAGGACGCATCCCGACCGGCCTGGACGTCGTGGCCTGGGCCGAGCGGTGCGCTGATCTTGGCGCCGGCGAACTGCTGGTGACCTCAATGGACCGTGACGGCACCCGTGACGGGTTCGACCTCGAACTCACCCGCTCCATCTCCGAGCGGTGCCCGATCCCTGTGATCGCCTCGGGAGGGGTGGGCACACTGGATCATCTCGTCGATGGGGCGGTCGTCGGCGAGGCTGACGCCGTGCTGGCTGCGTCGATCTTTCATCTTGGTGAGTACACCGTGGCCGAGGCCAAACTGCACATGGCGGCTGCCGGGGTCGTGGTTCGTCCCGTCTGAGCGGCGACGAGGCGGCCGGATGCCGGGCGCCCTGGGGTAGCCTGCCGACGTGGCCCAAGCACGTGCTGAGCACTCCAAGACCGACGCCCCCTCGGGTTCTGGCGACAAGTTGCCCATTAATGTGCTGGCCGATCGCGTGCTGGTCCAAGTGGGCCAGGCTGAAGGAGAGCGGCGCTCGAGGGCGGGCATCTTGATCCCAGCTACCGCACAGGTATCACGCCGACTGTCGTGGGCCGCAGCCGTCGCTGTCGGACCGCATGTCCGCTCGATCAAGGTGGGCGACACGGTGCTGTTCAATCCCGAGGATCGTTTCGAGGTGGAAGTGCAAGGCGAGGAGTACGTGCTTTTGCGCGAACGCGACATCCACGCTGTAGCGGCCACTCGATTCGACGGAGGGACCGGCCTCTATCTGTGAGGACGCAGCGAGTTCTGGGATGCTGGAGCCACCGCTCGTCCGCCAGCCAGCCACTTCTGTTGCGGTGCAAACCCACCTCGCAAGGATGAACTTGCCACCTCTCGAACGTTCACTCGACGCCGATATGGAGCCGACCTCATGACGATCCCGCCCGAGACCATCGAAGCCACACCCGTCACCTTCACCGAGGAGGAGTTGGCGGCCATCACCTATAACGCTGATGGCCTTGTCGGTGCGATCGTCCAGGATGCCTCGGACGGCACGGTGCTGATGTTTGCGTGGATGAACTCCGAGTCACTCCGGCGCTCACTCGAGACGGGAAGGACCTGGTTCTGGAGCAGATCGCGCCAGGAGTACTGGTGCAAGGGGGAGACCTCGGGCGACCGTCAGTACATCCGGGACGTGCGCTATGACTGCGACACGGACTGCCTGTTGCTGACCGTCGTCCAAGAAGGGTCCGGGGCGTGCCACACCGGCGCACGCTCCTGCTTCTACCGGGCCTTCGGGGGCAATGCCACAGATGACGGCCCGCCGATCCCTGGAGCACGATGAGCCCAACGTCTGACACCGAAGGCCTCGATCGCTTCCGCACCTTGGCCCGCAGTCATCGAATCGTGCCGGTGTGGCGTGAGCTCGTGGCGGACACGCTGACCCCGGTCGGAGCCTTCTTGCACATCGTGGGCACCGACGACCGCAGCGGCTTCCTTCTGGAGTCCGTCGAAGGCGGCGAACGGTGGGGCCGCTACTCGTTCATCGGGCGCAATCCGTTGGCCACCATCGTGGCCAACGGCACGGAGGTGACCACCCGGGGGGACGTGGACCTCGACGCACTGTGCGGTGCCGAGGTGGCCGGATCTCACGGTGTGCTGGCATCGGTTGCACGGCTCCTCGATGCCCTCGATTCACCCGAGATCGACGAACTTCCTCCGTTGCACGCTGGCCTTGTCGGCTACCTGGGCTATGACGTGGTGCGCGAGGTGGAGCACCTGCCCGACGTGCCCCATGACGATCTGGGTCAACCTGATGCCATCCTCGATGTAATAGGCCAGCTCGCCGCCTTCGACCATTGGCGTCAACGGGTGATCCTGATCGACAACGTGGTGATCGATCCGACCTGGGACGCAGACGACATGGCCCAGGCGCACGCTGCCGCTGAAGGCCGACTTGATGAGTTGGCCGCCGACTGCGTCCGCACCACCGATCGGCCCCCGTGGCCTCTGCCGGAACGATCCGGGCCTCCTGATGACGTGGAGCGGACCATGAGCGATGCGCAGTTTGAAGATGCCGTCCGCGTGGCCAAGGAACATGTGACGGCCGGGGACATCTTTCAAGTTGTCCTGTCGCAGCGCTTCGACCTAGCTGACTTGGACGTCGACCCGTTCGACGTCTACCGAGTCCTCCGTCTGGTCAATCCGAGCCCATATCTGTATTTCCTCAGATTTCCTGAGGTCACCGTGGTCGGGGCCTCTCCCGAACCCATGGTTCGTCTGCGTGATGGCACCGTCATCTCCCGCCCCATCGCCGGGTCACGGCCACGCGGGGGCACCCCGGAGGAAGATCGTCACTTCGAGGCCGAACTGGTCGAAGATCCCAAAGAGGTCGCTGAACACGTGATGCTGATCGACCTGGCCCGCAACGATGTCGGCCGGGTGGTGTCGTTCGGTACCGAAGTGGTCGACGAGACGATGGTGGTCGAGCGCTACAGCCACATCATGCACCTGACGTCCCAGGTCTCGGGCTCTCTGGCGCCGGGAAAGGGCCCTATCGACGTCCTGCGGGCCACGCTGCCGGCGGGAACTCTGTCGGGTGCCCCCAAGGTGCGGGCCATGGAGATCATCGATGACCTCGAACCCACCAAGCGCGGTGTCTACGGCGGTGTTGTGGGTTACCTCGACTTCTCCGGCAATCTCGATACCGCCATCGCCATTCGGACCATGACGGTGACCCCGGATGGCCGGGCCTCGGTCCAGGCTGGCGCGGGGATCGTCGCCGACAGCGACCCGGCGACCGAGAACGCCGAATGTGGCCACAAGGCCGCGGCAATGTTGTCCGCCGTGGCAACGGCGCGGGCAAGCCGGGCGGGTCGATGACCGTCCCGTCGGTTCCGTCGAGCACCTGGTGGCGGCGCATTGAGCGAGACGTGCTGTCGGTCTCCGGACCCGATGCCGTGAGCTACCTCCAAGGCCAGTGCAGTCAAGACGTTGCCGCCCTTGAGGTGGGGGCGTCTACCGAGGCGCTGCTGCTCAGCCCACAGGGCAAGATCGAGGCCTGGGTCCGCTGCACGAGGATTGACCCTGAAGGTTTCGTGCTTGATACCGATGCCGGGTCAGGTGCTGGTGCCCTCGCCCGCCTGGAGCGCTTCCGGCTCCGGACCAAGGTCGTCCTCGAGCCCTTGGACTGGGCGTGTGTCGCCGTCCGAGGTCCCGACGCGACAGCAGTCGCCCAGGCCCCGGATGGATCGACCGAAGGGCCGTCACTGATGCTGGCCGTCGCCTGGCCGGGCTACGAGGGCGTCGACCTGCTGGGGCCTGCACCTCATGGGGATGCGGCGTGCGCCGGTTGGGTGACGTCCGATCTGCTTCGAGCAGATCTCGCCACCTGGGACGCGGCGAGGATCGAAGCCGGGATTCCGATGGCTGGCAAGGAGATCACCGAGGCGACGATCGCTGCCGAAGTGGGCCTGGTGGAGCGCACGGTGTCCTTCACCAAAGGGTGTTACACGGGCCAGGAGTTGGTGGCCCGCCTTGATGCTCGCGGCTCGAATGTCGCACGCAGGCTGTGCAGTCTGGTCTTGGCTGGCGACGAGGTGCCGCCACCGGGTGCTGAGGTCTGGACGGCCGATGGGTCACACGAGTCCGGGATGGTCACGTCGTCTGGGCGAACAGGCGGTACGGGCCTTCCCGTGGCGCTGGCGCTCGTGCATCGCCGAATCGAACTTCCCGGCTCCGTGCTCGTCCGCTGGGAGGCGAGCGATGGACCGACACACGAGGTGGTCGGTGAGGTGCGCCCCCTTCCGGCCCAGGGGTGAGTGGTGTTGTCGGACCCTAGACGTCGATGGCCGGTGCGATACTGACGGTGCGGCCCGACACGGGTCCGGGTACCGGGGGAGCCGGGGCCACGGTGTTGACCAGGGGGATCGATGTCAGACGAGCCAAACTCGGCCGGTCAGGGTGGGGATGGAGTTGGTCACGGCTCTAGCGAGGTGACCTTGGGGGTGGACCCCGAGAAGATCACCACGTCCACCCGTGATCCTGAGGTCATGTCTGGGCAGTTCGCCGCCTGGCTGGCCTCGGTGCTTTCTGCGGGTGCCGATTCCGAGGTAGTGACGCTGACCAGTCCTCAGGGCAATGGCATGTCGTCAGAGACCCTCTTGGTGACGGCTCGCTGGACGGCAGAAGGTGTTCGTGACGAGCACCGACTCGTGGCCCGGGTGGCGCCTCCCGAGACGGCGTATCCCGTCTTTCCTTCGTACGACCTGGCCATGCAGCATCGAGTCATGGGACTGGTGGCCGGGGCCACCGCCGTGCCCGTGCCGGCCACGCACTGGTTCGAATCTGATCCTGATGTGCTGGGTGGTCCGTTCTTCGTCATGGATCAGGTCCAAGGCCAGGTCCCCCCAGACGTCCTGCCTTACACCTTCGGTGACAACTGGGTCTTCGATGCCGCAGAGGCGGATCGCCACCGACTCCAGGCATCTGCTGTCGGTGTGATGGCCGGCATCCACTCCATCACCACGGACACCCATGATCTGGCTTTTCTCCAAGTCGCCCAGCCGGGCACAACGGCACTCGAACGCCATCTGGCCCACTGGTCGGCCTATCACGAGTGGGTGGTGGGCGAGCAGCGCTCACCGTTGCTCGACGCCTGCTTCCATTGGCTCGGCGAGCATCTTCCCCGTGACGTCAGTCCTGATGCCCTGTCGTGGGGTGATGGACGTATCGGCAACATGATGTTCGCCGATTTCGACGCCGTCGCCGTCTTGGACTGGGAGATGGCGGGAGTGGCGCCACCCGAGGTTGATCTCGGGTGGATGTGCTACCTCCACCTGTTCTTCCAAGATCTGGCCACCCAACTGGGAGCCCCCGGGCTCCCTGACATGTTCCGGCCTGTAGACGTGCGCACGACCTACGGCCAGGCATCAGGCCTCGAGCCGGGCGATCTGCAGTGGCACATTGCCTATGCCGCCATGCGTCATGGCGTCATCATGCGCAGGGTGACGGAGCGTTCGATCTTCTTCGGTGAAGCCGCACAGCCCGATGACATCGACGACTTGATCATCCATCGATCGACCTTGGCGGCCATGCTGGACGGCTCCTACTGGGAGGGCATCGCTCTCTGACGCCCGCAGGATCGGCCGACATGACCGGGCCCATCCAGCGGAGGCCGACGAGACGTGATCAGACGCCGAGGGATCCCTTGGCGGCCGATTCGAAGAGGCGGTAGGGGAGCAGCCGACGTCCTAGGAGGCCGATCCGTTCGTCGAACTTGCCCACCGAGCACCTCCGGGGAGGTCGTCGGGCGTCAAGCACGCGCTCAACGGCGCGGGCCACGTGGTCCGGATCCACCCCGTCTGTCTCGTCGCGCTCCATGGTGCTGATCGCCCGTTGTGCCGACGAGGCATAGGGATTGTCGTCGTCGGGACCCGAGACGGTGCGCCGTCCTGCCGTGAAGTCCGTGCGGACGTTGCCCGGTTCGACCAAGGTGACGTGGATACCGAGCGGGGCCACCTCGTAGGCCAGCGCTTCGCCGTAGCCCTCGAGGGCGAACTTGGACGCCGAATAGAAGGCCTGGAAGGGGATGCCGAGCACCCCTCCGATGGAGCTCATGAGGACGATCCGTCCGCTCGGCGCTTGGCGTAGGGGAGCGAGAGCCGCCTGGACCGTGCGGACCGCACCAAAGAAGTTGGTCTCGAGCTGCGCACGGGCATCGGCCAACGGCGTGTATTCGACGGGTCCGGCAAGACCCCAGCCCGCACAGGCCACCAGGGCGTCAAGTCGCCCATGGTCAGCGCATACCTCGGCGACCCCATCGGTCACCGACTGATCATCGTCGACGTCCATGACCAGGCCCGTCCATCCAGGCCCACTCGTGCCTCGGCGGCTGGCCCCGACCACGGTCCACCCGGAGTGAGCCAGGCATTCGGCCGTTGCCTGTCCGATGCCCGCTGAGGCCCCTGTCACCATGACGACCTTGTCATTGGGGCTGGCGGTAGTGGTTGGCATGATGCCTCCTGGTGGACGTGCCCCAATGGGGAACGTAGATGGTGGCCGACCCCTGGTTCGGGGGTGACACTGCGCTCGAGTGAGCCATTCTGGCGTGCGGTGATCAGTGAGCGAGTGACTGCTGGAGTGGCACCGCCGAACGATCCGGCCCCGCCGGTAGGATCAGGGCCGACATGCCCGCCTACCTGGACACCATCCTGCAAGCGCATCGAGCGGCGGCCGCTGCCGATGACCGCGACGAGCCGACGGTGCTGGCCGCCGCGGCAGCGTACGCCCAAGCCCGTGCCCTGGGTCAAGACGCTGGCCAACGATCGTTCGCCGAGATGTTGCGTGTGGGGCACAGCAAGCGGGGCATGGCTGTCATCTCGGAGATCAAGCGGCGATCCCCGTCCAAAGGTGACCTCGATATCGACCTTGACCCCGGGCTGGTCGCCGCCGACTACGAAGCTGGGGGAGCGAGCTGTCTATCGGTGTTGACCGACGCATCGTTCTTCGGCGGCTCCGTCGAGGATCTCCAGAAGGCTCGATCGGCCTGTCACCTTCCGGTGCTTCGCAAGGACTTCACGGTGTCGACCCTTGATGTTGCCGATGCCTGTCTGATGGGTGCTGATGCCGTGCTGCTGATCGTGGCCGCACTCGATGACGCCACGTTGGGTGCGGCCTTGGCACTGGCTCGTGCCCTGCACCTTGATGCCTTGGTCGAGGTGCACGACGACGACGAACTTGATCGAGCCCTGGCTGCTGGTGCTGATCTGGTCGGCGTGAATCAGCGGGACCTGCGAACGTTCGAAGTCGATCGGGCCCGGGCCGAGCGCATGGGGTCCCGGATGCCCGACGGTGTCATTGCCGTGGCGGAGTCCGGCATTCGCCATGCCGACGATGTCGCCCGGCTGGCTGATTCGGGTTACACCGCAGTCTTGGTGGGGGAGACGCTGGTTCGCTCGGGTGACCGGCGAGCTGCCGTCGACGGACTCTTGGTCGGATCGTCATGACCCAGGCGGGCAATCCTTCCCTGGATGGCGATGATGAACTGTTCGTCAAGATCTGCGGCATCACCTCCGAGGCTGACGCATTGTTGGCGGTCAGCATGGGGGCATCGGCGGTGGGATTCGTCTTTGCCCCCTCTCCCCGGCAGATGTCGGCCACGGCCGTGGCCGACATCGTCAAGCGACTGCCGTTCGAGACGACAACCGTGGGCGTGTTCCGCAACGAAGCACCCAAGAGGGTGGTCGAGATCGCCAACAGCATCGGACTCGATGCCGTGCAGCTCCATGGTCTCGAGTCGGCCGAGGACACCCGGTGGGTGGCTGAGCGGGTGGGGTGGACGATCAAGGCCTTCCCTGCTGGCCACCCGGGGATCGAGCGCTTCGACTCCTATGGGGCCAGGACCCTCCTCGTCGACGGTCCCAACCCTGGATCGGGTGAGCTATTCGACTGGCGCCTGGCCGAAGGTGTGGCTGACCCGACACGTCTCATCGTCTCGGGAGGCCTGCGACCGGAGAACGTCGGGGCTGCTGTGGAACACCTGAAGCCCTGGGGTGTGGACGTGGCCAGCGGAGTCGAGTCGGCGCCGGGAATCAAAGACGCGTCGAAGCTGCGCGACTTCGTGCATGCCGCTCGCATGGCCGGCGCTCGAGTCGCCGCCGAGCACCCCCGAGACAGTGATGCGGCAGATGGCCGCGGTGGTCCGATCCATGGATCGAGCCCCTTTGATTGGCAGGAGGAACTGTGACCACCGAGTTCGCATCCAAAGAGATCACCATGGGTGATCCTGGACCCACTGGGCGTTTCGGCACCTTTGGTGGGCGCTATGTCCCCGAGTCCCTGGTTCCCGCCTGCATCGAGCTCGAGGAAGCATTCCGGGATGCCTGGGCCGATCCGGCGTTCCACGCCGAACTGGACCACATTCTGAAGTCCTATGGGGGACGGCCCACACCGGTCACCGAGTGTGGCCGCCTGTCCCGTGAACTTGGTGTGCGCCTGCTGCTGAAGCGAGAAGACCTCGCCCACACCGGCTCCCACAAACTCAACAATGTGATCGGTCAGGGTCTGTTGGCCCGGCGCATGGGCAAGTCCAAGCTCATCGCCGAGACAGGGGCAGGTCAGCACGGGGTGGCTTCGGCCACCGCCGCTGCACTCTTCGGGATGGAGTGCATCGTCTACATGGGTGAGGTCGACACGCAGCGACAAGAGCTCAATGTGTTCCGCATGGAACTGCTGGGAGCCACCGTGGTGCCCGTGACCAGCGGCAGCCGCACACTCAAAGATGCTGTCAATGAAGCCATGCGGGCCTGGGTGGCCACCGTGGATGACACCCACTACTGCCTCGGTTCGGTCATGGGACCTCATCCCTATCCGTGGATGGTTCGCCAATTCCAGAGCGTCATCGGCCACGAGGCTCGGGGCCAATGCCGTGACTTGTTGGACGGGGGAGATCCCGACCTGGTGGTGGCCTGCGCTGGAGGTGGGTCCAATGCGGCCGGCATTTTCGCCGGTTTCGCTGACGCCACTGCATCGGCACTCGTGGCCGTGGAAGCAGCGGGAGGTGCTGCGGTCACCACGGGCATCCCCGGCATTCTCCATGGGATGCGCAGTGCGCTCATCCAGGACGAGACGGGTCAGATCCTCGAGGCGGAATCGATCTCTGCGGGCCTCGACTATCCAGGGATCGGCCCGGAGCACGCCCATCTGGCTGACATCGGCCGGGCCCGCTATGAGGCCGTCGACGATCACGAGGTGATGGACGCCTTTCAGCTATTGGCCCGCACGGAAGGCATCCTGCCAGCCCTGGAGTCAGCTCATGCGCTGGCCTGGGTGATGCGAGCCGCTCGCTCCGGCGAGATCGCTGCGGGGTCGACCGTGCTGATCAACCTGTCCGGCCGAGGCGACAAGGATGTCGCCCAGGTGCGCGACATCCTGAAAGGTCGGTCGTGAGCGCCGTGGAGATCGGCACCCTTGAGAGTCGGCTTCGAGCATCGCGAGATGCGGGCCGCAAGTTGCTGATCCCCTACATCACTGGGGGAGTGGACGACCAATGGCTGGTGACGCTGGAGGCGCTCGCTGGCGCTGGAGCCGATGCCATCGAGGTCGGCATCCCCTTCTCGGACCCCATGATCGATGGAGCCACCATCCAAGAGTCCTCGTTGCGGTCTCTCGCCCGAGGGACAACCCCTGAAGGCGTCCTTGCCGACCTCAGTCGGGTCGACGTCGGGGTGCCTATCGTGGTGATGACTTATTACAACCTGATCTATCGAGCCGGTCATGAGCGGATTGCCGGATCCATGCACGCGTCGGGGGTGACCGGGGCCATCATCCCCGACCTCCCTCTCGAGGAGGTTGACGGATGGGCGGCGGCGGCCGAGCCCGAAGACGTGGCCACCGTGCTCCTGGTCGCCCCGTCGACCCCGGAAGACCGCATGGCGGCCATCTGTGCACGGTCCCATGGTTTCGTCTACGCCGTAGGTCGCATGGGAGTCACCGGCGAGCAGGCCGTGCTGGCCGACTCGGCCCGACAAGTGGCCTCACGCATCACGGCGATCACTGACGTCCCCGTGTGCGTCGGTATTGGGGTCTCGACGCCGGACCAGGCAGCTGCCGTGTGCGAGACGGCCGATGGAGTCGTGGTGGGATCCGCCCTGGTGCGTCGCCTGCTCGAAGGCTGCGGTCCTGAAGGGGCGGCCGAGTTCGTGGGATCGTTGCGGGCAGCCATCGACGCGGGTTGAGGCTGCCTCTCCTCAAGACCATGTCTCCTCAAGGATGCTTCCCTCAGGGGTGGTTCTCCTCTGAGGAAGGCACTGCTGACTCAGGCTCGAACACCTGGGGGTAGGCCCGTCCAGCGACAACCTTCCAGGACGGGCGTGGAGGTCACCAGCGTCAGGACGTCGTGCCGCGGAGTACGCGGTAGGCCGCTCGCAGAAAGGAACTGCGCGACCGTGCCTGGTCCCGATGCTCGAGTCGTGAACGTATCAACTCGCGGCGTTCTTGTAGGTCGCGGAAGGTGATCGCCTCATCGTCCTGGGTGAACCCCATGGCCGATCGGTAGCCGTCGAGGTCGACGGCCTCGGGCGGCACCTCGATCCCGACCTCGAGGGCGATGCGTTCACCGTGCCGTTCACTGAAGTAGCCCACGACGGCCAGGATCTCGCCCAGGATGTCCACATCGGGCGCCATGGTGGCCATCGCCCCGTTGAGGAACAGCATGTCCTTGACGAAGAGCATGAGTTCTTTGGGGAGCCGAGCCCCGTAGCCGAGCAGCGCCTTGGTGACCTCACGCACCTCGGAGACAAGCTCGTCGGCAGTCAGGCTGGTGGGGTCCACCGGCGTCTGGTCCAGGTTCAGGTCGCGGATGACGGCGGCAATATCGGTATCGGCAGGGAGCGCACCGAGGTCGCGCAGTGCTTCGACCTGCACGGTGACGTCGTTGGCGGTGGCCCCCATCTGCAGGCGCAAGAACGCATGACGACGGCGCTCGTCGAGACGGCCGGTGATGCCGAAATCGAGGAGCGCCACCGTGCCGTCAGCTTGGACGAGCATGTTTCCGCCGTGCAGGTCGCCGTGGAAGACGCCGTAGATGAGTGCGCCCTCCAGGAAGGCGATCAGGCTCGCCCTGAGGACGGCAGCCGTATCGATGCCAGCGGCGCGCATGGCTTCGGCCTCTCCCCAGGCGAATCCGTGAAGATGCTCCATGACTAGGACGCGGCGAGTGACGAGTGCAGGGTGAGGACGCGGCACGACCACGGTGCGCTGTTCGGTGGCAGCAAAGACAGCGGCGATGTCGAGCATGTTCTGGGCTTCGAGGCGGAAGTCCAACTCTTCAACGATCGTCTCTGCGAACAGTTCCACCAATGCAGGCGGATTCGTGAGGGCGGCCACAGGGATCCGACCCACCAAGAATGGAGCCAGCCACGCCATGGCGGAGACGTCGAGCGTCACCATCGGGGCGACCCTGCTGCGCTGGACCTTGACCACCACGCGTTCGCCGGTGCGCAGGGTGGCCGCGTGGACCTGGGCGATGGAGGCCGAGGCAATTGGCGTGCGATCGAAGGAGACGAAGACCTCAGACAGTGGGCGACCGAGCTCGGCTTCGAGGGTGCGCCGGACCACGCTGAACGGCTCGGGACGGACACGGTCGCGCAGAAGGCGAAACTCGTGGACCAGTTCGTCGGGGAAGATGCCTTCTCCGGCACTGATGATCTGGCCCATCTTGATGTAGGTGGGGCCCAGATGCTCGAAGGCGGGACGTAGGCGGCGCGACAGACCAGCACGGGACTCAGGTGTGCCTCGCTCGACCAAACCCCAACGTACGAGAGCGCTTCCCAAGCGCCAGACGACGGCAACCACTCGGCCGAGCGGGGGAACCCCGTGAGGATGGACCAGAGTTCGGGCCAACTCGGCAGCCTGGGCCCTGAGGCTGGTGATGTCGCCTTCGCCATCGTGGTCGGACTGCCACGTCATGTGGTCAGGCTGGACCACCCAGGGGGCGTGAGGCGTAAAGGCGCCGAAGGCCAGATCCGCTGGACTCACAGGAGCTGGCGATGTCCCACGCGCATCGTCATCGGTCGATCTCTGAGGTTCGGGCGCCATATCGAACCCACGCTAAAGGTTTGGGTGCGACATTGACCCAGAACCGTGGTCGCCTACGTGCACCGATCAGGCCGGGCAGATGACCAGACAGCCGTTGTGGCCGCCGAACCCGAAGCTGTTCGAGAGCACGGGTGCCGGCGTGAACGGACGGGCTCCGCCAGTGACGATGTCAAGGTGGATAGTGGGGTCTTGCTGCTCGAGTCCCGCGGTTGGCGGAATGGCCTCACGGGCGATGGTCAAGGTGGCGGCAACGGCTTCGATCGCTCCACTGGCCCCAAGGCCGTGCCCGGTCACTCCCTTGGTCGAGGTGACGGGAGGGCTGTGGTCCCCGAAGACGACACCGATAGCGTCGGCTTCTGCCTGGTCGTTGAGCGGGGTCGACGTGCCGTGGGCGTTGATGTGGCCGACCTGGTCCGGGGTGATTCCGGCATCCTTCATGGCCAAACGCATGCAGTCGATGGCACCGGTGCCGCCGGGGGCTGGAGCGGTGATGTGATGAGCATCGGCTGTGCTTGCCCCTCCGGCCAGCTCGGCGTAGATCCGGGCACCCCGGGCTACAGCCCGGTCCCAGTCTTCGAGGACGAGGGCGCCCGCACCTTCGGTCATGACGAACCCGTCGCGGCGAGCGTCAAAGGGCATCGATCGGCCCGACGTCGACAAGGCGGTCATGTTGGCAAATGCCGTGATGCCGACCGGAGTCATGCCGGCTTCGGATGCTCCGCCGATGGCCACATCGCAACGGCCGGAAGCCACCAGGTGGGCGGCGTGGGCGATCGAGTGGGCGCCTGCAGCGCATGCGGTGATGATCGTCTCGGACGGCCCGTGCCATCCGAGACGCATGGAGACAGCAGCTGCTCCCGCGTTGGACATCATCATGGGAACCAGACGGGGAGAGACGCGCCGGGGGCCCTTGTCGGCGTAGACGTGGATCTGTTCTTCCAGGGTGCCGAGACCGCCGACGCCGGTGCCCATCACTACCCCAGCGCTGTCGGGATCTGCCTCGAGTCCCAAGGCATCAGCCAGTGCCAGATCAGCAACGGCCACGGCAAACTGGGCGAAACGATCGGTCTGTCGCGCTTCTTTGGTACTGAACCATTGTTCGGGGTCGAAGTCGTGGACCCGTCGCTCTCCCTCAGCAGCAGGTCCCTGCAGGCCAGCCCAGAACGCGTCGAGGCCCGTGCCGCACGATGAAATGACCCCCAGACCGGTGATGGCCACCCGACGGCCGGGGATCGGCCCGTCGGGACCGATGCCCAGCAGCATCAGATCTTGGCGGCGATCAGGTCGTAGGCCTGGCCGATGGTCTCAATGCCTTCGAGCTCGCTCTCGTCCACCGAGACGTCGAAGGATTCCTCGAGGGCCATGACCAGTTCGACCAGGTCGAGGCTGTCGGCATCGAGGTCCTCGGAAAAGCGGGCATCACGAGTGATGCTCTCTGCTGGCACCTGGAGAACTTCCACAGCGCACACCTTGAACTTCTCGAACGTCTCGTCGTTGCTCACGTCGTCTCCTTGTTCGGGGTGGGCACGGGCGAGCAGGCTCCGCGCCCACTCAGTATCTATCACCCAGAGGGCCCGCTGTGACCAACCGGGCCCAGCCGGGCGAATCTGCCCACCGATGCAGCCGGACGCACCGGGGGTCGGGTGTTCTTGTCGGGCCGCACGATGGCGGAGTGGGCCGACGTTCAGCTCTGGTGCGGCCACTCGCAGTCATGGCGTGGCGACTCGTCGTCCCGAATTGAGGTGCCTATGGGTGGGTGTCAGAGACCCATGGCCAATCCGCCATCCACCGGGATTACCGCGCCAGTCATGTACGACGCTCCTGGAGAAGCCAAGAATCCCACGACCTCAGCAATCTCCTCGGGACGTGCAACCCGTCCGAGTGGCACCTGCGCGGCGAATGCCTCTTTGGTGGCTGGGTCGAGGGCATCGAGCATCTGAGTCTCGACCAGACCGGGGGCCACGACGTTGACGGTGATCGAGCGACTGGCCACCTCGCGGGCCAACGCCCGAGCCATGCCGACGAGACCAGCCTTGGATGCTGCGTAGTTGGCCTGGCCGGCAGAACCCAGAAATGCCCCAACCGAGGACATCACGATGATCCGACCCCGGCGCAGCCGAAGCATCTTCGTCAAGGCCCGCTTGGTCACCCGGAAGACCGCAGTCAGGTTGGTGTCGATCACCTCAGACCAGGCATCCTCGGTCATCCTGAGGGCAAGTGTGTCCCGGGTGACCCCGGCATTGGCCACCACTACTTCGATGGGCCCCCACGCCTCCTCAACGGCGACGAAGGCTGCGTCGACCTGGTTGGGGTCGGTCACGTCGCAGGTCAGCGACATGAACCGGTCCGCGCCCACCCCCGGTGTCCGTTCAGGTTCACCGGATCGGGACGTGATGGCCACTCGGTCACCATTGGCCAGGAACCACTCTGCACAGGCCAGGCCGATGCCCCTCGAGCCCCCTGTAATCAGCACGATCCTCGCCAGACCGCCGTCGGCCTCGTCCCTGGCTGGTCCAGTAGTTGCCTCGGGTGCTGCGGGCATCACGCCTCCTCGTCTGAGCGGATCCAGGCCAACGGCTGACCGCTGGCAACCCGTTCTCCTGGAACGGCCAGCCATCGGATCAGGTTTCCGGCAAAGGGTGTGCGAACCTCGGTTTCGGCGACGATGCCAAGGACGGAGCCGACGTTAACGTTCGACGGCTCAGACGTCCCAGCCGTCGGATCTAGCGGGTGGGGTGCTCGGCCTGCGAGGTCACCGGTCACGGTGAACACACCAGCGCTCGGACTGATGACCAGCCGTTCTGATGTGAACAGGTGCTCTCCCTGGGGGGGCGACTCGGCCATCCAGTCGTGATTACCGGCGATGACATCGAGCAACGTGTCTAGATCTTCAGGCTTGGCCACCGAGACCCCACGAAGCTCGGGTGCCGCCCTGCGCACCATGCCGGTGAGGACGCCACCAGGACCGAGCTCGACGGCGACCGATGCCTCGAGGCCAACCAGGGTGGCAAGTGTCTGGCGCCAGCGCACGGGACTGCACAACTGTGCCGAGAGCAGGCCTGACCACTCGCTGGGGTCGCTGTGTACCCGAGCGTCGACGTTGGCCACCACGGGGACCTCGGGCTCTCGCACGGTGAAGGTGGCGAGCTTGGCCCGCAGCCGAGCCCGAGCTGGCTGCATCATCGGCGTGTGGAACGCCCCGGAGACGGGCAGGGGAAGGATCTTTTTTGCGCCAAGCTCGCGGGCGGGCCCGGAGGCAGCGTCGATGCCTTCGGGGGTGCCTGCGATGACCACCTGGCCAGGAGCGTTGTAGTTGGCCACCCAGACATCGGATTCGGCTCGCTGGCATGCCGCGTCGGCATCCTCATCGGTGATGCCCATGAGCGCTGCCATCGTCCCCACCTGCCCGTCAGCTGCCTCCTGCATGGCCGCCCCGCGTTCGAGGACCAGCGAGGTTCCTTCGGCCAGCGACAGAGCCCCTGAGGCGACCAGAGCCGTGTACTCACCGAGGCTGTGGCCGGCGCACACCGCCGGCATCAGGCCGACGCGCTCGACGGCGTCGAGAACGACCAGGCTGAGCGTGAACGTGGCCAGTTGCGCGTTGGCCGTTCGGGTGAGCTCCTCCATGGGGGCATCGAGAAGCAGTGCGGCGAGATCACGGCCGGCAACGTCGGAAGCTTCGCCGACGATCTCCCAGGAGGGATGCTCGGTCCAGGGAAGCCCCATTCCAGAACGCTGCGATCC
>CAIQOJ010000050.1 GCA_903873395.1 uncultured Acidimicrobiaceae bacterium
CCGCCTCCGCCTGGCGCTGGGTATCCGCCGCCTCCACCGCCACCGCCTCCGCCCGCCTAGTCAGGCGGAGGTTCCGGCTGCACCAGGCTTACGAGGGAATCAGGCCTGGAGGTGCGCTGTCGAGCATTTCCAGGATGGCCATGGCCAGCGCACGGGCCGATGCCGGATCAAGTTCGACTGCCACTCGCGCCGCCGCTCCACGAGCCGGATTGCGCAGGTCGACGTTCAACGTGTGATCCGCTGGAGCGTGGACCGGGTGGTCGAAATAGACCGAGGCGTCGGTCACCGGAAACCAACCTTCTGCCCCTTTGCCGCTTCCCTCCAGGCTCAACGTGGTCGTGCGGTAGGTGCACATGTCTTGCTCCTCAGTTCACTCGATTGCTGTGTCGTGGTGGCCCTCAGGCCGGACAAGCGCTGTCGGGACTCTTCGCGTTCGGTCGATGAATTCTCAGGTTGAAAGATGACGGCCGAAGAACTCAAAGATCAGCCGCCAACCTTCAGCGGCCGCCTCGGGACGGAAGCTCGGTCGGTCCACGTTGAAGAAGGCGTGCCCCGCCCCGTCGAAGGCGTGGAACTCGTGCACTTTGCCCGCTGAGGTCAGCGTGGCGTCGAGTGAAGTCATCTCCTCGGGCGACGGATACTGGTCCTCAGATCCGAACAGACCCAGCAGTGGACAGCGCAGGTCGGGAACCAGATGGCCGAGAGGGCCGATATCGAGGGTGAGGCCCTCGGGAAGATCCCCGAGCACGAACGCTCCGTAGCAGTCGACCGCGGCGTCAAGGTCCACCGTGCAGGCGGCCAAGAAGGATTGGCGGCCGCCAGAGCAGTAGCCGATCGAACCAACCTTGCCGTTCGAGGTCGGTAACCCACGGAGGTGGGCGGCGGCTCCGGCAATATCTCCGGTGAGTCGCTCGTCACGCACACCACCTTGGGCTCGCACGAGAGCGGCGGCATCATCGGGGCTGGCCCCCGGCGCCTCGCGAGAATAGAGATTCGGGCAGAGCGCCAGGTAGCCGTGCGCAGCAAAGTTCCGGGTGATCTCTTTGGTGCCGGCATCCCAACCGGGCATGTGGTGGATGACCACTACAGCACCGGTGGGATCGGCGTCGAGTGGTTGGGCCAGATACGCCTCGATGGCGTCTTCTCCATGGCCGACGATGGTCACCGTCTCGGCCCGCAGATCACCAATCGTCATGCCACTACCTCCTCGGGGCCGATGCCGGGCCCGTTGACGGCTCGGATCTCCCCATGTTCAGGACCCTCACCGTCCACTGGATCGGGTTCGCCCGGATCACGGTAGACGGAGTGGCCATCACCGAGCCACGTTGCCCAGGATGCAGGCGGACCGGCCACCTCCTCTCCCCCTGCATTCTGGCCACCACTGCTGTAACCGTGATGTCTCCCCCGCCGGTTCTGGCCACGTCGGACTCCCACGACTCCGCCCTTCGACGGCCTAGCGTAGGCGGATGCATTGGACTTTCTCTGGAGCATCTCTCGGGCGCCGCAGCGCACTTCCCGGCGGGATCGTGTTGCTGGCATCCCTGGTTGCCCTACCTGGCTGCGGTAGCTCATCTCTTCTCGGGCCCACGGCGTCATCGGCACCCACGAGTACGACGGCTGCGTCTGTCACGACCACGACCGTTCCTCTGAACAACGAGATCGCTGTCGCTTATCCCGTCGTCCCTTGCGACGACCCGGCCAATGGCATCACCACCCCGACGTTCTCGACCGGCTGGAAACCGACCATCCTTTTGGCCCCCATCCCCACCTCCCTGGTGTCCAAGGTCGCCTTCTACTCGAACGGCGTGCACACGGTGCTCGGCCCCAAGGGATGGACGTGTTCGGTGGTCGCTCCGGGGCCACCGCTCAGTGCCAGCCAAGCCACGACGACGACCACCTACGGAGCAACGACGACCACGACTGCGCCAGGATCGGCGCTGCTGGGCCAGAACGCCGCCATGAGCACTCGAGGTGCCGTCACGTTGGCCGTCTATCCATCGACTGCTCCCGTACCGCCCACCCAGGGTCCCCCGCCGCCTGGAACTGATGGGGTTTTCGCAACCTTCGCAAGCACCTCGACGCAAGCCGGCATCGCTCTGGTCTGCCCCTACGCCACGCTGGCCACGTGGCAGACCCAATCGACGCAGTGTGCCAAGCCTGCAGGAGAGCAGACCAATCAGGTGACCCCTGACGTCACCACCATCACCGACCCCTTGGGCGTGATCGGAGGGCTGGCCGGTTCCGGAGGACAGTTCGCGGTGACCGGAACGGTCATCGTGCCGCAGGACGCCAATGCACTCAAATATGGCAACCAGGTCCAAGTGGCTGGCGAGTCTTGCTCGCTGTCCGATGCCTCGATCTGTCCCACGGTGTTGACCGATTTTGAGGTCCGCGAGTTCCCCGTTGCCGCGGTTCCAGGCCGCTGACCCTGAAGAGCTCTACCCTCGAGTCCTCCCGCCACGAGGAGGTCCGACTGCAGCCTGCCTGGCTTCTGAAAAACAGACCACAGGCCGGCGAGCTCGTGGAGATAGAACAGGCGAAGGGGCAGGGGATGGAACAGATCGGGTGGATAGGACCAGTAGACCCCCACAAGAAGAAGGCGCACCCTGGAGCAACTTGCCCCATGGTGCGCCTTCTGATGACCGTGACCTCCAGGTCCGATCGTTAGGTAGATCCCCCGAACATTCCGGTTCAGGACATCCGCCGACCGACCCTGTCAGTAGACGACGGGCACCACGATCTGGTTGGCCCGACCGTTGGAGGCGACGTAGCTCGAGTCTCCCGAGTAGCTGGCCTGAATCGAGTACGCCGTTGCAGGCGGAGTGCTATTGGTCAGGGTGCCCGGAGGCAAGAAGCACGCCACACTGCCCTCAACCTGGCCCGGATCGATGGGCAGAGGAACAGTGTTCCCGTCAGCGCAGGTGATAGGCCCGTTGGGTCCGGTGATGGTGAAAGTCACCGTGCCCGATGGCGGTCCGATAAGGGTGGAACCGGCAGCTCCATTGGGCACCGAGACGGTGGCAGTGATCGCTACGGCCTGGCCGTCGAAACTGGTGAACCCTCCGGTCTCGCTCAAGGTGGTCATCGTGGTGGACTTGCCGACCGAGAAGTACTTCGCCCGAGCAGTGCTCGAGTAGAAGTTCGTATCGCCCACGTAGACGGCCGAGTAGGAGTAAGCACCGATGTACTCACCCCCGCCGACCATAAACGATGAGGTTCCATCGGCAGCGACCGGCGAAGCTCCGCCCTGGCAGCCGTTGTAGCCGTTCGAGTTGCTTCCGCACACCAGGAAGTTCACGAAGCCGGTCGGGATGCTCTGACCCGAATAGCCAGCGGTCGGGGCCACTACGGCAGTGACGCTGAACGTCTGTCCGGTGCCGATGTTTTTCGGCACCGATGTCGACGTTGTCGTCGAGGCCAACGCGGAGTTCTCGTAGATCGTTCCGGTCGACGGCGCATACTGCGTGGACGACAAGGTTGCCGTCACCTTGAAGTAGATGCTGGCCGTCAATCCCGAGGCGAAACTGCAGGTGGCCTGACCGG
>CAIQOJ010000051.1 GCA_903873395.1 uncultured Acidimicrobiaceae bacterium
CCCCGTTCGACTTGCATGTGTTAGGCACGCCGCCAGCGTTCGTCCTGAGCCAGGATCAAACTCTCCATTGAGACTTCCGTTTAGCCCGAAGGCTTCACTGAAATCGAAGAGCTGACGTCGAGGACACTGATCCTCTCGGTCAACTGTGATACTGACAAAGAACAGACATTGTCCGTTCAATGCTTGAATTGACTGGCGATCTTGGGTTTCCCCGCGATCGCCCGCACTGACTTTTGGCTATCACTATTCCGTTTTCAAGGAGCAACTGGACACGTGCCCTAAGGCGTTGGTGCCCTTCATGTGTGCAGCACAAGGCAGGGCCTTGAGACTGCGAGCGCCTGGCGCCACCCCTAGGGGCGTTCACCGGGACTGATAACTCTACAGCACCCGTTTGGCCGTGTCAAACCGTTCGGAGAATCCTATGGTTTTGACCACCTCCGGAACTACCGGCGTGGTCGAAACGACCTTGCGAGCGTTGCTGGCGACCGGAGCCGTCAGCGAGCAGAGGAGTACCTTACACGAATCCAGGCGGCCGCGTTGCGCAGGAACCACAAATTCGCACTAGATGGCCATCCACGCTGGTATTTGTGCACTCAAGACGCTGCAGTGATGCGGATGCGGTCAGCCTCGAGGCGATGGGTGAAGCGGGTCACCTGTGCCTCTACAGCAGCCGGACCGGCTCCTCCTGGAGTGGTCCGTCGTGTGACGGCCACTCCTGGCTCGAGAAGAGCCACGGCATCAATGCCTAGGGCTGGGTGGCCTTCGACCAACTCGGCCAAGGGCACGTGGCGTTCGAGCGAGTCGTGCACCAGTCCCCCCACCACGCTGTGCGCCTGACGGAACGGCATGCCCCGCTCGACCAGCCACTCAGCCAGGTCTATGGCTGCGACGGCTGGTCCATTTGCTGCCTCTTCCATGCGTCCAGCCTGGAACGCCGTGGTCGACACGAGGCCCGTCAGGGCAGCCAGGGCAAGCCGAGACTGATCAAGTGAATCGAAGAACGGTTCCTTGTCCTCTTGGAGGTCCCGGTTGTAGGCCAGGGGCAAGCCCTTCAGCGTGACCATGAGGCCAGTGAGGTTGCCGATCAATCGCCCGCTCTTACCTCGTGCCAACTCGGCGACGTCGGGATTCTTCTTCTGAGGCAGCATCGACGACCCAGTGGCAAAGGCGTCGTCGAGTCGTGCGAATCCGAACTCTTCTGTCGACCACAGCACGAACTCCTCGCCGAGCCTGGAGAGGTGAACCCCAAGTAACGCCAGGTCGAACAGAGCCTCAGCCACGAAATCTCGGTCTGAGACGGCATCGAGAGAGTTTTCGAATCGACCACCGAATCCCAAATCACTGGCCGTGCCGTCGGGATCCAGCGGCAACGATGACCCAGCCAATGCCCCCGCTCCGAGCGGGGAGACATCGAGGCGCACCACGGTAGCCAGGAGTCTGTCGACGTCACGCGCGAGCGACCACCCATGTGCCATCAGATGATGCGCCAGCAGCACCGGCTGAGCCCTCTGGAGGTGGGTGTAGCCAGGAAGATAAATTGCGCCGGCTTCGGTGGCCCGTTCGAGAAGCACTTCTTGCAGGGTCACCACCTGACCAGCCAGAGCGGTCAGTTCCCGCTTGGCGTAGAGCCGAAGATCGGTGGCCACCTGGTCGTTACGGCTTCGGCCCGTGTGGAGTTTGGCCCCGGTATCGCCGGCCAACTCGGTAACCCGCCGCTCGACTGCAGTGTGGATGTCTTCATCACCCGGAGCGAACACGAAACTGCCGTCGGCCAACTCGCCTTCGACGGTGTCGAGGGCGGCCAGAAGTTCGACCACCTCGGTGTCCGACAAGAGTCCACCTCGACCAAGTCCGCGTACGTGTGCACGCGAACCGGCGATGTCATCAGTGGCCAGGCGGCGATCGATGTGCAGGCTGACGGAGTAGTCCATGACGACGTCGGCCGTGCCCCCGGCCAAACGGCCGTGCCAGAGGGTCACGAATCCGAACCGCTCGACGGCGCGCCACGCCCCTCTTGCACGGCTGACCACGTCGCCACTCCCAAGCCCCAGAGGCGCACGAAGCCCTCGGCGTCCTGATGCCGGAAGGTGTCGCTGGCGTCGTAGGTAGCCAGCCCATGGTCGTAGAGGCTGACGGGGCTGCGGCGGCCGACCACCCAGCAACGACCTTGGTCGAGACGCAGGCGCACCTCGCCAGTCACGTGACGCTGAGACTCGGCGAAGAATGCATCGAGTGCCTGCTTCAGCGGCGAGAACCACAGGCCGTCGTAGACCAACTCGGCCCACCGAGGCTCCAGGCGGAGCTTCTCGTGATGGAGGTCGCGCTCGAGGGTCAGGTCCTCCAGGTCTGAGTGGGCGAGCAAGAGAGCCAACGCACCCGGACATTCGTAGGTCTCGCGACTCTTGATACCGACACGACGGTTCTCCACCATGTCCAACCGACCGAAGCCATACGAACCGACCCGTCGGTTCATCTCGGCGATGAGAGGCTCGGGTGCGAGGTCCCGTCCGTCCAGCGACACGGGAAGGCCGGCCTCGAACCCGATCACCACCTCGCTGGGTTCGGTCGCCGTAGGCACGGTCATCGTGTAGACGTCCTCGGGTGGTCGATTCCACGGATCCTCGATGACTCCGCACTCAATGGCCTTGCCCCAGAGATTCTCGTCGATGGAGTAGAGCTTCTCCTTGGTCACCGACAACGGGATGTCCCACTTGGCGGCGTACTCGATGCAGTCCTCGCGTGTCAGGCCCCACTCTCTCGCTGGTGCCATGACGTTCAGGTCGGGAGCAAGCGCTCGCGTGCCAACTTCGAAGCGAACCTGGTCGTTGCCCTTGCCAGTGCAGCCATGAGCCACCGACGTGGCTCCGTGCTTGCGGGCCTCGGCCACGAGGTGCTTCACGATGACCGGACGAGACAGCGCCGACACCAAGGGGTACTTGCCCTCGTACTTGGCATTCGCCACGAGGGCAGGCATGCAGAAATCCTCAGCCATCTCCGCCCGAGCATCGATGACCGTGGCCTCGACCGCTCCAGCAGCCAGCGCTCGAGCCCGAATGCGGTCCCAGTCCTCACCACCGGACTCGGCGGCCTGTCCGACATCCACGGCCACGCAGATCACCTCAGCGTCACGGTGCTCCATCAACCACCGAACGGCCACTGAGGTATCGAGTCCTCCGCTGTAAGCCAGCACCACACGTTGCGTCATCGTCCATCCTTCTTCATCTGTCGGTCCACATCACTGGTTGTCCATCATCACTGGTTGTCCGTCATCACGGGTTGTCCGTCATCACGGGTTGTCCATCATCACGGGTTGTCCATCAATCGATCGCTGTCGTTTGGGGCTCAGCATGCCCGAAGGTCTGGCAAGCACATCCCACCACGGAGTCTCTATCACCCGGGTGCCGTGCCCTCAGATTTCTCTTCCGGCCGACCTCACTACGGAGAAATTCCCATTCCGCAAGCATCCGTTATTGGGAGAAGCCTGCCAGGGCACTCCCACGGCACCGCAGCGGGCGAACTTGATTGGCGGCGCTGTCAGCCCACCGGGCGCCAGCACCGCCCTGCTACTGGCCAGCATCGGCGCCATCCAAACCGGCAACTGCAGCCAGCCGACGGGCGACGTCGTCGCCGCCTGGCACCTCGGCAGCGACCACCAGCACCGTGTCGTCGCCTGCGACCGTGCCGATCACTCCAGGAAAGCCGCTGCGATCGAGTGCCGACCCGACGACATGGGCGGAGCCCGGCGGCGTGCGCAGCACGATCAGGTTGCCGGATCGGTCAGCTTCCACCACCCACTCCCCGAGAACCCGCCTGAGGTGGTCTTCGGGGGCCACCTGATGCGACGGGAGTTCCGGCAACGCATACGCCGTCTCTCCCCCCGGAAGCCGCACCTTGAGGGCGCCGAGCTCTTCGAGGTCCCGAGAGACTGTGGTCTGGGTGGCATCAACGCCATCAGCAGCCAAAAGTTCGACCAGGTGCGTCTGGCTGCTGACTGCGCTGGACTCCAGGAGTTTGGTGATCCTGTGCTGGCGCTGATGTTTGGTCACTTTGGTCATCTCGCACCACCGTCTGCTGCTTGGTCACTGACCAGCCAGGCCAACAAACCTCGCATGGCGTGCATGCGGTTGGCCGCCTGGCGCCACACAACACTGCGCGGTCCATCGACCACGCCAGCGCTGATCTCTTCACCCCGGTGGGCGGGCAGGCAGTGCATCACCACGGCATCAGGCGCCGCCACATCGAGCAGTGCCTCGTCAATCTGGAAGCCGGCGAAGGCCGCCATGCGCTCCGCTCGTTCGTCTTCTTGTCCCATCGACGTCCACACGTCGGTGTAGAGCGCACCGGCCCCCGACGCGGCAGCGCCAGGATCAGCGGTGGTCTCGATCGAACCACCAAACGATGCGATCAGCTTCAGGTCCTCGGGAGTTGGGCCATAGCCGTCCGGTGAGGCGATCCGGGTAGGGATTCCCGCCATCGACGCAGCAATAGCCAGCGAACGCCAAACATTGTTGGCGTCGCCGATGTAGGCCAGCGGGCGCGCTCGGGCTCCTTTCGAGCCGAAGACCTGGCGGAGGGTCAGCAGATCAGCCAGGGCCTGACATGGATGAGCCTTATCGGACAGCAGATTGACCACGGGCACCTCGACGCTCGCCTCGTCGAGTGCTCCGGCCATGCGCTCCAAGGTCCCATGGTCGTTGACCCGGGCGCAGATGATCCGATGAAAGCAGGCCAACGTGCGGGCCACGTCTTCGGCCGTCTCCCGGACGTCGATACCGACCTCGGCGCCCTGGATGTACACCGGGTGTCCCCCAAGGGCAGCCACGGCCATCTCTGAGCTGTTCCGCGTGCGCGCCGAGGGCTTCTCGAACACCAGAGCGACACCGCTGTCTTCGAGTGGACGGCCCGCATCGCGGGCGGGGCGAGCGGCGAGGGAGAGCACGGCGTCGAGACCATCGACACCGAGGTCGTCGATCTCCATTACGTGGCGCACGGTCATGGCCGACCTTCCTCTGGTGTGGTTGACCCATCTACAGATGGGCCCTGTCCTGTATCTCGAACCGAACTCCCCGAACCCACGCCGGGGCCGCCCTCCCCGGTGCCGAACGCCGCCGTGAGTCGGGCCAGGATCCGACCCAGGATGGCCAGGGCCTGGTCAATCTCCTCGTCAGAGACAAGAAGTGATGGGGCGAAGCGGATCACGTCGGGCCGCGGCGCGTTCAACACCAGGCCGCCTTGCAAGGCTTCTTGGCAGGCCGGGCCAGCAAACTCCCGGGCCAAGACCGCCCCGAGCAAGAGCCCCTTCCCACGGACCTCGACCACGCCCGGTAGCGCCTCGAGGCCAGCCCGCAGGCGGGCACCGGCGCGCTCGGCACGTTCAGGCACGCGCTCGGCCTCCATGACCTCCAAGGTGGCTCGGACCGCCGACATGGCGAGCGGCTGCCCGCCAAAAGTACTTCCGTGATCGCCGGGTTGGAATGCCGCAGCCACCTCGGCTCGAGCCCAGCAGGCTCCTGCAGGCACACCATTACCCAAGGCTTTGGCCATGGTCACCACGTCCGGGGCTACCCCCTGATGCTGAAAGGCGAACCATGCACCAGTGCGACCGAGACCGGTCTGAACCTCGTCGAGCATGAGCAGCACACCCCGTTCGGTGCACATCTGGCGGAGAGCAGGCAGGTAGTCCGAGGTTGGCTCGACCACGCCGGCCTCACCCTGGATGGGCTCCACCAGCACGGCAGCAGTCCGGTCAGGATCGATGGCTTCGTCCATGGCATCGATGTCGCCGTATGGGACATGGACGAACCCCTCGGGCAGTGGCCGGAACGGTTCCTGCTTTGACGGCTGGCCGGTAGCCGTGAGGGCCCCCATCGTCCTGCCGTGAAAAGCATTGTCCGTGGCCACGATCCCGGCTCGACCCGGGCCGGCCCAGCGCCGTGCCAGTTTCAGCGCACACTCGATCGCTTCAGCACCCGAGTTGGCGAAGAAGACCTGTCCGCCGGCCCGCGTGTGTCCCCCGCCGATGAGGCGGTCGAGCGTGATGGCTACCTCAGGTCCCACCGTGTTGCCGAAGAGATTGGATACGTGGCTCAACGTGGCCGCTTGCTCAGCTAGTGCCTCGGTGATCCGAGGATGGGCGTGGCCCAACGACGTGACGGCAATTCCCGAGAGAAAGTCCAGGTAGGGACGGTCCTCGGCGTCATAGAGGATGCTCCCTTGTCCTCGGACGAACGTCACCGTGGGTGCGGCGTAGTTGCCCATCAGGGCGGACCGGTCAACGCTGGTCGACAATCCTCCGAGTTGGGGTTCGGTGGTCATGCCACCCCCTCGGAGGCGGCCACGATCATGGTGCCCACCCCTTCGTCGGTGAAGATCTCGAGCAGCAGCGCGTGCGGACTCCGCCCATCGAGGATGTGAGCACTGGCCACGCCACCACGCACGGCCCGGGCACACGCCTCGACCTTAGGGATCATCCCGCCGTTGGCTGCCCCTGAGGCGACCATGCCATCGAGTTCGTCGGCCGTCGTCCGTTGCACCAGGGTGGCTGGGTCTTCAGGGTCAGCACGCAGGCCGGCCACGTCGGTCAAGAAGACCAGCTTCTCTGCGCCAAGCGCGGCGGCTAGGGCGGATGCGGCGGTGTCGGCGTTGATGTTGAAGGCCTGGCCGGACTCGTCAGTGCCGATGGTGGCGACCACCGGGATCAGGCCCTGGGCCAGCAACTGGTGGACGATGACCGGGTCGACCTCGACCACATCGCCCACGAACCCGAGGGCTTCAGAACGGGCCACGGCGGTGATGAGATTGGCGTCCTCGCCCGACAGTCCCACAGCGAGTGCGCCGTGGACGTTGATGGTGGCCACGATGTCGCGGTTGACCTTGCCCACCAGCACCATGCGCACCAGGTCGATGGTGTCGGCATCGGTGACCCGATAGCCGTCACGGAATACAGGCTCTTTGCCGACTCGCTCCATGAGCTCACCAATTTGCGGGCCCCCTCCGTGAACGACCACGGGAAGCATCCCCACTGAGCGCATGAGCACGATGTCCTCGGCAAAGGCGGCGAGCGCCTCGGCCTCGTCGATGGCGGGCTGGCCCGGTTTGGCCTGCAACACGTTCCCGCCGTACTTGACCACCACGACTTTGCCCTCGAAGCGGCGGATATAGGGCAGGGCCTCGACCAGCACAGCTGCCTTGTCGGCTGCCGAGAGGTCACCGAGTGCTCCCGCTCCAGACTCAGATGCAAGTGAGTCGCTCATGAGGTCGTCCTGTTCTCGTCGATGTAGCCATATCCGAGCTCGACCCCCATCACCACGCCGCTCCCCTGGCCCAAGCCAAGTTCGCATCCGATGGTGATCAGCGAACCAGCCATGTGAGCTGCGGCAGCTGAGGCGTCGTAGTCGACAGCGATCCCCTCTCGACAGACCACCGTGCCGCCGTAGTCAATCACCACCTTGTCCATGTCGAAGTCGACACCGGCCGAACCGAGCTCGCTAGCCACCCGGCCCCAGTAGGGGTCAGCCCCATTGATGGAGCACTTCACCAGCAGCGAGTCGGCCACCTTGCGCGCTGCGGTGTGGGCGTCAGCATCACTACGAGCTCCGGTCACCTTGACCTGGAAGATGCGTTCGGATCCTTCGGCGTCCGCGGCCATCTGGGAGGCCAGGTCGGAACAGACCGCGGTGACCGCGGCCTCGAGGGCCGCCTCGTCGCACGGCCCGGCCTTGCCCGAGGCCATCAGGATCACGGTGTCGTTGGTCGAGGTGCACCCGTCGACGGTCATTGAGTTGAACGATGCCCCCCCAGCCCGGCGCAGCAGCGCAGCCAGAGGCTCGGGCTCAATAGCCGCATCGGTGGTGAGAAAGGCCAGCATGGTGGCCATATTGGGGGCGAGCATGCCTGCCCCCTTGGCCATGCCCGCCACCACTGCTCCCCCACCGACAACCGCCATGGCCTCCTTGCGGCCGGAATCGGTGGTCAAGATGCCCGATGCAGCCTCACCAGCGCAGGCGGCCGACGCACCACGGGAAGCCACGAGGCCAGGGATGCCCTCGGTGATGACCCTCATGGGCAGGGGGATGCCGATGAGTCCGGTCGAACACACCAGCAGCTGTTCGGCCGACACGCCAAGCCCCTCAGCTGCGATGGCACACATGGCCTCGGCATCAGCCTTGCCCTGGGCGCCGGTGGCGGCGTTGGCGTTCCCGCTCGACACGATGACTCCAGAGGCCATGCCTCCACTGGCCGCCAGATGGGCCCGGCTGACCTGGACCGGAGCGGCGGCGGCCAGGTTGGTGGTGAAGGTTGCTGCCGTGGGCACGGCCACGCCGTCCTCGGTGGCTACCAGGGCCAGGTCGAGCGCACCAGAGGCCTTGATGCCGGCCGCCAGGCCAGCGGCGACGAATCCCTTGGGTGTGGTGATGCCCCTCGATGGAGCAGTCGATGGAGATGCCGGTGTAGTCGTCATGGGTAGACCCCCACGGTCGGGAGGCCGGCCCCTTCGGGCAGCCCCAGGGATAGGTTGGCGCACTGGATGGCCTGGCCGGCAGCCCCCTTGACCAGGTTGTCGATAGCGGCAAGGGCCACGATCCACCCCGTGCGGGGATCGACACGGACGCTCAGATGGGCCGTATTGGCCCCGCTGGTCGCCTTGGTCGACGGCGGGGCGTCGACCACGGTCACGAACGGTTCGCCGGCATACCTGGTCCGCAGCACATCCATTGCATCTTCGGTTGTCAGGCCCTCGACCGCAGGACGGGCGTAACAGGTGGCCAGGATGCCCCGGACCATGGGGGCCAAGTGCGGAGTGAAGAGCACATCGGTGCCCAATCCCTGGACCATCTCGGCTGTGTGGCGATGGTCGAGCAGGCCATAGGCAACGAAGTCCTCGTCAACGGCACCGAAGTGGAGGTTGGCTTTGGGGCCACGACCGGCCCCAGAGACGCCGCTAGCCGCATCGACGATAAGAGCAGGCCCCGACGTGGCCAGACCTGGACCGGCCACCAGACCTGCCTCGACGAGCGGGGTGAGGGCCAACAATGTTGCCGTCGGATAGCACCCAGGAGCGGCGATGCGGGTGGCCCCTGGGAGCGAGGACCGATGGAGCTCGGGCAGGCCGTAGGCGAAGGTCGAAAGCAACTCGGGTGCCACGTGCGCTTCCCCATACCACCGCGGGTAGTCCGCCGGGTCGGCGAGGCGGAAGTCGGCGGCTAGGTCGACCACCGCCCCCACCTTGTCGAGCACCGCCGGGATGAGTTGCTGAGATTCACCATGAGGCAGCGCGAAAAAGACCAGGTCGAGGCCGTCGAGCACGTCGGGTTCGGTGGGTGCGTAGACAAGATTGGGGTAAGCGGCGGCCAGGGACGGGGTGTGTTCGGCCACCGAAGCCCCGGCCTGGGTGCCCGCAGCAGCGACTGCCACGTCGAGGCCGGGGTGAGCAGCGATCAGGCGCAGAAGTTCGACGCCCCCATAGCCCGAGGCGCCCACCACTCCTACCCGCTTGACCCCGTTGCTGGACGTGCTGCTCTGGTCACCCGACATAGATGCAAGTCTATGCACAAATCTGCATGATTATGCAATGACCATCGACTCCACGACAGGCAAGGCCATGCCGGCCTAGGCAACAACCACGGGAACCGGATCTTGAGTCCGACGACGCTCCAGCAACGACGCTGGATCCACTCCCGGCCCGAAGTCGACCTCTCCCACCTCTACGGCGGCATCCGGGTGATCACGCTTCCACCACCACGAGCACGGCAGATAGAGCAGCGCAGCCAGGACAAACCCGCCGAGTCCCATCCACAAGGCCGCCGGTTCAGACGTAGCGGTCCCCCACACCACCCCCACCGTGACGGCGAGAGGCAGGGCGGTGATCAGGGTCACCCCGAACCATCCGCCGGGAACCCGGAAGGGCCGAGCCATGTTCGGGAAGCGTTTGCGAAGTACGACCAGGGCGGCGAACTCCAGAATCAACGCACCCAGACTGAGCACCACGTCGGCGTCGAGCAGTGTCACGAAATCCATGGCGCAGAACACGGCGAAGAAGGCACAACTGACCAAAATTGCCGTCACTGGCGTGCCGTACTTGGGGTGGGTCTTGGCCAGACTGCGAGGCAGGTAGCGGTCGGCGGCCAAGACGGCGGGCACCCGTGAACCAGACAAGAGCAGGGAGGAGAACAGGCCCACGTTGGCCACCCCGGCTCCGACGATGATGAGCACCTTGAGCCACGAGCCGCCCAAGGCCTGGCCCGCCAGTGCGAAGTCGCCATCGGTCCACTGGCTGGGGTCGTGATGATGGAGACCGGAGGCCAAGGCGGCCAGCATCGGCAACAAGTACGACATCATGATCAGCGGCACCGAGATGGCGAGAGCCAGCGGGTAGGTCCGCTTGGGCCGGTCGATCTCGTCTCCGGCAGTGGTGATGGAATCGAAGCCGATGTAGTTCCAGATGACCACGGCCAGGCCGGCGTTGAATGCCGAGACCTTGGACTGCCCGCCCAGGACCGTCGGATGGAGCGGGTTCACGCCGGAGACCGTGAGCATCCGCCACACCCCGAGGGCCGTGAGGATCACGAATGGGGCCAGGATGACCACGGTCAACACCGCTGAGGTATCCCCCACCAACTTGGATCCTCGGATGTTCAAGAGGATCAAAGGAACCATGAAGGCGATGGCGATCACCCAGTGCAGGTCGATCGAGACATTGCCACCGAAGGTAGAGAAGGCCACGTGCTGCCCACGGGCCACGCCTGGGAACCATGTAGCCAGGTAGTCCACGAAGAGGACAGGGTAGAGAGCAGTGTCGAGGAACGAGGTGAGCCACGAACTCATCCCCTCCACAAACCCGGCAAAGGGGCCCATGGCTGCCTTCACCCAGTAGTAGTAGCCGCCTTCGATGGGGATGGCCGAACCCAACTCGGCATTCATGAGGGCACAAGGAATAGCGAAGACGATCGGCACCACGATGATCAGGAGCATGGCCATACCCGGCCCAGAGCTGCCCACGGAGTTCTCCAGGCCATAGGGGCCACCCGAGACGCTGAAGTAGATGAGCCCCACCAGGGGGATCAGGGTGATCTGACGCTTGAGGACCCCAAGAGTCAGCGCGCTTCCACCAGGTGCACCTTGCTCAGAGACCACCCCTGAACCGCCGACGGGTGCCTGTGGTTTGCTCACCGCGGGGACATCCCCGCGCTTGGCCACTTCCCTCGCAAGCCCTCCTGCAGGAAGTGCGCACTCACGATTGCACTCTTCCACACCTGAACCGGCGGCTCACGGATCGCGGCGCATGGCCGGACACCGTGCCCGGTAACGTCGTGGTCATGGACCGTGTTGCTGCTCTGGCCGATGCCGTCCCGCTCTCGTTCTGGCTCGATGACTCTGAGGCGCCCGAGCCGTTGGCCCCGCTGGCCCGAACCACCCGAGCTGATCTGACCGTGGTTGGAGGTGGCTACAGCGGCCTCTGGGCCGCGCTCCTGGCCAAGGAGTCTGATCCTTCCCGCGATGTGGTCGTCCTCGAGGGAGACCGTTGCGGCTGGGCCGCCTCAGGTCGCAATGGCGGGTTCTGTGCTGCCACCTTGACCCACGGTCTGCCCAACGGAATCGAGCGGTGGCCCGATGAGTTGGCCACGCTCGAGCGCCTCGGAGAAGACAATCTCGACGGCATCGAACGCTCCATCACTACCCACGGCATCGAGTGCGAGTTCGAACGCACCGGCAGCCTCGACGTGGCCACCGAGCCCTGGCAGGTAGACGACCTTGGCCGCTACGCCACCATGGCCGCCGAACACGGCGCAGACGTCCGCCTCCTCGACCAAGACGAGGTCCGTGCAGAGGTTCACTCCCCCACCTACCTCGCCGGACTCCTCGAGCCGTCCGGCACGGCACTCGTCCATCCGGCCAAGTTGGCCTGGGGCCTGCGTTCGGCCTGCCTGGCCCTTGGCGTTCGTATCTTCGAGCACACCCCGGTCACCGGCCTGACCTCGTCTGGGCCGGGGCCGGCTGACCCGATCACCATCACCACCGCACACGGCCAGGTCACCTCCACCAAGGTGGTGCTGGCCACGAACGCCTTTCCGTCTCCGGTCAAGCGCCTGCGCAAGTACACCGTCCCCGTCTACGACTACGTGCTCATGACCGAGCCGCTGAGTGCAGAACAGATGGAGTCGATCGGGTGGACCGGCCGTCAGGGCCTTGGTGGGGTGGGAAATCAGTTCCTCTATTACCGACTCAGCGCCGACAACCGGATCCTGTTCGGCGGCTACGACGCTATCTACCGCTACGGCCGAGCCATGGGGCCCGACATCGAGCGAGACCCCACCACCCACCGCCGACTCGCCGAACTCTTCGAAGAGACCTTCCCGCAGCTCGCCGACGTGCGGTTCACCCATGCCTGGGCCGGAGCCATCGACACCTGTTCGAGGTTCTGCGCCTTCTTCGACCTCGGACATGACGGCCGAGTGGCCTCGGTGGCCGGCTACACCGGCATGGGGGTCGGAGCGTCTCGGTTTGGCGCCCAGGTGGCCCTCGACCTGGTGAGTGGCACCGAGACCGAACGCACCAGACTCACGATGGTCCGGACCAAGCCAATCCCCTTCCCCCCGGAACCACTGGCGTCGATCGGCATCCAGATGACCCGTTGGTCACTGGCCCGTGCCGATGCCAATCGAGGCAAACGGAACCTCTGGTTGAAGGCGCTCGACGCGGCGGGCATGGGGTTCGACTCCTAGGACGATCCCGATTACCTGCCGAGGCAGTGATCGATTCTCAGCGAAGTGTGGCCCGATGGGCCGATTCCACCGCATCGATGCAGGCCTGACGGAGCCCGCCAACATCCACATCGGTCAACGTCCGATCCGGAGCGCAGAAGCGCAGGCGGTAGGCCAGGCTGCGGACCCCCTCCCCCAGCGACTCACCTCGGTAGACATCGAAGAGGCGGACAGACTCGAGCAGATCGCTTCCAGCGGCCCGCAAGGTCACCTCGACCATCTGGGCGGGAACCTCGTCGGGCACCACAAAGGCCAGATCCACGTCCGAGGAAGGGAACCGACTGGGCGGCACGGCGTGGAGCGACCGGCGAGGTGCGAGCCGGGGATCGAGCAGCACTCCAAGGTCGAGGTCCAGCCATCCCACGCGACGAGGCCGACCGTCTGCGTTGACCAAACCAAAGCTCTCGATGAGGCTCGGGTCCAGCTCCCCCACGACCCCCAGGATGCTCCGACGATCGAAGCCGGCATCGGCATCAGGGGCGCACAGGATCGTGCCCGAGCGATGTCCGTGGAGGGCTCGAGATGCCTCGTTCCGCCGAGGACCCTGTTCGAGCTCCCATGTCGCCAGACCCAAGGCGTCGGCGATCGTGTGCCACGCCGCGACCGCAGACATGGCATCGTCGCCTGCATCGCAGAACACCACGGCCAGCCGCTCGGTCTCCACGGCCGGTGGACCCTCAGGGTCAGCAATCTCCACCCGAGCGAACACCTCCCCGATCTCGAAGAGGCGCACGTCTCCTTGACGACGCTCGGCGTTGTAGCGCACTGCCTGCAGCAGGCCGGGAATCATGGTCGTCCGCAGGAACCGTTCGGACTCGACAAGCGGGTTGGCGACCTCGATGAAGGGAGGCGTGGCATCGGCAGCCAGAAGATCGGCTTCGGACAGAAATGCCGTCGTCCAGGCCTCGGAGGCGCCGAGGCCACACAGCACGTCCTTCAGCATCCGTCGAGCCTTCTGGCGCTCAGTCAGTCCTCCCGGCTGTGGCCAGGCAGGCTGACGGCGAGGCAGGCGCACATACCCGTAGGTCCGGGCCACCTCCTCAGCCAGATCGGCTTCGCCCATCGGCGCGGGCCGGATATCAGGACGAAACGTGGGGACGACCACAGCAACCGGGTCGAACGAGCCACCCAGTGGCGCTGCCGTCATCCCGAGAGGCTCGAGCAAGCCAGCAATGGTGGCCGCGTCGAACTCGGTACCGAGCAGGGCATTGACCCGCTCGGGACGCACGGCAATCTCGAGCGGCTCAGGCGCATCACCCACCACATCGAGGGTCCCTGTGGCCAGGGCAAGTTCAGGTCCGGCCGTCAAGGCGACGAGCTCACAGAAGCGTTCGGCGGCGCGATCGATGCCGGCGGGGTCACAACCCCGTTCGAACCGGGCCGAGGCTTCGGTGCGCAGGTTGAGCCGCTTAGACGTGCGGGCGATGGCCATCGGCACGAAGTAGGCCGCTTCGAGGAGTACCCGTGACGTGTCGTCACCGATCTCCGACGAGGCACCACCCATGACACCGCCCACGCCCACCGGGGTGCCTTCGGCGTCACAGATCAGACAGTCCTGCCCGGTGTCACCCAAGCCAGGACCAGGTCGGCCCATGGTCCGGACCACGTCGTCCAAGGTGGTGAGGGTCTCCCCCGCTTCGGCCCGTCGGACCAGCAGGCCACCGCCTGGGAGGCGATCGAGGTCATAGGGGTGGGTGGGTTGACCCAGTTCCAGCATGACGTAGTTGGAGGCATCCACCACGTTGTTGATAGGACGCATGCCAGCAGCCGTCAGGCGTCTTGCCAGCCAGGCCGGCGAGTCGGTCACCCGGACGCCGGTGAGCACCCGGGCCGTAAAGCGCGGGCACAACTCGAGGTCGTCGACCACCACCGAGGCGAGCGATGCCACATCCGGCCCGGCGGCCGCCGCGGGCACCGGTGCTGGCGACCCCGAACCCCGCTCGACCAGATCGGATGTCGTCGGGATCACGAAGGGCAAGTTGAGGCGCGCCGCCAAGTCACGGGCCACTCCGGCCACGCACCAGGCGTCAGGCCGGTTGGCCTCCACGGCGATGTCGAAGACCACATCGGGCACGATGCCCAGCACGTCGACCAGCAGCTGTCCCGGCTCGGCACCCGGTGTGTCGTTGAGGACCAGGATGCCGGCGTGATCTTCACTTAGACGAAGCTCTCGTCCCGAGCAGAGCATTCCCTCCGAGGTGACGCCCTTCATCTTCCGCTTGCCGATGGCGAAGTCGCCCGGCAGTACCGCTCCAACTGGAGCGAAGGCGACAAGGTCACCTTCGACGAAGTTCCATGCTCCACACACAACCTGGATCGGCCCCGACCCGTGATCGACCACGACACGGCGGATCTTGTCGGCACCCTCGATGGCCCCGATCTCGAGCACCCGGGCCACGATGACGTCTCCTACGCCTTCCCCGACCTGCTCGACGCCCTCAACCACCAGGCCGAGGTCGTCCAGGACGGCCGACAACTCGGACGCGCTCCCTTCAAAGGGGGCGAAGTCCCGCAACCACGACAGCGAAACGCGCAACGTCGGTCCTCTCGGTCTCTTCTGCTCGGTCTCTCAGAACTGCCGCAGGAAGCGGACGTCGTTCTCGATCAAGGCGCGCATGTCGGCGATCTGGTGACGCATCTGGGCACACCGGTCGATGCCGAACCCGAAGGCGAACCCCGTCCACTCGTCGGCATCGATCCCCACGGACGCAAAAACGGCCGGGTCGACCATGCCGCATCCGCCCAACTCGATCCACCCGGTCTGCGAACACGTCCGACATCCCTCACCCCGACAGATCGCACAGGTGACTTCGAACTCGGCCGACGGTTCCGTGAAGGGGAAGAATGCTGGCCGAAGGCGCGAGTGGATGTCCGGGCCGAAATAGGCTCGGGTGAAGGTCTCGATGGTGCCTGCCAAGTCAGCGAAGGTGATTCCCCGATCCACCACTAGCCCTTCGATCTGATGGAAGACGGCCAGGTGTCGAGCGTCTGGCGTGTCCCGGCGATAACAGCGGCCGGGCATGACGGCATGGATAGGGAGCGTGCCGTTGAGCACCGCTTGTTCCATCAAGTGGATCTGGACCGGTGACGTGTGGGTCCGCAGCAGCGTGGACTCAGGCTCGCCCAGGTGCAGGTAGAAGGTGTCCCACATGCCTCGGGCCGGGTGGGCCGGCGGAATGTTGAGGGCGCCGAAGTTATACCAGTCGGTCTCGATCTCTGGGCCTTCGGCCACCTCGAAGCCCATGCCCACGAACACATCTTCGAGGGAGTCTCTGGTCTGGGTGACCAGACTCAGATGTCCTCGTGCCATCGGCCCAGGGACCGAACCGGGTACATACTCGGTGAGGTCCAGGCGGGATGCGGCCATCTCGGCGGCCAACTCGGCATACCGAAGCTCATCTCGACGCGACTCGAGAGCCGCCTCGACCACGCCACGGGCCTCGCCCAGTCGTTGGCCCAGCACCTTGCGATCCTCGGGATCCATCTGGCCGAGCGCCCGTGAGGCCTCAGCCAGAGGTGACTTCTTCCCGGTCACCGCAGCTCCAACCGATCGAATCTCTTCGGTCGTGGTGGCCTCGGCGATGGCGTTGGTGGCCTCGGTCACCAACGCCTCGACGTCAGGCATGACCGTGTCGGGGTTCACGTGTCGTTCCCTTGAGGTGCGTTGAGGCCGTTGGCTGCGCCGTCCATGTCGAGCATCGTAGAGCCCGCCGGCCCCAGTCCTGGCGACGAGGCATGGTCTGGCGACGTCGCCCCTGCAGGCAAGCCAGCAGCGCGGCGCTGGCGGGCTGCTTCGAAGGCCACCACTGCGCCGGCCATCGAGACGTTCAGCGACTCAGCCCGGCCGGCCATGGCGATCGAAGCCCGTTCGTCCATGGCCGCGGCCAGGTCTTCGGGCAGACCGCTTGCCTCGTTCCCCAAGACCACGGCCGAGGGCCTGGTCCAGTCGACCTCGGTGTGGTCGGAACCACCACGCACCACCGTGGCGACCGTGGCGATCCCTCGGATCCGAAGGGCAGCCATGACGTCCTCCACTGATCCCCCATCAATCACAGGTACGTGAAAGAGCGAACCGGCCGTGGCTCTCACACACTTGGGATTCGTCGGGTCCACGGTCCCCTCGCAGCACACCACTGCGTCGGCACCTGAGGCGTCCGCCGTACGGATGACCGTGCCCAGGTTTCCTGGGTCACGGACGTCCACGCAAACCACCACAAACGATGCATCGTCAAGCCGGTCCAGCGGTGCCGGCCGATAGGAAACTACGGCCAGCACCGGTTGCGGTGTCACCGTGGATGCCACCTTCTCCATGACGCCGTCAGCCAGGTCGAAGACTCGACCTCCACTCGATGCCACTCGGTTGGACACATCGACGACCGCAGGCACGCCAGTTCCCGCGGGGGCGACGTACACGGCCTCGATGTCCACACCTGCATCGAGCGCAGCCGACAACAACTCGGCGCCCTCGACGACGACCACACCTTCGGCGGATCGCATGCTGCGTTTGCGCAGGAGCTGGCGCAAACGGCGGACCCGCTGATGCGAGCTCGCCAGGCCTGGCGCCCCTGAAGCGGTCAGGAGGCCGCCCCTGCGAGTGCCTCCTCGGCGACCTTCACCAGCGAGGCGAACGCCTCGGGCGAGGACACGGCGAGGTCGGCAAGCACCTTGCGATCGACCTCGACTTCGGCCTTGTGCAGGCCGGCGATGAAGCGGCTGTAAGACATGCCGTTCAAGCGGGCAGCGGCGTTGATGCGCTGGATCCAGAGCTGGCGGAAGTCACCCTTGCGCGCCCGACGATCTCGGTAGGCGTACTGCAGCGAGTGCATGACCTGCTCGTTGGCGGCCCGGTAGCTGCGGCTCTTGTTGCCGTAATAGCCCTGAGCCTGCTCGAGGATGGCGCGGTGGTGCTTCTTGGCGTGGACTGCGCCCTTGACTCGTGCCATGGGTCTGCTCCTTCGTGTCTAGGGCCCGCACGTGCGGGCCTACGTGGACGGCCCATGTGACGGGCCTCATGCGGTGATCTGTGGGGACGTCCCTGGTCGATCCAGGGAGTCAAGGCCCGGTTGTGGGCCATCTACGGACGTGAATGACGTCCGACTACATACCAAGCAGACGCTTGACCTGCTTCTCGTGGCCCGGAGAGAAGTCCGTGTCGCGATGCAGGCGGCGCTTGCGGGCGGAGGACTTGTGTTCGAGCAGATGGGATCCGAAGGCTTTGCCTCGGCGTAGGCGTCCCGAACCGGTCACCTTGACCCGCTTCTTGGCCCCACTGTGCGTCTTCATCTTCGGCATGGTGCTATCCCTCTCCTTGCGAACTCTCGGTCGTCTCGGCGTCCGGGGTGGCTCCCCCGTCCGTCGCCGTTGACCCCTCGGGGGCCTCCGGTGCTTGTGTTGTCTCTTGCACTGCCTGTGCTGCAGGCGCTTCAGCCGTCTCGGGGGCAGATACTGGCGCTGCCTGATCTCCTGGAGTCGGAGGAGCAGCATCTCCTGGCGTCGGAGCCGCAGCCTTTGCGCTCGTCTTGTTCGATCCGGATGGCTTCGGTCGCTTTTCTGGGGCCAGCACCATCACCATGTTGCGCCCGTCGAGACGAGGAACGGATTCGGACTTGCCGAGGCCGTCCATCTGTTCGGCGATCCGGTCGAGGATCTTCTTACCCAACTCGGGATGGAAGACCTCTCGGCCACGGAACATGATGGTGATCTTGACCTTGTGACCCTCATCGAGGAACTTGGCCACCTGGCGGGTCTTGGTGTCGAAGTCTCCCGGCCCGATCTTGGGCCGGTACTTCATCTCCTTGATCCCGACGTGGACGGCCTTGCGCCGCGACTCCTTGGCCCGCTGAGCCTCGTCGAACTTGTGTTTGCCAAAATCCATGATGCGGCAGACCGGAGGATTCGCCCCCGGCGCGACCTCGACGAGATCGAGGTCGAGATCGCGGGCGATGGCCAGTGCCTCGGGCAGCATTTTGATGCCGAGCTGGCCTCCGTCAGGGTCGACGAGACGGACCTCGCGGGCGCGAATGCGCTCGTTGATGCGAGGGTCATTGGTGGTGCTGGTGGCTATTCGATCCCACTCCCTGTACGGGGCCTCGGGCGTTCCGCGGCCGGTGGTGAGAGAGCAGTGCCAGCACCGGACTCACCAGGCTTACGCCTAGCTCCCGGTCCCATTGACCCGGCGCACCTTGCCACCGCCGATCGGCGGTGATGTGTGGCCGGGTGGGGGATCGCTCCGCGAAGCCCCGCTTCCTCGTCCTTCAGTCCGCCTAGGATACCAGTCGTGAGCAGCCTGTGGACACCCGACGGAGAACGAGCAGTGGGCCGGCCTGAACCTGAGCCCACCCGAGGCGGGCCCAGCCCCTTCGAACCGGTCGATGGAGAGATGGACGAAGCGGCCATGGCCGCCCAGGTCGAGGCCATGCGTGCCGATCTTGCCGCCACTCCCGTAGAGGTAGTTGTGGCCAACCATTGCTATGGCCTCTTCGAACTGGCGGCGGTCTACCTCAGCCAGCAGCCGCCCATGCTTCATCAAGCCCGATTGGCTGTCGATGCCCTCAACTGCCTGGTGACCGGTCTGGCAGGTCGATTGGGTGAGAGCGAAGAGACCTTGGTCGACGGCCTGAATCAACTGCGCATGGCGTGGGTCCAGATCGACGGGGCGGTGCGTTCAGGAGCCGACGTGAGCGGTGCCGTTGGAGCAGATCCTGATCTAGCCGGTGAGTCACCTGGCATAGCGACCAACGAGTGAGCGACACGCCCCTTGGAGCCGGTGGCGATCCAGGGCCGCTATCGCCAGGTCAGACGACACCAGGATCTGACGCAGGTAGTGGCATCGATCCCTCCCGGGTCCGCAGCTTCATCGGCCTGTCCATTGGCCTCGTGGGCCCTCGGGCCAACCTGGCCGTCTCCGGGGTCCTCATCACGCTCTTCGTCCAACAACGCGCCTCGGGCGCACTCGCCGTCACCTTCGCCCTGACCGCCAACCGGCTGCTGAGTTGGTTGACCTATCCCATCGCCGGCCGCCTGAGCGACCGCACCACCACCCGCGTGGGTCGTCGAACGCCCTACATGGCAGCCAGCCTCATCGTCATGGGTCTGGCCACGTGGATGTTCACCGTGGTCCAGGGCTACTGGCTACTCGTCCTCTTCATCGTCATCGCCCGCCAGGCCGCTGCCGTCTTCACCCTCACCAATGTGGCTGTCGTGCCCGAGGTCTTCGGTCGGAGTCGATGGCTCAAGGCCCTGTTGCTCACCACAGTGTTGGGGACGATGGCCAGCCTCATCATCAAGGCGACGGTCATCACCTCGTGGAAGCAGTCCGACCCGTCGACGTGGAACCTGCCGTTCCAGATCGCGGCGGTCATCCTCGTCGTGGTGGGACTCACCATTCTGGCTCTGGTCCGCGAGGCCCCTGCTGCTGCCGGAGGCGCTGAGGCTGACAGGACCCGGCGGGCCCGTCCTACCGCTGACGAACTTCGAGACATCCTCTCGGGCCCCAACGCCAAGGTGCTGGTGACCGGGTCGTTGCTCTTCTGGGCTGGCATCGGATCAACGGCATATGTCGCCGTCCTCTTCTTCCAGCGCGTACTCCACGCCGGAGCCAGTGCTCAGACCATTGCTGGCCTAGCTACCGGCCTCCCGGTCTTCCTTCTCGGACTTGCCCTCGGCGTGCCCCTCAGTCGGTGGCTCACACCCATGCAGTTGGCCATCGGCGCTCCGTTCCTTGGGGCTGTGCTGGCCGGCGTGCAGTACTTCGACACCCATCTGTGGCAAGCGGTGGTCCTCAGCTACATCGGCGCACCATTCATCGGGGCCTATCTCATCGTCATGGCTCCTCTGCTCTTGCAACTTCTTCCCCGAGCCGGTGGCCTGGGCGAGCGACTCGGTGTGTTGCTCTCCCCGTTCAACCTAGTCAGCGTGATCCTCGCCTACATCGCCGCCGTCACCGTTGACGCCACAGGCAACTACCGGCTCATCTGGCTCTTTCCCGCCGTCACCGGGCTGGCTCACGGGATCGTGAACTGCTGGCTGCGCTATCCCCAAAAGCGCTCGACGAGCCCGGACATGGTGAAGAGGCTGTGGGAGTGGAGCGTTGTGCAAGCCGAGGCCATGGCGGAGACGGGGATCGTGACCGGGTTGCTCGCCGCTCCCCTGCTCGGCGTGGTGACCGAAGAGGATGCCGACAGCGCCGTCGTCATCGACATGGCCCGCAACATCCTGGGTAATCCCTACGAGGAGGACCACGATGATGAGGCCGGCGAAGAGGACAACACCGCTGGCGAACTGACCACAGGAGACGACCCGAGCGATTCCTCGGACGCATCTGCACCCCTTCCCTCAGGGCCTGCGAGAACTGCCGGAGATCCCGATGATCAGGGATCGACGCGAGGAGTCTTGGGGGTTGACCAGGTCGGTGGCGGTCCGGTCGGCGACGACGAGAACGGCGACCAGAAGTTGGGGTGAGGCGTGGGGGCATCCGAGTCCTCACCCTTGTCCTCGGGCGGATACGTCGCATCTTCCGGTTTCACCGGTGACGTGCCCGACGGAGGGGTCTCATCCTCTGCTCCAGGCAACGGTGCAGACCCTGTCGCCGGTGGTGATGACGTCGAATCTGATGACGTCGAATTTGATGACGTCGAATCTGATGAGTGCACCGGCTCGGACGTCGAAGGGACCGGCGGGCGATAGATCCGGCCAGTGGGCCGGGAGCCCGGAGGAGCCGGCGGCGGTGTCGCTGGAGGCGGAACGATGGCCACCGTCTCCATCTCTGGCTCAGGTCCCAGCGGAATGTCGATGGACACAGCCGGAGGCGGTTCGGCCTCGTCAACGAGCACGGTGCCGTCTGAGGCAGGATCCATCGTTGATGCCGACTCGTGGTGGTGTTCGCCGACCGACGAATCCGGCAGCGGCCACACCGAGTCCGCCTCGAGCAGGCCGAGCCGGGCGGCCCGGATATGCATGGTCACCACCGTGCCTACAGCGATAGATCGTGACCCGTCGCTGATGGCCGTGCAGTGGAACGGCACCAGACGTTCTGGGTCGCACCGGATGGTGCCGACACCTCGCTCGTCGTCGAACTCGATGACCGTGCCGAGCGTCGATGACCTGCCCACCGGGACAAGATCAGCGGGTCCGGTCGGACGGAGGGTGGCCATGGGCGCCTTAGTGAACGATCTTGGACAGAGCCAACTCGATGATGTCGGTGGCGCCACGATCCCGCAGCGCAGGAATCAGCACATTGATCTCCGACTTCGGCACCACCGTCTCCACAGCGAACCCGCCGCCACCGAACAGTTCGGACACCGTCGGCGAACGCAGTGACGGCAGGACCTCGATCACGCCGTCGAGGGCATCAGCCGCCACATTCAACTTGACCAGCACCTTGCCTCTGGCCTCGAGTGAGCCTTGGAGGAGCGTGAGGATCTGTTCCATCGCGTGACGCTTGGCCGGATCGGCTGCAGCTGCTGGATTGGCGATCAACTCGGTATGGGACACGAGCAGGGTCTCGACAATGCGCAGGCCGGCCGCCTTGAGGGCGCGACCGGTCTCGGTGATCTCGACGACGCAGTCCGCGATGTCAGGAACCTTCGCCTCGGTTGCGCCATAGGAGAGGCTGACTTCTGCGGGAACGTTGTGGCGCTCCAGATAGCGGCGTGTCAGCTCGGGGTACTCCGTGGCCACCCGAAGCGGCCTTCCTGCTGCCGATGCGGCAGCGGCCAGATCGGTCACCGACGTAATCGGGGAGTTGTCGGCCACGGCAAGGACCACGCGAATCGGATTGGCCGTGGCCTTCGAATACTGCAAGGTCCCGAGTGAGGTCACCTCGCTGCCCCGCTCCTCGATCCAGTCCCTACCGGTGATCCCCAGGTCGAACAGTCCGTCGGCCACGTACAGGGGGATCTCTTGGGGTCGCAGGATCCGCACGTCATCAATGCGGGGGTCATCGATGTCGGCCCGATAGTCGACGCTCGAGGATCGTTGCACGGCCAGGTCGGCCTCGCCGAACAGCGCAAACGTGGCTTTCTCCAGGGAACCTTTGGGGAGAACGAGGCGCAACATCTCAGGACCTCCCTGCAGCGAACCCGACCCGTCCGGTGCCACCAAGGCCCTCGATCCCGCGCAAGACAGCCACCGTATCGATGGCCGTGCGCGCTGCCTCAGCTCCCTTGTTGGTCTCATCGGGCAGTGAACGAACAAGTGCTTGGTCGACGGTGTCGGTCGTCAGCACCCCGAATATGACAGGAAGGCCGGTGTCGAGTTGCACTCGCTGGAGACCGGAGGCGCACTCGCCAGCCACGAAGTCATAGTGGCCGGTGTCCCCCCGGATGACCGCACCAAGGGCGACCACCGCGTCGACCTGGCCCGATGCCGCCATCGAACGGGCAACCAGTGGCAGTTCGAAGGCACCAGCCACCCACGCCACGACCACCGATGCCATGTCGCATCCGGCTGCCTCGAGTTCATCCAGCGCACCGGTCAGCATCCGATCGGTGATCCCGCCGTTGAACTCACCGCAGGCAAACCCGATCCGCACCGGGCGGTCCGAGGGACCGGGCAGTGCGCCGGGATCGAGCGAATTGCCGACCCGGCCTGCAGCTCGGGCTTTGGCGTCGTCGGGCAGTGCTGTGGCGTCAGAGGACGTCATCGAGTCCCTCCAAGAGATGTCCCATGCGCTCGCGCTTGGTCCGCAGATAGTCGATGTTGTGGGCAGTGGCCACGGGCTGGATCGGCACCCGCTCCACGATGTCGAGACCGAAGCCTTCGAGGCCGCCGTACTTGGCCGGGTTGTTGGTCATCAGACGCATCTTGGTGACCCCGAGGTCGACGAGGATCTGTGCTCCGATGCCGTACTCACGCGAGTCAGCAGGCAGGCCCAGCTCCAGGTTGGCATCGACGGTGTCGAAACCCTCTTCTTGGAGGCTGTAGGCCCGAAGCTTGTGAGCCAGTCCGATGCCTCGGCCCTCGTGGCCACGAAGGTAGACCAGCACGCCGTTTCCATTACGTTCAATAGCGGCCATGGCTCCGTGGAGTTGGGGTCCGCAGTCGCAGCGCAATGACCCAAGGATGTCTCCGGTCATGCACTCGCTGTGGACTCGCACCAGCGTCTCGGATTGTGAGTTGATGTCCCCCTTGACCAGGGCAACATGCTGCTCCCCGTCGAGCACGGACTCATAGGCGTAGACGGTGAACTCGCCGAACTCGGTGGGGACCCGTGCGTCGGCCACCCGCTTCACCAGCTTGTCCTTGCGACGGCGGTAGCGGATCAGTTCAGCAATGGAGATCAGGTGGAGGCCGTGCTTGGCGCTGAAGGCCTCGAGTTCGGGCAGCCGAGCCATCGTCGCCTTATCCTCACTCACCACTTCGCACAGGACTCCTGCTGGAGACATGCCCGCCGCCCGAGCCAGATCCACTGCCGCCTCGGTATGACCCGCCCGCTTCAGCACCCCGCCCTGGCGGTAGCGCAAGGGGAAGATGTGGCCGGGCCGATTGAGATCGGTGGGCCGGGTCTCCGGGTCGACCAACGCCTTGATGGTGGCTGATCGGTCAGATGCCGAGATGCCCGTGGTGGTGTCGTGGCGGTAGTCGACGCTGACGGTGAATGCCGTGCGTTGGACCTCGGTGTTGGCCGACACCATCAACGGAAGCTCGAGCTCCTCGACTCGTTCTGGTGTCAACGAGACGCAGATGAGACCCGAGGTATGGGCCAAGAAGAAGGCGATCTTCTCCGGTGTGACCGCATCGGCAGCGATAATGAGGTCGCCTTCATTCTCGCGATCCTCGTCGTCGACCACGACGACGATCTCGCCTCGACCGACGGCCTCGATCGCGTCCTCGACTGATGAGAAGGGCATAGGAACCCCGTGTCTCCTGTTGTTCGGCCGCTCGGCGCATCACAATGGCCCCAACGAGGGACTACTGCAGTGCTGCTGAGCGGTGGCGTGTGCTCGTACTCTTCCCGGCAGCCCAACTCAGACGGATCGACTCCGTCAGGCTGGCGGGTCCGGCGGATCAAGGTCGATCCGCAGGTCAGGCCCCAGGCTACTCACCGAGCGCACCCTCCCCCGCCACAATTGGTCCATCGAGCTCGCTCCTGGCCCGGCGAACAGTGGCCGGGCGTCGTCGCCCCCGAAAAGGGCGGGCGCCAGGTAGAAGACATAGCGGTCGACGAGGCCAGCGGCATGCAGGTCGTGTGCCACGGATGCGCCGCCTTCGACGAGGACCTGCAGCACGCCTCGACCTCCAAGATCGGCCAGGACCTCCTCGATGGGTCCAGCCACCTCGACAGCGGGCAGTACGGAGGCACCTTGTGGAGCACGCCCGAGCACCACCCGCAGCGGTTGGTCGTCATCACCTCTGGCGAGCGGATCATCGGGATCGAGGCGGACGGTGAGCGATGGATCGTCCGCACGAACGGTTCCTGCTCCCACCATGATGGCGTCGGAGCAGGCCCGGAGCCGATGGGCGTCACGCCGAGCTTCTGGGCCGGTGATCCACTGACTCGAACCGTCAGGTGCCGCGATCCGACCGTCCAAGGTCGCCGCCAGTTTGAGTACGACCCATGGACGTCCGGTGCGGCGATGATGCAGGTAGGGGGCGAGTTGCTCTCCCACCTCGTCGGCGCCCGTGCCGACCATCACGTCGATACCAGCGCCTTCCAGCCGGTCCACACCTTGTCCGCTGACCTGTGCGTCAGGATCGATCACCGCGATGACCACCCGAGCCACCTGAGCGTCGATGATCGCATCGGTGCACGGTGGAGTGCGCCCGTGATGGGCGCAGGGCTCCAAGGTCACATACAGCGTGGATCCTTCTGCCCGTTTCCCGGCAGCAGTCAGAGCAGCAACCTCGGCGTGTGGGCCGCCAGGAGGAGCGGTTGCCCCTGAAAACCAGTCGTCAGGACCACCGGAGTCGCAAGGCACGACAACAGCGCCCACCCAGGGATTGGGCGACGTGTGGCCACGCACGGATTCGGCACAGGCCACCGCACGCTCCATCCACCCATCATCAGAGCTCGAGGTGGCGGTTCGACGAGAGCTCAGGGCCGGACTCCACGTGACCCGCCTACGCCCCGCATCGCCGGCACGTCGTGGATCGCCCTCAGGTCATCGATCATCTCGACGTACTGCCCGTCTCGACGTCCTGGTTCATCTCGACGTCCTGCCCCATCTCGACGCGCGCAGCCTCGAGAATGACCAGCTCCGCCGTCAACGGGTCGTCCCTGTTGAACACAGCCGAGCCAGCGACAAATACGTTCGCACCGGCGCGCACCGAGTCCACCACGGTGTGCTCATCAATGCCGCCATCGACCTCAATGGCCAAACTCAGTCCTGCGTCGTCGGCCACCGCTCGAGCCTGAGCAACCTTGGGGAGGACCTCGGCCATGAACGACTGGCCGCCGAACCCTGGGAAAACCGTCATACACAAGAGCAGATCGATCTGATCGAGAAAGGGTTCGACGTCAGCGAAGGGGGTATCGGGATTACAAGCCAGACCTGCTCGCAGACCCAGTGACCGCATCTGTTCGATCAGTTCGGCCGTGTGGCCAACCTCGACGTGGACGGTGCACCCATCGGCACCTGCATCGCGAAATGGCTCGAGATAGCGCTCGGGCTCAGTGATCATCAGGTGAGTATCGAAGTAGAGGGCGCTGTGAGCCCGGAGCGATGCGACTACCGGAGGCCCGATGGTGAGGTTGGGCACGAAATGGCCGTCCATGACGTCCACATGAAGCCAATCCGTGCCCGGGGTGATCTGCTCCACGGCAGCCGCCAAGCTGCCGAAGTCGGCCGAGAGAATCGAGGGGGCCACCCGAAGGGCGGTCAGATCAGTGGCCGTAGGGGCTGTGGTGCTCATCGTCCTCGCAGCCTACCGGCGCCGATCAGGCGCCAAGGTGCTCACCGGGCTCGGGTCGAAACCCTCGGACCCAGTCCCTGGCATCCATAGGTCGCTTGCCTTCTGGTTGAACGGTGATCAGGGTCAATCGCGAATCGTCGCCTGCACCGACGGCCACACCATCCAGCGCGCCAGAACGCGACGTCAAAGTACCCGGATCGCCGATGCGTGCCTCGAGCACGCGGAGGCGCCGACCTCGAAAGGTGGTCCAGGCCCGACCCAGACGCACCACTCGATGCAGCTCGGCCGACGTGCGAGTCCAGTCCAGCTCGTACTCTGCTGCCTGGATCTTCTCGGCATAGGTGGGCTCGCCCACCTGCGGTCGAGGCACAGGCAAACTAGATCGCCCATCGACCAGGTTCCGTCGGAGCAGTTCGCAGCCGGCAGCCACGAGGTGTTCCCGCAGGGTCTCCACCGTCACGTCATCATCGATGGGTACCGTCACCTCATCGAAGATCGCCCCTGTGTCGAGGCCCGCTTCCACGGCCATCAGATCAACTCCGGTGACCGTGTCACCGGCCAGCACTGCCCGCTCCACCGGGGCGGCCCCTCTCCAACGGGGCAAAAGGGAGAAGTGGAGGTTGACCATGACCAGTTGATCCAGGATCGCCTCCGGGATGATCCGCCCATAGGCGACCACCACGCCAAGTTCTGCCCCGACCTCGGCCGCCTCGGCCAGGTCGTCTGTCACGGCGAGGCCGAGCTCCATGGCGGCAGCCTTGACGGGGCTTGGCACGAGTTCACTCCCCCGACCACGTCGCTTGTCTGGCCGGGTGACGACCAGGGCGATCTCATGTCCCATAGCCACCAGGGTCTCGAGTGGCGGCACCGCCATGTACGGGGTGCCGAGGTACACGAGGCGGGCCACAGTGTGAGGCTAGCGGCGAGAAACCGGTCGACAGGAACACATTGCGGCCCGGGAGCCGGACCGGGCCGACCTAGATCTCTCGATCGCTTCCCATCACCACGAGCTTGGCTTCGAGCTCGGTGGTGTCGAGGCCCATGGCCCGGTCGCGCAAGATCCGTTTGACCTGTTTGTGCGTGTCGTCGTCGAGTCGATCGGTCATGAGAATGCCGTCGAGGTGGTCGATCTCATGCTGGAAGACCCGACCCAAGAAGTCGTCGGCCTCGATCTCTACCTCGTTGCCGTCCGCATCAAGTCCACGGACGTGGACCACGCTCGGTCGGAGGATGCCGATGCGCAATCCAGGGATCGACAGGCAGGCCTCATCGTGGAAGAGCTCACCTTCGGACTCGACGATCTCCGGATTGATCAGCACCTCGGGACCCTCGCCGACGTCAAAGGTGAAGATCCGCTTCTGCACGCCGATCTGCGGGGCAGCGAGACCTGCGCCGATAGCGTCGTACATGGTCTCCACCATGTCGTCGACCAACTTGACGACCGCTCCATCCACGTCAGTGACCGGCGTGGCCAACTGCTTGAGCACGGGATCGCCGTAGGTGCGGATCTGGAACGTCGACATGCCCTCAGTGTAGGAGAAGCGATCCCGAACTTCGGTCCGCCTCCCGTGCAAAGGTGCACCTTGTCGGTCCGCCGCCGAGATCTCGGCCACGGGCCTTGATCAGGGCCTGGATCAGGGCCTGGATCAGGGCCTGGATCAGGGCCTGGACAAGTTCACGCCAGGTATCGAGGGTTCGCTGCGCCTCGGCGTGGCCCGTCTCGTCAAACTCGAGATCATCGGAAGACCAGAAGGACAGTCGTCCTTGACACTGTTCCCTGGCAGCGATCGCTGGCAGCGTTCCCTGGCAGCGATCGCTGACACTGTTCGCTGCAAACTAGGCGTCTCGGGTGTCGACCTCGATCCGTAGGCGTCCGGTGGGCCGCTCGGCGACGGCAAGCCCGTCGCACAGCGCTTGATGGCTTTCTGCTCGCACCAAGAACCGATCCTCACCCAATGGACTGATCTCCAACTGCCCAGCGGCGGCTCGCAATCTCTCGGCATACTCCCCCGCAGCTGCCCCGGACAATCCGGCCAAGGCGCCGAATGGCGGCAGGCCGAGCGTCACGCGTAGATCCCGCTCTGGTCCAGACAGCATGGCCGGATCGGCCGCCACTGCGGCACGGAGGGCTTCGTGGTCAGGAATTCGGGTCTGTGCCAGGATCCGCCCACCTCCGGTGCGGGAACCGACCAATCGAGCCGCGCGAGCCAGCAGGGCCAGAGTCTCCTCGCCAGCCCCGAATCGCGGAGCAAGCAGGTGCTGGTCAATGTCGAGAAAAACCACCAGGCCAGCATGGTCCACTCGATGGAGGGCCGCCTCGGTCCCCATGACCAGCGGGCCGACGGGACCGCTTACCTCAGTTGAGGCCGTGATCTCGGTGGCGGTCTGCCCGAAGAGCGCCCCCAGCTCCTCGGTGGCCCGAGAGACCCCGATGCGCAGGGATTTCAGACGTGCTGAGTCACAGGTCGCACAGACGGGCGGGCGTTCGCGGCCACACCGGCCGCACGTCAGTGGGCCGTCGGCCTCGGGTCGGGCCACGGCCCCTCCACACCCCGTGCACCGAGCCACGGCTCCGCACGAGCCACAGGCCAGCACCCGGACCCGTCCTGTCCGATTAAGGATGCAGACCACCCGACCACCGGGTCGAGCCAGTTCCGCTCGAGCGGCATCCGTCAAGCGCTCCGAGTACAGGCCTGTTCTCGGATCGTCGAACCGACGGTCGACGAGTTCGATGGCTGGCCAGCCGCGTCGTTCGACCTCAGTAGTGGTGGTAACCAACCTGCGACCTTCGGTCAGCTCCACCGTGGGGCAAGGACTGACCACGAGGACCGGCGCACCGTCACGTCGTCCCCGCTCGGCCACTACGTCGACGGCCGACCACGTAGGAGACCGCTCTTCCCGGTAGGCCTCATCATGGGCGTCGAGCACCACGACAGCCGACAGGCGTTCCATGGGAGCCCATGCCGCCGCCCTCGTGCCGACCACGACCGATCCCCCACGTCGGGCCGCGGGCCAGCCATCGGGCAGCAGCGTCACCGGCACACGTCCTGCCCGGAGTCGGGCCACCACCTGTTCAGCCCGGGACCTCGACGGCGCGATGACGAGCACGCCGTCCGCTCCGATCTGGTGCACCAGTTCGAGTACCAAAAGGCCGGCATCGAGCGCCGGCGCCAGGCGGATCACTGCGGCGTCAGGCCCGCCGGCCAACGCAGCCTCCACCAGTCCCACGCTGCCCCCTCCCGGGGAGGGTGGGGCCTCACTAGGTGTGGGTCGTCCGGGAAGCGATCCGAGGCGAACGACCCGACCAGGTGATGCAGTTCCCAGGAACGACGCCACCGGCCCGGCCCAGCGCCAGGCGGCCCAGACGGCGAGATCGAGAACCGGGGGGGGTGGTCCGAGGCCGCTCGCCCCGGTGAGGTCCTTTGGCGTCACCCCGGGCGGAGCTTCGACGTCATCGGCCACCACCCAGCCACCGACCCTCCGGCCGTGGAGGGGAATGCGGACGCGGGAACCCAGGGTGACCTGGTCGGACATGGCCGCAGGCACCGTGTAGTCAAACTGTCGGTGGATGGCCGGTACGTCCGGGACGACCCGGACGACCCGGCGTGCGGGCGTCGTCCCCTCCGGCCCGGCAAGGGGCTGGGGGCCGGAGGGTGGCGATCCGCTCAGAGGCCGAGTGCCTGCTTGACGTCGTCGGCCCGGGTGGTCTGCTCCCAGGTGAAGTCCGAATCGGCCCGGCCGAAGTGGCCATAGGCAGCCGTCTTGCGGTAGATCGGACGCTTCAGGTCGAGGTCACGGACGATGGCGGCGGGACGCAGGTCGAAGACCTCGTCGACCACCTCGGCGATCCTGGCTGGATCGGCCTTCTCGGTGCCAAACGTCTCGACGAGCACCGACACTGGGCGGGCCACGCCGATGGCGTAGGCGACCTGGACTTCACACCGCGAAGCTGCACCGGCAGCAACCAAGTTCTTGGCCACCCAGCGAGCGGCGTAGGCAGCCGAACGGTCGACCTTCGAAGGATCCTTGCCCGAGAAGGCACCGCCGCCGTGGCGAGCCATGCCGCCGTAGGTGTCAACGATGATCTTCCGGCCGGTGAGGCCGGTGTCGGCATGAGGGCCACCGAGCTCGAAGACGCCGGTCGGGTTGGCCAGGATCCGCAGGTTCGACGTGTCGAGCTCGGGCGGCAGCAGCGGCTCAATGACATTGTTGGTCAGATCGGGCAGCAGCAGGGTCTCGAGGTCGATGCCCGGGTCGTGCTGGGTGGAGATGAGCACGGTCTCAAGGGCGACCGGCCGCCCGTCCTCGTAGGTCACCGAGACCTGGGTCTTGCCATCGGGGCGGAGGTAGGGCAGCGTGCCGACCCTGCGCACCTGAGCAAGGCGCTGAGCCAAGCGATGGGACAGCCAGATGGGCAGGGGCATGAGATCAGGGGTCTCGTCACACGCGTACCCGAACATCATGCCCTGGTCACCAGCACCCTGTGCGTTGAGTTGGTCCTCGCCACCGGTGCCAGCCCGGACCTCGAAGGCCTTGTCAACGCCTTGGCCGATGTTGGGGGACTGCTCGTCGAGGGAGACGATCACACCACAGGTATTGCCGTCGATGCCGTATGAGTCGTCGTCGTAGCCAATGTCAAGGACGGTCTGGCGCACCAACTTCGGGATGTCGACGTACGTCTTCGTCGTGATTTCGCCCGCCACCAGCACCAAGCCGGTGGTGAGCAACGTCTCACAGGCCACCCGGCTGTCGGGGTCTTCGGCCAACAGTGCATCAAGCACCGAGTCCGAGATCTGATCGGCCATCTTGTCCGGGTGACCTTCGGTCACTGACTCCGAGGTGAAGGTGTAGCGGCTCGTCACGTCTTGCTCCGTCCTCTGTCGTTGAATCTGTAGTTGGAACTGCTGGCGAATCGTTCACTGGTCCGGGACCAGCGGCCCCGTTTAGCCACGCAGCGTGGTGGCCAGAAGGGACACGCTACCAACGGTGATGTGCCGGTGACGACACTCACTCCGTAGCGAGGAGGGTGCAGACCCGGTCCCACACTGCATCGGCCACGGCCGACTTCGAGGCAAGGGGCACGACGGTACTCGTACCATCAGCACCAAGCAGTGTCACCTCGTTGGTGTCGTGGTCGAATCCGACCCCAGGGGCCGAGACGTCGTTGGCCACCATGAGATGGACGCCCTTGGCCGCCAGTTTGGCCGCAGCCCTCTCGTGGACGTCGTGGGTCTCAGCAGCGAATCCGACCAGCACCTGGCCGGGACGTCGGCGTCGACCGAGCTCCGCCAAGATGTCGTTTGTCGGCTCCAGGATCAGCTCAGGAATACCGTCGGACTTGTGAAGCTTGACGTCGTGGATCTCCTTTGGGCGGAAGTCGGCGACGGCTGCGGCCATCACCACCACGTCTGCCCCACTCGCCCGTTCCACCATGGCTGCTTCCATCTGGGCTGCGGTCTCGACCTCGATGACCTCGACTCCCACCGGGCGGGGCTGGGCACTCGTAGTGACCAGTACGACCTGCGCACCTCGCCGCCGGGCGGCATCGGCCAGGGCGTGGCCCTGCTTGCCGGACGATCGATTAGTGATGAATCGAACGGGATCGATGGCCTCGCGGGTTCCGCCAGCCGAGATGACCACGGTCAATCCGGCCAGATCCTGGGCTCTGTCCTCGCTGCCGGCCGCGTTGCCCTGTGAGTGATTCGCTTTACCTGGCGGAGTGAGGGCCAGGATCTCAAGCACCTTGGCAGCGATGGTCGCTGGTTCGGCCATACGACCCGACCCGACATCGCCACCGGCCAAGCGGCCGTCCTCGGGTGGCACGACGTGCACGCCGCGAGCCACCAGCGTGGCCAGGTTGTCTTGCACCGAAGGGTGCTCCCACATCTCGGTGTGCATGGCCGGGCACACCACGACGGGTGCGGCAGTTGCCACCAGCGTGGTGGTGAGTAGGTCGTCAGCCATTCCCGCGGCATAGCGAGCGAGCAGATCTGCGGTGGCTGGGGCCACGACCACCACGTCGGCTGACTGGCCCAAGCGAGTATGCGGGATTGGCGATACTTCGTCCCAAACCGACATCTGAGTCTTTTCCGAACCGAGAGCGTCAAAGGTCGCTCGGCCCACGAAACGGGTCGCTCGCTCGGTGAGTACCGGAGCGACGTGCACGCCTGCATCGACAAGACGGCGACAGAGCTCGACCGCCTTATATGCAGCGATGCCTGCAGACACACCAAGCACAACGAATGGTTGGCGTTGATCGGCCTCGTGCTCTGTGGTGGTGCCAGGAGCCACGGTCAACCCTCCTCCGGCCGGTCGCGGCCCTACCGCGGACTACTCGTCGGACGAGGTTGCAGACACTGCCTCGGCGACAGCCGAAGCCACGGCTGCGTCCACAGCGCCCTCGACCAAGGCCAAGGCGGCCGCTTCGGCCTCCTGCTCAGCAGCCAACTCAGCGGCCAGCTCTTCGGGGTCGGGGCGATGATAAACGGCCTTCCCTGCTGCCACTTCCTCGAAAGCGATGGACAGAGGCTTACCGGAAGCCGAAGAGACCTGGGGTCCAACAACGACGCCGATGCCCTCGCCCAGCGAGTTGTAGTAGCTGTTGACCTGCCGGGCCCGACGCGAAGCCAGCGTCACCAAGGTGAACTTGGAGTCGACCTTGTCGAGAAGGGACTCGATCGGCGGGTCCATGAGCGTGGTCGGGTTCTGGGCCATCACAGTCCTTCGAGGATGTAGGTGAGTGGGGCAAATTCTGCTGCGAGGCACTGGTGCTCGGCTCGTGTGAACCGGGCAGCCAAGGCGAAGGGCTTACTCTCCCCCAGCGCGGTGCAGTGCGAGTATAGATGCCACATCGGCGGTGGCCTGTTCGATCGTGTGATTAATGACAACGTGGTCAGCCAACTCCCGTCCTGACCGTTCCTCTTCTTCCCCCTCGGCAAGGCGCCGAGCAATGTGCTCCTCATCATCACCCCGTGCCCTCAACCGAGCCTCTTGCACCTCGAGCGACGGCGGCAGGAGCAGCACCAGGACTGCGTTCGGCCTCAGAGCACGAACCTGGCGAGCGCCCTGTAGGTCGATCTCGAGGAGCACGTCTCGTTCGGGCCCGGCATCGGCGATGGGCGTGCCATAGAGGTTTCCGATGAACTCCGCCCATTCGAAGAAGCCGCCTGCTTCAACCCGGGCTTCGAACTCGGGCCGGTCCACGAAGACGTAGGCGTCTTCGGGTTCGCCGGGACGACGAGCACGAGTCGTCCACGAACGACTGAGCCAGAGCCGGGGGTCTTCTTGAATGACACGAGCGGCGATCGTGCCCTTGCCCGCCCCTCCCGGTCCGAACAGGACGAAGATCGGTGACGCGCTCTGGCCATCGACTGCACCATCGCCTACACCATCGACTTCGCCCTCGGCTTCGACCTCGGCTTCGACCTGCGACCGTGCCGCGAAGGCTGGGCCTTCAGGCATCGCTCCGGGTCGAATCAGCCGGCGATGGCGCGCAGCAGGGCTTCGCGCTGGTTGGCACCGAGTCCCTGGACTCGTCGACTCTCCGAAATCCCGACCGACTCCATGAGTCGTCGGGACTTCACCTTTCCTAGACCTGGCAAAGATTCGAGGACCGAGAGGACCTTCATCTTTCCGACCGTCTCATCGGTCTCGGCCAAGGCCAGCAGCTCGGGTAGATCGATCGAGCCGATCTTGAGCTTCTCCTTGATCTCGGCACGATCCCGGCGGACCTTGGCGGCCTTCGCCAGTGCAGCCGAGCGCTGTTCGGGCGTGAGTGCTGGGGGTTGAGGCATGGCCGGAACGATAGCGCCTGGCCGCTCCCCGGTCACCTGAGATTGCAACGGCTCCTCTCCGCCTCGACATGCCCGATACTGGAGAGGTGATCTCAATCGATCTCAATGCCGACCTCGCCGAGTCCGACCAGTTGATGGCGAGCGACCTCGCCATCCTCGATGTGGTGACGAGCGCCAGCCTCGCATGCGGCTTCCATGCGGGTAGCGCCTCGGCCATGCGGGCTGCGGCAGAAGCCTGCCTCGAGCGCGGTGTCGTCATCGGGGCCCACGTCTCGTACCGAGATCGTGCTGGCTTTGGTCGTCGACGCATCGACGTGGCCCTCGACGCGTTGGCCACCGATGTCGGCGAGCAGTGGGCCGCCTTGGCGAGTGAAGCAACGAGTGTCGGCGCAGAGGTGACCTACCTCAAAGCCCATGGCGCTCTCTACCACGCTGTCGCTTCGGACGCCGAGGTGGCTGCAGCCGTCTTGGGTGCCGTAGGGCCGCTGTGCCGCACCATCGTGCTGCCACCGAACAGTCACGCAGTCGAGGCAGCGACGCACGCTGGACTGCGGGTCGTGCTCGAAGGATTTCCCGACCGTCACTACACCCCGACTGGCTCGTTGGCCGGACGAGACCAGCCTGGCGCCTTGGTGCACTCAGCGGACGATGTTGGTGAACGTGCCCGCTCGATGGCGCTGACCTCTGGGGTGGCGGCCGTAGACGGCACCTGGGTGCCCCTGCCCGTTGAGACCCTCTGCATCCATGGGGACCATCCCGAAGCACCGGATCGGGCCCGAGCGGTTCGTTCAGCCCTGGAGTCCGCTGGGGTCCGGGTCGTGGCCTTCGATGCGTCCGGCCTTCACACAAACCGCCCGTCATGAGCCGCTGGTTTCCAGGACCATGACCGCCGAGGGACGCTCCAGCCCCAGCACATCTGGCCACGATGCGTCAGGCCATCACCCGTCAGGCCATCACCCGTCAGGCCATCACCCGTCAGGCCATGACGCTGTACCCGTGAGTGCGATGGGCGATGCCGCCGTACTCGTACTGACACAAGGCGCCGATACATCCCGGCAGCTCGCCGAGGCCGTACTCGAAGCCGTCCATCTGCGCTCAGCCCCGGGTCGACCCGTCGATGTCGTGGTCGGCTTCGGAGGAACCTTGGTCGTGCTCGATCTCGAGGATCCTGATCCCGAAGAACCCCGTGCCGACCTTGCGACCTGGGCGGCATGGTTGACCGAGCTCGTGCCTCGCACGATCGAGTCGAGCGGCGACGCTGGCTACGACCGTGACTCGACTCCGTCACGTGTGCACAACGTGCCCGTGGTGTTTGATGGCGACGACCTGGACGAGGTGGCTTCGATCCTCACGACGACATCCGATGCCATCATCGAGCTGCTCGTCACGGCCGACCTTGAGGTCGCCCTCCTGGGGTTTGCCCCTGGTTTCGCGTATCTGACCGGACTCCCCGCATCGCTCGCCGGCCTGGAGCGACGCGCCGCCCCCCGTGCAGCCGTCCCGCCTGGTTCGGTAGCGGTGGCGGGTGGCTTCGCCGGCATCTACCCCAACGCCTCACCCGGGGGCTGGCACCTGCTTGGTCGAACCACCTTCCCGCTTTTTGACCCAAGCACCCCTCCGTACTCACCGTTTGTCGCTGGCGATCGGGTGCGATTCACGGTGGCTCGGCCCGACACCTACCAGGCCACCATCCCTGTCAGTACGAGACACAGCACCTCTCGCCACGGGCAGTCCTGGCTGGAGGTGATCCAACCCGGCATCCACTCCACCGTGCAGGACGCTGGGCGTCGGGGCGTGGCCCACCTGGGCGTACCGAGCGCTGGCACGGCCGACCCGACGCTTCGCATCCTGGCGAACCGACTCCTCGGCTCCTCGGACGATGCCGCAGTGCTCGAGTGCACGGGCGTTGGCCCGACTCTGCGTGTCCACGCCGACGGCGTCACCCCGACCTATCTCGCCGTGCTCGGGGCCTCCCCTGGCGCCGTCTCCCCCACGATCGATGGCCGGTCCGTGCCGGCGGGAGCCGTACTCCCCCTCCATGATGGACAGGTCTTGGCGGTAGGGCCCATTCAGGCTGGCCTGCGGGCAACGGTGGGCGTGGGAGGAGGCTTTGCCACGCCTGAAGCTCTCGGTTCTCGTGCATCTGACGTACTGGCCGGCCTCGGCCCGGGTCCGATCGAGGCTGGTGACCACCTGGCAATCGGCACTCCCACTAGGCCCCGGGGCCACCTCGACGCACCTCGGCTCACTGGTGCGCTAGCCGGACCAGGCAACGACGCTTGTGAGATCACGACCCTGCGAGTGATTCCCGGCCCACACCACCTCACCACCCAACATCTGGCCGCACTGCTCGAGGGCGTCTGGGCGGTGACGGTCGACAGCAACCGAATCGGCCTGCGCCTCGACCGCCCTGGTGGCACCCTGCTTGAAGGCGTCGCCACGGTGACCTCCACCCCTATGGTCACCGGTGCAGTGCAGATCCCTCCCGACGGACGGCCGATCATCCTGCTTCCCGATCACGGCACGCTCGGTGGCTACCTCGTGGCTGCATGCGTGATCTCTGCGGACCTCCCCGTCCTCGGACGCCTCCGGCCCGGCAGCGAGGTGGCATTTGTCGCCTGCTCGCTCACCGAGGCCGAAGCGGCGTGGCGGACCTACACGCGGGACCTCGACGCACGGGTCACCGGGTGGCATCCGACCCGCGCAGCACACTGACGTCCATGCCATGCCTGAGGCGTCGTTGACCGGCCTTTCCGTCCAAACGGACGCCTCACGCCTGAGGCGTGGCACGATGGTGGGAAGGCAAGCCGGAGTGGCAGCCGGAAGCGAAGGGAGCGGTCCATGACCGATACGAGTTCCACTAGTGGCGAGGGCGACGGCCTGATCCAGCCTCGCGCCGACGGCCAGCTCCACTTCGCCCCAGGCACCGAGGACTGGACCTTTCCCGTCAGTGCACCCGAGAACGTCACCCCACTGAGTGAAGACGAGCCGGAAGGAACGATTCCGGCAAGCCCGCTCTATGCATTGAAAGAGCGAGCCCATGGTGGGATTCACCTCTTCGGGCATCCCCACCGCATTCGTGCGGCCGTGGGCACCGGCGATGCCACGGTCTACGTCATCGATGACGGCCCCCACCACTGCATGATCGGTCGGCGCGTCGGTGCCACCAGCGACGGCTGCATCTACAGCCTCATCGCCCGGATCACCCGTGACGTGTGGTCCACGCTGGAAGACGGCTCCATCGACGGACGTCAGGCCTTCGCCATGTCCGCCGAGGCCGGCCTCAGCGGCACGGTCGACAACGGTGGTCTGTCCAACGTCTTCGACGTCGACTACTACGACTCCCCTGCCGACATTCCCGACGACTACCTCCCGGCGGCACCGTTCATCACCTTCACCAAGGATTTGCCCACGTCAGATCGCTGAGGTCTCACGGACGAGCCCCTCTGACTCCGGGCATGACCTCTGGCCCGACGGCCTTTCCTGAGTCACCAGATGGGCCGGGATCGAACAGGGCCTGGTCGGGCAGGTCGCTACCTGACGTGTGACGTTGCGGCCTACGCCACACTGACCAAGCCACCAGGCTGACCAGGGCCGCCTGGCCAACGATGGCCAGGCTCAGCACCAGTGCATCACCGCCGGGAGGGGCCCAGTGGGCTGTCGCACCAACAGGAGCCCCCAGACCCACCTCATAGCGACGCAGCGCCGTCACCAGGGCATCGATCTGGACAAGAGCCAGCACGGTGCCGACGGCCACGACCAGCGCCACTGATTGCCACCTCGGCCGACGTCGGGAATGGCGACCTCGAAAGTTCGTGGCGAACGGTGCGCAGGCGAGAAGAGGGACCCCTACGGCCAACGGCAGCCAGTAGCGGCCCTGCCAGAACGGGCCGATGGCGTTGACCCGAGGAGTCTCGATGGCCAAGGACATGGCGAACGTTCCTAGAAGGAGTAGGGGAACTGAGCGCCGGACGGCAGACGAACGCAGCAGTCCGACAGCCACCAGCACGCCGACGATCGTCGCCCAGACGACAACGTCTCGGAGTGGCACTGGTGTGTCGAGCCATCCAAAGTCACCGACGAGCTGACGCAGGCGGCCACCGGACTCCCCCACCACGAGTTCGACGGATCCCACCAGATTTCGTTGAGGCCGCAAGGGATAACCCAAGAGCGTCGGGCTCCCCGCCACGAGCAGCCACGCGACCGCCATCACGCCGCCCAGCACGCCCATGCCCAGCACCGGCCATGCAGCCCGATCAGCCACGATGGCCTGTGTCCTGCGCCAGCCCGCATAGGCGGCGATGACCAGAGCCAGGAGCGCTGCGTCCAGGAGGCTCGTGGGTCTGCTCACCATCAGCAGCGCAACGGCCAACGCAGCCCACCAACCCAAGGCTCGTGGAATCGACACCCCATCGGCCATGGTCACCAAGGCACACCATGCGGCAAAGGCTGCCGCCACCTCGATGCCGCTGTCATTGACCACGGAGGTGACGAACAAGACCATCGGGGTCAACGCCACCAGTGCACCCAGCGGCCGCAGTCTGCTCCGTCCATACCGCACCAGCACGAAGAGTCCGAGGGCGAGGAGACAGGAATCGAGCACCACGGCAACGGCTCGCATCGCATACAGACCACGGCTCCCAGGAATGCCGAGTGAGGGCAGGCCGACGAGCGCGTAATAAAGGGGCGGATAGTTGCCGAACTGTGTCGTCGAAGGCGTCGGACTCCCCGTAGTGCCCACCGGTGGCGAGCACCCGGCGGGCTGGTCGGGCCGGAAGGCGAAACAGTTGGGCAGGGCCGCTGCTTGGGCCGTCCACTGAGGAACGGTCACCTTGAACAACGCACCGAACGGCACGAGAGCCGAGGGACCGGCGACTTCACCTCGAACGGTGGCGGCCGCCTGGATCATGTGACTCGGCTCATCAGGTCCTGAACCGAGCGGACTGGCCAGGGTCCATGCCGTCAACGAGCAGATGAGACCCACGAGTGCCCACACGGCAATGGTGAGGCGCGTGGACAGCGAGCTGTGCTCACCCTCAAGCACCGAGGCTCCCGCCGCCACCGTGCATCACCTGAGCACCACCGGGTGTCCAGGCAGTTGGTCTTCGAGCACTCCGCCTCCTACGCCCCTGGTCCTAACTCTTACTCGTGCGTCGCCGACTCAGCCGAACCCGGCGTGTTCGAACTCGGCCCTTCCCGTCAGCGCCGAGCAGTGTCGCACCACCCGATACTGCCAGGCCGATCCAGCCGACCACGGCCATGGTCACTGCGATGCGCTCGCCGGGCGGGAGGTAGGTGAAGTGCACAACGGTGCGACCTGCCGGCACGGGCACGGATTGAAAGAGGCCCGTCGGTTCGCCTCGGGCGTGTGTGACGCTGACGGACGTGCCCCCGACGTCGGCCGTCCATCCCGGGGCATAGAGCACCCGCCGCACCAGATGTCCGGCGCGGCTGCAGGTCACCGTGGCGTGATCCCATCCAGACCACGTGACCCCACAGGGCACCGAAGCGGGACCATCGGTCCTCGCTGAGAAGGGAGGTGCGGGATGGGGAAGCTCCCAAATCTGTGCGACAGCATCGGTGTGCACCAACCGAGGACCATCTGGCCACGGTCGGGCATGTGGACCGGGGAAGGGTGCGCCGGTGGGGTCGGCACCCGTGGCCGGCACGGCCACGAACCGAACGCCTACGGCTTCATAGGCAGCCATGCGATCGATCACCAGTTCGGCTGGCGCTGGCCCGTTCGGATCCGACCGATATCCGCCAGTGAACTCGAAGGGCACGGTGTTCGGATCAAGATGCTCGGCGATGTAGGTGGTCCATGCCCGTGGGAGTGGCAGATCGTTGACGTTGACCTCGGCGATGCGGAAGTAGGACCCGTAGTTGGGCTGAATAGGCCCGAGGGTGGCAAACCGATAGGTGCCGAGGTGCGCTTGCAACCAGGAGACCGAGGCGAAGGACGGGGCCACCGGACGGGGGGCAGAGGCATAGGTAGAGGCCAATAGCAGCACGGCCTCTCCAGCAACGGCGCTAGCCATGACCACCCGACCGATCCGCCGGAGACGCCCGTCATCACCCAGGTGGGTCGGCACAGCGGCACGCTGATTCTGGCGTTCACTGGCACCGAGATCAGCCGCACTCGATGCAGGTGCATGGGGTGCAGGTGCATGGGGTGCAGGTGCATGGGGTGCAGCCAGCCATGCACCGAGCAAC
>CAIQOJ010000052.1 GCA_903873395.1 uncultured Acidimicrobiaceae bacterium
ATCTCCCGGCCACTACACCAATCGGTACTCAGCAGTAGACAAGTCGGCATCTGGCCTTGGACATGACGTGGCGAACTGGCCAGTTCCCTACTGGTTCGGAGATGCCGGCATGGCGGCAATGGCGCTGTTGCTCGGTGCTGAAGCGGCTGGACTCGGCGCTTCGTTCTTGGGGACGTTTCGCAACGAGCAGGCCACACTCGAAGCATTCTCGGTGCCAGCTGGCACTCGCCTGTTTGGCACCATCCTGCTCGGCCACAGCGATGGGCAAGCCCATCGATCGAAGTCACTCGACAAGACGCTGCCGCGCTCGAGCCGGATCCACTTAGGCCGGTTCGGCAGCACCGCTCAAGCGGTGGACGAGGGCGAGGGACTAGTGCAGGTCACGCAGATACCGCAATAACGTCCGCAGGCTGAATGCGGTTCCACCTCTCGTGAGATAGCCACTGTCTGATGCAGCGTCACTGGGGCCGGCAATGTCGAAGTGGGCCCAATTCGTGTCGCCAACGAATTCTTTTAAGAACAACGCGGCAGAAATCGAACCCGCTTCACCGGTCTTGCCAATGTTCTTCATGTCAGCAATATCAGAGTCAATGTGACTGCGAAAGTTCGCCGGAAGCGGCATTGGCCAGTTGGGCTCACCTTCACGCTCACCAGCAGTGAACAGTGCTGTCGACAGCTCGCTACTCGTGGCATACGCGGCGGCGATATCGCCGAGGGCAACGACCTGGGCTCCGGTCAAGGTAGCGACATCAATCATGACAGTCGGGTTGAGTTCAGCACCGAGACAAAGCGCATCGGCCAAGATCAACCGGCCCTCAGCGTCGGTATTGAGGACCTCCATGGTCTTGCCGTTGCGAGCGGTCAACACATCGCTCGGCCGAATGGCTGTTCCCGACGGCATGTTCTCGGTCATCGGCGCAAGCGCGGTCACCTTTGCCTTCACCCCAAGTGCCGCACAAGCTGAAACGACGCCCAGAACAATGGCCGCACCAGACATGTCGGTCTTCATCCGCATCATCGACGCTGCAGGCTTGAGCGACAAGCCACCTGAGTCAAAGGTCACACCCTTGCCAACGAGGACGACATGAGGTGTCTTTGCCGTCACCTTGGCTGGGGTGTAGGTGGCCTTGACGAGGCGTGGCGGCTCAACAGACCCTTGGGCGACACCGAGGAGTCCACCGAGGCGCTCTTTTTCGATCTTCGCCTTCTCCCAGACTTCGACCTTGGTCGAAGGCCCCACGGCCTTCAGCGTCATGGCGGCTCGCTTGGCCATCTCGGTTGGCGAGAGGTGGCCGGGAGGCTCATTGATGAGGTCCTTGGCGAAAGAAACAGCACTGGTCGTCGCAAGCGCTGCTGCGACCGCTTTGTTCAGTCCAGCGGTCGAAGTGGCAGCAACAACGATGCGTGCAACGCTCTCTGACGGCATTGACTTGTGGGTGTTGAACTTGTACGAGGCGAGCAGCGCACCAGTAGCGGCGGCTTCTTGCGCATCAGGATTACTCGGAGGGACAACAAGACCAACAGAACCATGCGGCCGAGAAGCCCGCACTGCAGCCGCTCCGAACTTGCGCCACCCCTCTGCATCACCTGTACCAATACCAATAAGGGTGAGCACTGGCCCGTCAAGCGAGCGGACGGTGAACGTCTCACCCGGGGAGGCGCTGAAGCCCGCCTTGTTGGCCCAGTTCTCGGTCAAGGTCGTTGGAATCGATTGACCGGCCACGACTGCTGGCAGGTCAACGGC
>CAIQOJ010000053.1 GCA_903873395.1 uncultured Acidimicrobiaceae bacterium
GCAATCAATGGTTGCGCCATTGACGCTGGCGCCCGCTGCAACGTCACCGACGTGTACTCAGTTCCTACGTGCCACTAGAGCGAGTAGTTCTGGCGGGCCAAGATCGTCCCCCCATGCTCGGCCCAGGCCAGAGCGTTCTTGGCCAGCATGAACAACAACATGTCGAGTTCGACGTGGTGGCGAGCAAGCGACCCGGCCCGGTCGCCGTAATTGGTGTCGGTCTTGAGCTGGCGGTGGAACGCCTCTGAGTTGTTGCGCAGCCCGTAGGTGGTGCGCATGGCATCCCCGCCATTGGCCGCCAAGATGCGGAACTGCTCGGGGAGGTTCACCGTGCCTTTGCGGGTTGCCATTTTGACGTTCGGGTCGACTGTGAGCGTGTGGTGCTGGCCGCACTGCTCACAGCGAACCACTAGGTCGACCTCCCATCGCTCCCTGTCACCGGCCGCGACGATGCGAACGGCAGTGCGGTCCAGCACCCGGGTGCGGACGAAGCGGCTCTGTATGTCCGTTGTCAGTTGCCACATGAGGCCAGCCGCCACCTCGAGTTGCGCTGTGCATCCGGTGTCGAATGTCCAGTCGATGACCTTATTGAGGTTGGTGGTCGGCGTGTTGCGCAACTTCTCCCACTGACTGAGCGACTTGGTGCCCTTTGGCTTGTTCACACTCAGCACACCGAGTTCTCGAACCTCGATGTGGTGTTTGCCTGAAAAGGCACCGTCGTAGACGAAGACGCCGAACCGCTCACCGAGGGCCTGCCGGTGGCGTTTCACGCCGGCCATCACGGTGGTCAGTTCGTCCCCCATTGGCGCCGGCTCGACGCCCAGGCAGACAATCAACCGCTTGGCCAGGCCCCGCACCTGGTAGTCAATGAAGCAATAGCCGTGAGTCCTGCCCACATCGTCGAACTCGGCCAAGCGGGGGTTCCCGGTCTTGGACCGGCTCGGGTGGACAACTTCCTTCCCGAGATGGATGTCGTAGACCGTCCGGCCCACGGATGATGCCTCGGCCACCCAGTAGCCGTCGGCCACGATGACGTTGGTTGCGTTGGGGTTGAGCAAGTCGATGCTGCCTAGAGGGAAGAGCCCGAGGTCGATGGCCACACTGCGGGCCTGGTCTTCCAACGCTCGGCCGAAGGCGCTGACAACCGCAGGCGTGCAGAAGCGCCGGCGGTAGTCGGTGAAGTGAGAGACACGCAGCGGGTCGCTAGGCATTGGAATGCCGTTGTCGGCTGCCACCTTGGCCAAGCGGGACCAGGCGTAGCGGACCTCGTTGTCGGCCCGGGCATCCCTGCCCCACAGCACCGTGGCCATTGCCAGCACCAGGGTCCCGACCCGGTCGGTGGCGGCTGGCTTGGTGGTCATGCCCTGTTCGGGGAGCAGGGCAGCTGCTTGATGGACCAGCGGACTGGCCATCAGGATTAAGGGGTATCCGGCTTAGTGCAGCAGCCCCTGCGGTTTGTGGTCATTGCACTGACCGCCGGCGTCCCCTACCCGGAGTTGGCCGGCCCCTGTGGCCGCACGAAGTGGTCTCAGGGCTGTGGTCTGGTGATTGCCGGTTTGCTCGCCTGATCGCCGAAGTTCGTGGTCTCTGACCGAGCCTTCGGTGGGGCCGGAAGGCGATGCCGCAGTCAGTCCATCGCCTTGGGCCATGGGAGTCGTTCTGGCCCCTAGGGCTACGCCTTGAGCAGCTTACGCCGGTATTCGAGCCGCTTCGTCCATGTCGAAATCGTCTGCTGGCTGAAGGGGACCGCCCCGTCTCGGAGATCGCTCGGAACGTGGGCAGTTGCATCGAGCATGTCGTCCAGGGTGGAGGTCGCAGCTTTCGGAGTCATCCCGATCGTCCCAGCGAAGTCGAGCATCAATCGGCGGCTCAGCCCGTCACTCCGGCCCTGGACAGACAATGCCAGCGTAAGGTCGTTGTACGGAAGAGTGGAGGGCAGGTCGTACGCCGGCGCCACCCGCCATTCTCCCTCGGGCGTAGCAAGCACGGAGATGTTCTTGGCATGGACGTCACCGTTTCCGGTGAGCCACGCGAAGCAGAGCTGTCGATAGACGTCTCGCACGGCGACAGGTCCAGCAGCGCAGACCCTTCCGACGGCAGCGGCCAGGTCTTCTGAGCTCACGTTGTACTTGTCCGCCGGCCAGAGGTTCAGCAGCTGACAAGCGTCCTCGCAGGCACGCGAGTGGACGGTTCCGGCTCGGTCGACCACCCGATCGAAGCGGCGGACGAGGAGTCCCTTCCTGCCGTCCGCGTCCTCGACCAGATCTGCCTGCGTGGTAGGGATCCCGGCGGATCGAGCGATGTTGAGGAAGTAGTGCTCGTTCTCGACAACATGATGGAACTCAGGTGGGTCGACCTTCAGGATGTAGCGCCCAGCTGCCTGGGCGACGGGTACGGAGATCATGCGGGCCGACGCCTTGTCCTGCACTCCTGGGATCCCAGATCGATCAACGACGCCTGCGACGCCGAGGATCTCCGAGAATCTGACCTCGCTGAACGAGGACTGGACGGTGATGAGCGCCTCGGCTTCGGTTGGCATCTCCCCCTCTGGCACCACCTGGACGTCCCCGATGACATCACGTCCAACAGCAAGGAGCAGTGACAGCTCGTCGTCGGCCGACGTCTTCACGAGGCGTCGAAGTGCGGTGAGGCGCCTTCCTTCCGGGAGCATTCCCGCAAAGAACGCAGGCACCGCTCCCGGCGGGTATCTGAGGGGGTCGGTCGAGATCGGAAGGGTTGTCGCGATGGCAACTCCATCTGAGGCGAACTCCGGCAGGTATGCGAACTCGGTCCCGCTGCCGATTCTGCGTAGCTGCGCCGCTCGACGCCCAGCCTTGAAGACGTCAGCGACCTGAACCGACCGCGTGTCCTGGGCAATCGAGGCAGCAGTCACGTGGACCTGATCTTGATGGCCATCTCGAGGCCCAAGACATCGAGAACACCAGCAACCTTGTCCAGACGAAGGGTCGGCTTGTCATGTTCGATGAATCGAACGAAGCTCGGCGAGACGCCGGCCAGGTCGGCGACTTCCTTCTGGTTGAGGTGCAGCTCGCGCCGGCGGCCCCTAACCTGTTCTCCCAGGGTGCTCATGTGATCGCCTCCTCGAGGACGGTGTGGGGAGCCTGCGTCGTCGCCGCAGTCTCGTTCTTGAAAGCACTACGATCGTAGTGCTTTGTTCACATAGTGTCTGGTCCTGGTGTCTGCGCACTCGATTTCACTACGATCGTAGTGAAATCGAGTGCAAGAGAGTGAGTATAGCCTCACGGAGCCCCGAAACACTACGATCATAATGTTTCGGCAAGCGATCTCGCTCCCCTATGAGCTGATGTGCAGAGCCGCAGGCGCCTCCGCCAGCCATCGATGGTCGTCCCGCACGTCCTGAGGGCGATCATCAGCCAGTGAAACCACCAGACCACAGCCCTGAGACCACTTCGTGCGGCCACAGGGGCCGGCCAACTCCGGGTAGGGGACGCCGGCGGTCAGTGCAATGACCACAAACCACCGTGGCTACTGCACTAAGCCGGATACCCCTCTCAGGATTTCGATCTTCTCGGCCGTGGCCAGATGGTCGAAGTCGTAGGTGTAGATGGTGTTCATCGGTTCGTCCTTGTCTGTTGGGGACCGACAAGGAGTGTTCCGACGTGTTCCTTCA
>CAIQOJ010000054.1 GCA_903873395.1 uncultured Acidimicrobiaceae bacterium
GCAGTGACCATCAGTCGAGTGACCATCAGTCGAGTGACCATCAGTCGCAAGGGTGAATCTGGCTGAAGCTGGGAGCACTCCCGATTGCTCAGGGTCGTCGATCGACGTCCCAACTCCGGGATGTCCACGAGTCGTAGGCTCGTGCCATGTCACTCCTGCCGATGATGCCAGACACGGTGGACCGAGATCTGCTGGAGAAGGAAGCTGGCCAGGTCGCCGCCACCGGTGGACTTACGTTCTACGTGGATGACGAGGTCCTGACCTACACCTCCGATGGGACCACGGTCCATTGCAAGATAGGCATGGACACCGGAGAGACGGCCGTGCGACTGGGTCGGCGCGCCTGGGACGATCTGGTCGGTCAGATGCGTACCTTCGTTGGCCTCCTCCTCAGCGACGAACTGCACATGGAGCGGGGCGAGTTTGAGCAGTTGGCCGACTGGGAACCGGTGCTTCGGTACCTGCATGCCGGCATTCCCCCCTACGACCCGTCCCGTGTCGACTTCGAGGATCGGGATCCCACAGCCACCTATTCCGTGGACACCGAGGACGCAGAGCTCGCCACCCAGCTGCAGACTATGGGCTACCTCCACGTGACAGGTGTCTTCACGGCCGAGGAGATGGAGGCCGCCAACCGCGAGGTCGATCGGTTGGCGTCGCTCGCCGTTCCTGGGGACGACCGGTCGTGGTGGGTGGCGGACGAAGCCGGCGCCCCGGCCCTGTGCCGCCTGGTCTATGCCACCCTCCGTTCACCTCTGCTCGCTGCGTTGGAGGGCGATCCGAGGGTCCGGCGCCTCGGCACGCTGCTCGATCCGACACTGGCGATCGCCCCGGACAGGATGGAGGGCAGCCCGGTGCTGATCAAGGTGCCGGGTCGGACCAGCGGGCTGTCCAACATCCCCTGGCACCAGGACTGCGGCACCGGCGGCCATGCCGTGTTCTGCCCCGCAGTCAGTGTGGGCATTCAGCTGACCGGATCCAACGCCGAAACCGGCAATCTCCAGGTGGTTCCCGGCAGCCACGGCCAGGCGCTCCGGTACCGCTGGCAGGACCGGGCCGACGTGCCGGTCGTCAGCATCGACACCGCACCCGGTGACGTCACCGTGCACATCCAGGACGTCATGCATGCCTCGCCCCGACCGACCGGGGAGGGTAGGCGTCGGACGATGTATGTGACCCACTACCCATCGACCCTCTGGGAGCACATCGGCCCGGGCGAGGCGCTCAACGACCTCGTGCGTAACCGGACCGAGCAGGTCGCTGAACTCCAGCGGTCGTCATTGGCGACCTCCCATGAATCCGCGGGCGAGAGCGAGTAGTTCCGGCGGACGTCGCCAGATCCGCTGTGCTCGGCCTGGGCCATTGCGCTCACAGCCGGCTTGTCGGGCTGTCAGAGGTCGTCAGTCACATGGGCCTTCGGCCGCACGGTTCGACACGGCGGAGCTCGGTCTTGCACCCTCGCCTGCGGTTCGACGACAGAGGTTGCGGTGATGGGAGTACGTTCCACCCCGCCCTCGGCGCGCCGATTGCGAGAGAGGCTTAGCAGTCGCTCATCATGCGCAGGGCCTCGCATAGTTCAGTGCTTCGAAGGCCGAGTTCACCGATCTTGCTAGTGAGCGATGAACGTTGGATCCGCTGGAGGCTGTCAAAGTTGGCGACGCACTCGGCGGCGAGCCCCTCCTCAGCGCCGAGTCGGATCTCGGTAGGGATGGAACGGATCGTCCTCGTGACGGGGGCGACCACCACACCGGTCAGAACGGGTACCGCTTCCGACCGGGTGATCACCAAGACCGGACGACGAGCAGCTTCGATTTCTGCCCACCAAATGTCTCCTTGTCGTGGGATCGTCACCACGGCTCCTCGTCGATCAACGCTCTCGTGGCGGCATCGAGCTCATTGAGTTCAGAGTTCGATTCTGGGATTCGCTGATACGCCTTGGCGATCTGTAGACCGATCAGCTTTCGCCGGTGCTCATTGATGATTCGTTCGAGTCCCATCCGGACTAAGTCAGATCGGCTCGCAGCAACCCCTTGAATGACCAGCTGGTCGACTTCCAGCAAAAGTGCCTCTTCCACGCGTGTCACGAGTTGCGCCATGCGAAAAGCATACCAAAACGCATTGCATTTTGCTCAACAGGCGGAAGCGGATCGCAGTGAATCCGTCGTCTCGCCTGGCGAATTCAGTCAATGCCTGAAAGCCGTCTCATGAAGTGGCGAGCCGGTCACTCCGGCCGAGCAAGTGCGTGGCGCACTGTCCCACCGATCCGGCGGCAGGAGGCAGCCAGTGCCGGGTTACGTCGCCCCATGTGACGGACTGAATCCGGATTGAAGTGCTGACACCTGCGCTGTATCTCAGGGCACGTCTCGCGGGCCCATGAGAAGGAGTCAGCGCTCACCGAGCGTGTACCGAACTGTCTGGTCGAATCCAATGCGGCCCTGGTCGTCTCGGCACAAGTCAACTGCAGCGAACACTGCTGCTTTCACCTCGCCAAGTTGGTCATCGGGGATAGCACGCCAGAACTGCCTTTGCCCCACGGACATTGACCACTCGTACCAATGCTCGCAACTCTCGAAACGGGGCTTCACGACCGAACGTTCGGTGCGAATCCCCTGGAAACCAGCATCGGCCAATAGTTGCTCCATCCCCTCGTCTGACCCAAATGGCCCCTGTCGACCATTAGTGCGCGCATCCTGAGTCCCAGTCGCGACATGCATTCGCAGGGCATCATCGACTGTTTGTGCCCAACGATCGTCGTAGGGGCCAAAGGTAGACACGCCGACTCGGCCGCCTTCCGCCAGGAGCTCGCGCCAAGCACGGAGTGCAGTGTGCGGATCAGGGAGGAAGAAGAGCACGAGCGACGAGGCCACCAGATCACAAGTTCCTGCAGGTAAGTCGGGTGCCATTGCATCGCCGATTCGTACTTCCACTTTCACGTTGGCCCGGACGGCATCGTCGATACAAGCCTGCACCATGCGAGGCGACACGTCGATTCCGGTGGCTGATCCGTTCGGCCCAACAGCCGCTGCAAGACGCAGCAACACTGCCCCTCGTCCACAACCGATGTCGAGCACCCGCTGTCCAGGTCGAGGTTCCAACGCCTCAACCAAACCCGACGCGATCGGCTGGAAGAAATCAACGCCGACCTCGTCATACGTATCAGCCAACTCATCGAAGAGTCGCGCCAGGCGCTGTTGCTGGTCCATCGCGCGAAGTTACTGCCCATCGCGAGACGCAACGAACGATCGATTCCGACCTCAACCGCACCCGCTTCACCCGCTCGCTTGCGGAGCTCCGCGCCTGTCCCCGACGTGCCGGTAGTGGGCAGGCAACTTTCGCGAGCGCACCCTGGTATCTCCCTCGGAACTTCGGCTACTTGAGGATGACTCTGCACGGCCAACCCAAACGGGCACACTGGTGTCCGTGTACACGATCCATGGCACCAAGAAGCTGCTCGATCGAGTGAAGCAACCAGTCATACCCGCCGGGGAGCACCCGACGACGGCCCTGGGGAACTGGTACGCCACCGCCATCTTCTGGCGACCACAGGTCGCCTTCTTCGTCAACGAGGCGACGCTGTTTCCGGTGCTTCTCCCGCTGGCTCCGGCGACCTCGATCGCAGCGCGGTTCCCTGATGCGCTCGAATCGATCCTCAAGGTCCTCGGGGTGAGCGCCGCATTCATCGCATCGGAGCGCTGGGCTATGTCCGAGGCAAGCTTCTCCAAGACCGCCAATCGATCCGTGCTCGGCGTCATGAATCGGCTCGAGTTCGAGATGGACTACGTACGCGAACGTGTTGGGGATGACCTGCTGGAACTGTCCCTGCAAGTGTCCGATCACCTCGTCGGTCCCCTGCGGGGAACCGAGTTCAGGACTCCTCAGGAGAAGCTGCTGGAGATCGTGCAGGCTCAGGTATGACCTGGTTCGCTTGCTCCTGCGAATGAGGTTTGAAATAGGAGACAAACGTGCCCGAGCGATCGGACACGCGAAGTACGCCCTGAACTGGTGGAACGTTGTATTTCTGACAACGAGTGGGCGCTACAGGACTCGAACCTGTGGCCTCAGCCGTGTGAAGGCTGCGCTCTAACCAACTGAGCTAAGCGCCCGTGTGCGTAAGGGTTTCCCGTGGTGACCCAACTGCCGGGACGATCATGCTACCCGACCACGTCAGCCCGCACGACTGACAAACCTCGGTGACCCTCACCCCAGCGGATACGGAGCCACCGGATCAAAGTCCAGGGCAGCCTCGATCGCGGCGGCAGCCCGAATGACCGCCACATCGGCATGCTGAGGACCCACCAGTTGGACCCCTACCGGAATCCCCGCTGACGTGAGGCCCACGCACACGGTGGCAACCGGAGAGCGGGTCATGTTGAACGGGTAGGTCATCTGCACCCAGTTGATGTCAGGCTTCCCGTTGATCATCCCCTGGCCGCCCATCTCCCGCAAGGGTGCAGCAGCTGCGGTCACCGGGGTGACCAGCAGCCGTACATCGTGGAACAGGTCCACCAATTTGAGGTTGAGCGTGTGGCCGGCATCTTCGGCTCGAACCACATCGAGGGCTGACGCACTTCGGGCCCCATCGACGATCATGCGCAAGATGGGATCGACGAGTTCGTAGGTATCAGTGTCGACAACTCCGGCCAGGGAGCGCAGGTTGTAAGCGCCCGAGAGGAGCAACCAGTCATCGACGGGATCGGTGTCGAACACCGTCGGCACGTCGACAACCTCGCTGCCCAGGCCTTCCATCACGCCCACCACCCGAGAACAGATCGCCAACACCTCGGCATCGATCTCGGCATAGCCCAGCGTGGGCGACCACGCCACCTTGATAGGGAGCCTGGGCTCATCGAGGGCTGCCATCCACGATGCTTCAGGGCGAGGTAGCGATCGCAGGTCCGACGGATCGGGGCCGACGACGGTGTCGAGTGCAGCCACGATGTCGGCCACCCGTGCAGCCATGGGGCCCTTGGTCGACAGATGATGCCAGTCAGGGGCGTGGGCTCCCCCGCTCGGGACTCGACCGAGTGACGGCTTGATGGAGGGCAGTCCACAGCAGGTTGACGGAATCCGCAAGGAACCACCTCCGTCGGAGCCCGTCGCCAGCGGAACCATCCCTGCGGCAATGGCCGCGGCACTACCTCCGGAAGAACCTCCCGGCGAGTACTCCGTGTTCCAAGGATTACGTGTTGCCCCGAAGCGAGGATTCTCCGTATCCGCCTTCCAGCCGAACTCTGGCGTATTCGTCTTGCCAACGACAACACAACCGGCCGCCACCAAACGCGCCACCAGTGACGAGTCAGAAGAAGCCGGGGCAACCTCGCCCAGTGCAGCCGATCCGTGGGTGGTGGGAAACCCTTGCGCGTCTTCCAGATCCTTTACGGCAAGGGGCACGCCGGCCAACGGGCCTGGATCCCGGCCTGCAGCGACCTGAGCATCGATGTCGGCGGCCCGAGCGCGAGCGCGATCTTCGTCGACGGCCACGAAGGCGTTTATCTCACCATTGGTGGCCTCAATGCGCTCGAGGGCGTGATCGACCAGAGTCGTTGCCGAGGTCTGTCCTGTACGGACCTGGGCGGCCAACTCCGTAACTGATGCGCGTCGGAAGTCCATGGTCCGACCGTACTGGTGGTGCTGCCGTCCGACAAGAGCCTCATGGCAACTTCACGTGACTGGCCATCTCGTAACTGGCCATCTCGCAACTGGCCATCTCGCTGATCCACGGTGCTCAACCAGGTTCACCTGCGTGCTCGACAATGTGTCCCCTGGCCGTCATGGGCTCCCTCAGTCGCCATGTCGACAACGAAGCCCCGTGGGGTCCACGCTATGGAGGTGACATCACCATCCGCCATCGTCGGTACCGTCTTGGATCACGTCGCCCAGGCGGTGCCTTCATGGCAGGCCGCCTGGGGCCGCTACGCCACAGATCTCGGTGCGGAGTGGTCGTCGGGCGGCCCCAATGTGGGCTTTGCCCCAGGCCAACTCCGTTTCGGAAACGGTGCTCGTATCGAACTGCTGATGCCCTTCGAACCTGAGCGAAACGACTTCCTGGCCCGCTTCCTTGCACGCAGTGGACCCGGCCCTCATCACCTGACCTTCAAAGTCCCGGATCTCGATGTAGCTCTCGACGTGGCCAAGGGTTCCGGGTATGTCCCGATCAACGAGGACAGAAGCGACCCGGAGTGGTTCGAGGCATTTCTCCATCCCAAAGCAGCGACCGGGATCGTGGTGCAACTGGCCCAGTCCCCCATCACCTGGGTCAGCGATCCCCCTCCTGACTATCCGACCGATCGGCGCCTTCGCTCCGCTACTTCTCGACCCGCCAGTTCAGCTGACCTGCTGCGTGTGTGTCATGTGGTGGCCGACCTCGACGAGGCCCTAGCCCTATTCGTCACGCTGCTCGATGGTCGGGTGGCCGACGAAGGGGACGCGGGTGGGATCCGCTGGGCAGACGTGACGTGGTCGGGACCACTCAGTCTGCGCCTGATTGCCTCCGCCCGTCCCGATGCAGACCCAGAGATCGACGCGTGGCTCGACGGTCGCGCCGGCCGAGTCCGCCACCTTGAGCTCGTTGTGCAAGACGCCAGTGAGGTATCTGGGGTGGTCACACCCGCCTCGAGACTGGCGGTCGTGGACAACACCGACGATCGAGGGCGACTGTGCGAAATCGGACCTGAGGCAAACTTCGGACTCGGGCTCGTCCTTGTCGATCGCCGCTGAGCGCTGTCCCATCGTGCAATTGCTCCGAGATGCTCTCGGGCGCACGAGGCTCACGACGTGGGCCACGGGGGACACCTCGGTGTGCCGGTAACCTGAACGGTGATGCCCGAGACCCCTGAACCGACCGCCGAATCCGGCTCCCGCCCCGAGGACACGGCTTCCGCCCCTGGCAAGCAGACGTTGCTGGAGCGGCTGTTCGCGCCCCGCAGTGGGCCTGCGGCCACATCAGTGACCACCGACGGTGTCGACGACCGAACCGCACCACGGTCACAGAACCCGAGGTCCCAGGGGTCAACCAGCCCTGGTCCGGAGGCGCCGACGACCAAGTGGCAAGTCGACCGCATCGACAAACAGGAGAGGCGATTTGGCTACGCCGCTGCGGCTGGGTCACTGATCTTTGCGGTGATGATCTACCTCGTCGAGATCAACAACAAGAACTTCCATCCCGTCAAGAACCAGTTCAGCCCGCAGACCGCATTGATCGTCGGGGCTGTTGCCGCGGTGCTGCTCGCCGGTGGGACCTACCTGGGGCGACGAGCGCCGTTGGGATTCATCGCCCTATTCACCGGCTTCACCTTTTCGAACTCCGGAGGCCTGTTCCTGGCTCTTCCCTTCCTGCTCCTAGCTGGCCTTCTCCTCTGGCGCTCCTATAAGACCCAGAAGCGGGCAAACGCTGCAGCCCGGGAGGCACGTGCTTCAGGAGGTTCCGCTCCCTCCCCATCACGTGAGCGTCCCACTCGGGAGGGCAGATCTCGCAAGGCCAAAACCCCGGTGGGACCCGAAGCCAACAAGCGCTACACCCCGAAACGTCCGACACAGCCAACCCCGCCTCCCCCCAAGCTCTCGTGGATTGAGCGCCGTGCTGCAAAAGAGGCAGAGCAGACCAAGGACTGACGGAGCGTCCGAGGACGTCGAGGTTGCCCTGACCACTACGACCCTCGTCAGTAGTTGCTGTGGCCGCTAGGGCGTTCGGCGCGGCACGAGGCGGCGCAGGTCAGACGCGCCTCGTTCAGTGCGGGTCGATGACCAGCGCTGACCGCAACAGGCCGAGGATCTCATTGCGGCGACGCACCAAGGAGCGGGCGGTCGGCTCCTCACCGAAGGCTCGCAGCACGTCGACCTCGGTCACCATGCCGATCACCGTCGAATAGATGGCCAACAAGAGCAGCCTGGGCTCGTGGCGGCGCATGTGACCAGCGTCCATCTCGGCCTCCAAGAACTCGGTAGCCCGGTCGACCAACGGTTCGAGGGCACGCACAAAGCGGGTCGACGCCGGAGTGCCCATGCGTCCCATCTCCCGCACCAAACCGAGCAACTCGGGACGACGGGCGGCCAGACGAAACACCGAGCGCACGACGGCGTCGATCCGGGCCCATCCGGTGCTAGCTCTGGTCAGCGCCAGTTCGAGAGCGGCCGCCAACTCAACCGTGCTTCGGTCGATGACGGCCTCGAGCAGGACTTCTTTGCTCGGAAACCAGTAGAGGATGGTCTGCTTGGTGATGTCCAGCCCGGCAGCTAGGGCGTCGAGCGAAGTTGCCTCGTAGCCACGCGTGGCGAACGACCGCAGCGCGGCATCAATGATTCGCTCAGAGGTCGGAGCGCCGTCAGTGGACGTCTGAGTTGAGCGGGCTCGAGCTCGCGGAGTCGCTCGGTCCCGTCCCCCCGCCACCCCGTCTCCTCCATTGGGCACGCTCACTTACCATATGGTAGACAGATCTTGTGAGCCGCGTTCGCGACGCCTTGACCGCCAAGCGATTCTTTGTGACCGGCGCAACCGGGTTCCTTGGAACAGCCCTGGTCGAGCGCATCCTGCGCTGCGTTCCTGAGTCCGAGGTCGTGCTGCTCATTCGTCCGGGCCGCCGGACCTCGCCCATGCAACGGGCCACCAAAGAGATCCTCAAGAACGACTGTTTCGATCGTCTGCGTGAGGAATTCGGCGACCGCTTCGATGCCGAGATGACGGCCAGGATCACCGCCGTTGGCGGCGATGTGGCCACCGACGGACTTGGCCTGGACGATGACGGTCTCGAGGCGTTGTCCCGCTGCGACATCGTGATCCACTCTGCAGCGTCGGTCTCCTTCGATTCACCCCTCGACTCGGCCGTCGAGGTCAACCTGCTCGGCCCTTCCCGGGTGGCTCAGGCCTATGTCGCGGCCAGGGACCTGGCCGAGTCCGATGGTCGAGTTGGTCCACGACACTTCATCCCGGTGTCTACGGCCTATGTCGCCAGCACGCACCAGGGCGAAGCCAAAGAAGAACTCTTGTCGGCCAACCCCTTCACCTTGGACGTCGATTGGCGTCACGAGGTGACGGCGGCCCGTCGACAGCGGGGCGATACCGAAGCTGAATCGCGACGTCCTGAGCGGCTGCAGGCCTTCCACAAGGAGGCTCGCAACGAACTGGGAGGGGCTGGCCTCCACCTCTTGGCCGAACGGGCCGAGCGCCTGCGCGAGGACTGGGTCAAGAAGCAGATGGTGGAGATCGGGCAGGCTCGAGCGATCTCCCTTGGCTGGCCTGATGCTTACCCGTATACCAAGGCGCTGGGTGAACGGGCCCTCGTCGAGCAGTTTGGAACCACCGTGCCCATCACCGTGGTGCGCCCCTCGATCATCGAGTCCGCCTTGGCTGAACCCCGCCCTGGTTGGATCCGCGGATTCCGCATGGCCGAGCCCATCATCATCAGCTACGCCCGCGGTCTGCTCAAAGAGTTCCCGGGCGTACCTGAAGGCGTGACCGACGTCATCCCGGTGGACCTCGTCGTGGCCGCCATCATCGCCGTGGCCGGCGATGCACTGGCCTCTGCATCTGAGTTCGAGGCAGGCGACTCCTCGGCGGAGTACGCGGGACCCTCGGTCGTGCATGTTGCTTCGGGCGTCCGCAATCCTTTCCGCTACGGCAAGCTCGTCGAACTCGTCACCGAATGGTTCAAGGAGCACCCCGTCTACGACCAAGACGGCCAACCCATCGTGGTGCCCGAATGGTCGTTTCCGGGCCGCGGACGTGTCCAGCGCCAGCTGACTCGTGCTTCCAAGGCCATGGGGATGGCCGAGCGGGTCGTTGGGTCGCTTCCGATCCGAGGCCGGCAAGCCGAGTGGATGGCCGCTCTCGAGGAGCGCCACCTCCTGGCTGATCGTGCGCTCGGTTACGTCGAGCTCTACGGCGCCTACACCGAGACCGAGGCCCGCTACCGGGTCGACCGGCTGCTGGCGCTGTCCGACCGGATGGACGACGAGGACCGCATGCTGTTCTGCATCGATCCGGCTGCCATCGACTGGCCCACGTACGTCCGCGAGATCCACCTGCCCTCGATCATCGAGCATGCTCGGGTGCGCACCACGCCAGGCAAGGCCATCCGCACGGACCGAGCCGAGCGTGCCCGGAAGAACATTCTCTCCCCCGATCGCCACCTGGCGGCCTTCGACCTAGAGAACACCCTCATCGCTTCCAACGTGGTCGACGCCTATGCCTGGCTGGCCACTCGACACCTGCCGCCGGCTGAACGGAGCGCCTTCATCGCCGACCTGGTGGCCGAAGGACCTCAGTTGCTGAGCCTTGACCGCCGAGATCGCGGTGATTTCCTACGCACCTTCTACCAGCGCTACGACGGGGCACCCGCTGCTCGACTGCGGGACGACGGATGGGACTTGTTCCACCACCTACTCCTGGCCAAGTCGTTCCCTGCCGGCATTGCACGGGTCCGCGAGCATCGAGCACTCGGGCATCGGACCATCTTGATCACCGGTGCGTTGGACTTCGTGGTGGAGCCCTTCCGTCCCCTCTTCGACGAGATCGTCTGCGCCCGTATGGACGAGCGCCCGGATGGCACCTTCACGGGTCGCCTGATCGATCTCCCGCCCATCGGCGAGGCTCGGGCGTTGGTGCTCGCCGATTACGCCGACGCCGAAGGACTTCGCCTCGACGAGAGCATGGCCTATGCCGACTCGGCCAGCGATCTCCCTTTGCTCGAGGCCGTGGGCTTTCCGGTGGCCGTCAATCCCGAGGCAAAGTTGGCCGCCATTGCCCGTCGCCGGGGCTGGCATGTCGAAACCTGGCACAAGGCAAAAGGCGGGGCCCAGCCGCCCCTGCCCCTGGGTCCGTTCGACCGACCCGGATCGGCTCGGCGAGGCCGCACTGCACCCGCCGCCCTAGCTGGACAGGCTCGGCGCCTGCGGGCCACCCTGACTGCAGGCCCCACCCCTAGGGAGATCCGATGAAGGCACTCATCCTGGAGCGGAACCTTCCCCGATTTGCCGCCTCTCGTGTCGCCTCGATCTTCGGGTCTGGCCGCGGTGCCGGCCTGGGCCCGTTGCAACTGCTCGATGCCGAGACACCAGAACTTCCAGGTGACGAATGGCACACGCTGACGCCACTCCTATCTGGCATCTGTGGTTCTGACCTCGCCACCATCGACGGTCGCACCTCTCGTTACTTCGAGGACTTGGTCAGCTTCCCGTTCGTTCCCGGCCATGAGGTCGTCGGCGTCTTAGCTGACGGTGGCACCGACCACGCCGGCCGAGTTCTTGCCCCTGGAACCCGAGCTGTCATCGAACCCGTGCTCGGCTGTGCTCCTCGCCACATCGCACCGCTGTGCCCGTCGTGTTCACAAGGTGCGACCGGCCTGTGCGGGAACACCGCCTTTGGCGCCTTGGAGCCGGGCCTGCAGACCGGCTACTGCGCCGACACCGGCGGCGGGTGGTCCGAGGCTGGATTGGTGGCCCATGCCAGTCAGCTCCATGCCATCCCCGAGACCTTCAGCGACGAAGACGGCGTCATCGTCGAACCGGTAGCTTGCGCGACGCATGCCGTGCTTTCGGCCGGCATCCGTGCCGGTGACGTGGTGGCGGTGGTCGGTGCAGGCACCCTGGGACTCGCCTCCATCGCCGCTATCACTACCCTGATCCGACCGGTGGCTCCGTGCACGATCGTCGCTGGCGCCAAGCATCCCCACCAACGCCAGTTGGCCGACGACTTGGGTGCCGACCATGTGGTCGCACCCGATCAATTGGCCCGAGCCGTGCGCCGCCAGGCCGCTTCACTTGTCCTCGGCGGTCGACTCACTGCCGGAGCCGACGTGGTCATCGACTGCGTCGGCAGCGCGGCATCGATCACTGAGGCCCTTGGACTGGTACGACCCCGAGGCACGGTGGTGCTGGTCGGCATGCCTGGAGTGGTCTCTGTTGACCTGGCCCCGCTGTGGCACCGCGAGGTTCGCCTTGTCGGCGCCTACGCCTACGGAGCAGAGAACGCACCGGGCCACGACTCTCCTGCATCTGCACTATCTCCCGAGCGGCGCAGTTTCGAATTGGCCATCGACCTGGTGGCCCAGGCTGGCCTGGGCCGTCTCGTCTCCGCTCGCTATCCATTGGAACGTTACGAAGAAGCCCTGGTTCACGCCGGGGCCGCCGGCCGCCGAGGAGCGGTCAAGGTGGCATTCGACCTCACCACTGTGAAAGGACGCACCCGATGAGTGCCAGACCAGGATTCGTGCTGGAGGTCGATCGCTCCACGCCGCCGACGCTCTTCTGGCGAGGCGAGCGGTTCACGTTGGAGAAGCTGCCCGAGGGCAGTCGGGTCATCTACGCCCCTGAGCCCCACGAACCACTAGATGATCCGCTGGCGGCCATTCGCCACGCTCTCGCCAACCCGCTGGGCGACTCCGAACCGCTCTCTGCCCTGCTCTTCCCCGGCATGAAGCTGACCATCGCCTTCGACGACATCTCTCTCCCTCTCCCCCCTATGGAGCGACCCGATATCCGCCAGATGGTCATCGAGCAGGTCCTCGACCTCGCCGCCGAAGCCGGCGTCGATGACGTGGAGCTGGTGGTGGCCCTCGCCCTCCATCGGCGAATGACCGAGCCAGAGCTTCGCCACGCCATCGGTGACCGGGTCTATGACGCCTTCGCCCCCAATGGGCTCCTCACGCAGCATGACGCCGAAGATCGGGACAATCTCCTGCATCTCGGGCAGACCGATGAGGGCGAAGACGTGGAGATCAACAAGCGGGCCGCCACCAGTGACCTGTTGGTCTACGTCAACATCAACCTGGTGGCCATGGATGGTGGCCACAAGAGTGTGGCCACCGGCTTGTCCAGCTACAAGAGCCTGCGCCACCACCACAATCCCGAAACGATGCGGAAGTCCAAGTCCTTCATGGACCAGCACCGCTCCGAGTTGCACAGCGCCAACTGGCGTATGGGCCGACTCATCCGTGACGCAGGGATCAAGGTCTTCCAGATCGAGACCACCCTCAACACCGACACGTTCCCCGATGCGTTCTCGTATCTGCAAAAGCGGGAGTGGGAGTGGAAGGCGAAGGACCGTATCGGATTCCTCGGCGCCAAGGCAGCACTCGACCGCATGCCTGCCCGCTATGCCAGGCGTCTCTTCCACTCGGTCAAGGCACCTCACCGCATGACCTCAGTGCAAGCCGGCGAAGTGGAAGCCGTCCATAAGGTGACCACCGAGAACGTGTGGGCCCAACAAGGGGTGGTGGTCGAAGGTCAGACCGACATCCTCACCCTGGGACTTCCCTACATCAGCCCCTACAACGTGAACTCGATCCTGAATCCGATCTTGGTGGCCTGCCTGGGGTTGGGCTACTTCTTCAACCTCTATCGGAACAAACCCTTGGTTCGCGAGGGCGGGGTGCTGATCATGACGCACCCGACTCCTTGGGAGTTCAACCCCGTCCACCATCCGAGCTACATCGACTTCTTTGAGCAGGTCCTGTCGGAGACGACCGATCCCAGCGAGGTGGCCTCCCGATTCGAAGAAGGATTCGCCACCGACCCGTGGTACATCCACCTCTACCGCACGGGCCACGCCTATCACGGCGTCCATCCGTTCTACATGTGGTATTGGTGCGCACACGCCCTCCAGCACCTTGGGGCAGTCATCATCGTGGGAGGCGATCCGAAGTCCGTCCACCGACTCGGATTCCGGTCAGCCACGACTCTGGCCGACGCCCTGGAGATGGCTCGTGACGTCGTGGGCTCGTCGCCCACCCTGACACACCTGCATGCTCCCCCGATCCTCATGGCGGACGTGCAGTGAACAGTCGCCGGGACTCGTCCCGGTCGCTCCTTCCGACTCGCGAAGTGCGGGCTGATGCGGCCCTGGGTGGTCGGGTGGGATCGACCTTGCGCCGACTCCGCCCGTCGGCGTTGGCCAGCCGCGCCGGGAGTGCTCACTTCCCACTGGCCGCACCGACCTGGCCGGGCACGGTGCCCCGACCGGCTCCCACGCCCGAACTCGGCGTCCACTACGACACTGCATGGTCACGCCGCTACCCAGTCCGCCTGGCCAGGGCCATCGTTCTCGACAATGTGACCCGGCCCGTGGCCAAGGTGCTGGCCCAACCACGGCTTCGCGGCGAGGATGCGCTGGTCGGCCTCGACACCCCATTGATTTTCGCTGCGAATCACGCCAGCCACATCGACACCCCGCTGATCCTCTCGAGCCTTCCTCAGCACATCCGCCACAAGACCGTGGTTGCTGCTGCAGCCGACTACTTCTTCGATCGACGATGGAAAGCCGATGTCTTCACGTTCCTCCTGGGCGCCATCCCCATGGAGCGGACCAAGGTGAATCGAAAGTCGGCCCAAGCGGCGGCCGATCTGATCGCCGATGGTTGGAACCTGGTGATCTTCCCCGAGGGCGGACGGACACCGGATGGTTGGGGTCAGCCCTTCCGGGGTGGGGCTGCTTACCTATCGATCCGCACCGGTCGACCCGTGGTGCCGATCCATCTCGATGGCACCCGCCACGTCTTGGCCAAGGGTTCGAGCACGATCCGGCGTTCGCGGACCACGTTGACCTACGGACTTCCCGTCTGGCCGTCCAAGGACGACGATGCTCGCAGCATGGCCGCCCGTATCGAAGCCGCAGTTGCTGCCCTGGCTGAAGAAGCGACCACCGACTGGTGGACTGCCCGCAAGGCAGCTGCCCGCGGTGAGTCTGCTGCTCTCCAGGGTCCTGACGCAGTTGCCTGGCGCCGATCGTGGGCCCTTGGGCCTGCCCCAGAGCGCCAGGAAGACATTGCTGGCCCCGAAGAGAACTCGTGGCCACGCAAAACACGTCGATGAACGTTCCGATTGGCGTGACACTCCGCCACTGAGCGGGCCTTGTGGCCTACCTCACCAACCGCCCACATCAGACCCTGCGCACCCATCAGACCGTGCGCAACCATCAGACCGTGCGCACCCAACAGACGGTGCGCACCCAGAGATGCGCCTCGAGGGAGGTGTATGTCGGTGGCCAACATTGCCGGCATCGCTTCGGCGCGACCAAGGGCCAACCAGGAGCGTCGTGACTACACGTGCACTCGCCACCTGAAACACCCGCCGTGAGGCCTGGCGTTCGGGATCAACGCGGAGAGGTGCGTCGCCGCAATCGCCGAGCCGGACGGATGCGCTGCATGGCTTCGAGTCGTTCGGCTCGCAGCGACATCTCGTCGGCATCTTCCAAGGAGGCAAGTTGGGCGACGGTTGCCTCCGGTGATCCCGCCGGAGCAAGCGCCCAGCCCAACAGCAGATCGGCCAAGGCCGTGTTGCGAGCCAGAACGGGCCCATGAAGGTAGGTGCCCAACACCCGACCAGACCAGGCTCCCTCCGTCTGATCTCCAGCCCCGTTGCCCACTCCGTGCTCGACATGAGCGAGTGGACGCACTCCTGGACCGAGCGATGTCACCCCGCCATGGTTCTCGAAGCCAGTCAGTCGAGGGAGATGGTCCCCGGTGGCCATGCGAGGGGCATCGTGGGCGCACGAAGCGACCAACTCCCCCACCGCACGCGGCCCACTTCCCTTGGTGGTGGTCACGTCCAACAGCCCGAGCCCCTCATGGGGTCGGCCTGTTGCGTCAGGGAACGAGCGTCCAAGCAACTGGAATCCCGCGCACACGCCGAGCACCACTGCTCCGTCGCCCACAGCTTCGACCAGGATGCCTTCCTCGATCAATGTGGTTGCGGCACGCACCTGGGGTCCGTCTTCACCACCACCCACCGTGTAGAGATCGGCCCGAGGCAGGGGCTCGTTGGATGGTGCTTGCAGCAGCTCTACATCGAGTCCCCGCCACGCAGCGCGTCGGGCCAAGATGAGGCCGTTCCCTCCGTCGCCGTAGGTTCCGAGAAGATCGGGATGAACCACGGCGATGGTCAGTCGACCCGGACGAGGGGTGATCACAGCGCACTCCGCAGGTCGGCGAACGCTGTGTAGTTGCCGAGGAACTGCACGGCACGGCCGCTGGTCGCACCATGGGATCCGGCCTCTCCTGTTCCACTGCCGTGATCAGCTCCACGGGGATGTTCGGCTCCTCCAGCCTCACCAACCCCGTCGGCGTGGCCATCGGCCTGATCAGCGGCTTCAGTCATGCGCACTGCATGATCCAAGGCATCGAGGGGCGCAGCTACAACCGTGTGGGCGACCTCGGCATAGCGAAGCCGGACAGCAAGGTCGAGTCGCCGCTCCCCGGTGGCCACCACCGTCCTGCCCACCAGTCGCTCGAAGGGGACGTCCCACAGCCAACTCGTGTCCTTGCCGTCCGCCACCCGGGCATTGATGGACAACACCAGAGGTGGACATTCCGGCGCTGGAGGGCCGTCCTCGTCCACCAGGTCGAAGATGGCCGTCCATCCCGCAGGGTTCTTGGCCAACAGCAAACGCACGTCGTGGCCTGAACGCTGCACCGTGGCGAAACGCCCGGCCACCTCTTTCACGTGGGCCACTCGAGACAACGCCTCGACGACGCCACCCCTTTCGTCGTCAATCATGACCGCACCAGCCACGGCCACCATGGCTGCGTTGGCTCGATTGAACCGACCAGGCAGGGTGATCTCCACCGGGTGTCGCGACCCGTCGGCCAGCACCAGGTCGTCCCCGTCGAGTCGTGCAACGACCTCTGGCCGAGCGAACTCACATCGGTCGCACTCCCACCCACCAGCCTCTTCGAAGGTGATGCGACCACCGCAGGCGGGACAACCCACAGCGTCGTCCTGCCATACCTGACCCGCACCCACCCATCGAACATCGGGAGCCGGGTTGGCCGCCCACGTCACCATCGGATCGTCCGCATTGGCCACCACCACGGTCCCCGGGCGGCCTGGAGCGGGCCGAGGTAGCGCTCCGAGGGCAGTGCGCCACCGGTCGACCAACATGCGGACCTCGCTGATCCTGTCGAGTTGGTCCCGGGACAAGTTGAGGAGGAGGACGACCTCTGGTGAGGTCGCCTCAACGACACGTCCGAGGTAGCCCTCATCCACCTCAAGCACCACAGGTGCACCAACTACGCCTCCGGCCAATGCCGCCACATGCCCTGCCGGCATGTTCGCCCCCGTGTCGTTCGACACCACGGGATCGGTGCCGTTCGGCCCGGCCAGCACAGCGGCCAACATGCGAGTCGTTGTCGTCTTACCGTTTGTTCCGCTGACCAATGCGACTCGGTGCCCGTGGGCCAATGTTGCCAGGAGATCTGGATCGATGGCTAGGCCGGCTCGCCCACCAGCCACCGTGCCCGATCCGCGTCCCAGTGCACGCGACAACTGGTTCACGGCGGCCACGGCAGCCACGGCAGCCGATGCCCTCAGGGTCCGATTCGATGATGCCGGGCGCACCACGACGCTCACGCCGAAGGCCGGGTCCGGGCCAGCTCCTCGTCGGTGGGCACGTGCCGCTCGCGCGCCTGCGCGGGCAGTAAGTCGGCGATTGCAGCCATCAGCAGTTCCGTGTCGGCTACGGGATCACTACCAGCCAGCGTCATCGGCGGGCCAACCGTCACCGTCACTCGGGGCGGATGCTGGATAGTGAGCACGTGGGGGACCTTGGAGGAGCGGGGCCAGACTTCCTCGGTGCCCCAGATGCCGATGGGGATCACCGGTACTCCCGTAGCGGCGGCCAGCCGGGCCGCTCCAGTTTTTCCGGTGAGTACCGGTTCGAAGAATGCGTCGCCTCGGGGGATCGTTCCCTGAGGCAGGATCATGACGACTTCGCCCGCCCGCAAGGCGGTGACAGCCTTACGCATCGGTTCTCCGGTCCCGTTCCCTCGATCGACAGGGATCCCTCCTAAGGCCCGAGCAATCTGTCCCACCACAGGGGCATCGAAGATCTCCTGTTTGCCCATGAACCGCATGGGTCGCCGGAGGCGAGCAGCCACCATGCCGAGTGCGGCCACGTCGAAGTAACTGCGGTGGTTCGAGGCGAGCAGCACCGGACCGGTCGATGGAATGTGCTCGATGCCATGAACGGTGAAGCGGGCGTAGGGGAAGGCCTCGGGCCGGATCAAGGTCCTGATCACGTCGTAGGCCTCGACGCCCACCACGGCCGGCACTCCTTCTGGGCGCTCCCACTGCTCGATGGGCCACCGGCGGGCCAGGGCTACGGCCGCCAGGCGCGGATCCGCATGCAGCGGATGAGGGTGCCCGACCATTGAGAGCAGCGGGACATCGAAGACGCTGTCGGAGTAGGCATGCGACGCACGGAGGTCCGTGCCATGGTCGTTGGCCCAGACGCGAACGGCATCACGTTTCCCCGTGCCCCAGATGAATCGGCCAGCAAGGCGGCCGGTGTAGAGCCCATCGACCTCCTCGTAGCGGGTGGCGATGATGTCGTCGAAGTCCAAAGCCTCCGCCAGCGGCCTGACAAGGTCATAGGGGGTGGTGGTAGCAAGCACGATGGGCCGGCCCGCCGCTCGATGGTCGCCAAGCACCTCGAGGGCATAGGGCTGGACCATGTCGATGAGTTGGTCGACCGCAGCCTGGCCAGCGCGGCGCGCGGCATCGGCGGACCGGTTGCGCATGAGCCGGGCGGCGGCCCGAGCCATGCCCATAGATGGGACCGTTTCGCCGAAGGCGTTATAGAAGCCGTAGAAGGCCCGCTCCCCGGGAAGCCTGTGTCCACCAGACAGCACACCCTCATCAACCATGGCCTTTTGAAGGACCGGCCCGCTGGCCGAACCCAAAAGGGTGCGATCGAGATCGACGAAGACGGCGCCTGCTTCGGTGGCCATGAATGCAACCTATCGCCCCGCTCGGATGCAAGGTGACGTCTCGTGGAATCACCTCCCAGCGGCCGAGGGATCACGAGTTCCAGCTTTGACCTCCCAGGAGATCCAACAGACGTGCGCCGATGGCGTGTGTCGCCCATCACTCGTGCAGCCGATGGTCGGTGTAACCGATGATCGGTGATGTGAGTCATCCGCACCTGGCGGACCAGAGCACGACATCGTTCTGAAACTCTCCGACCAACACTGCATCAGCGCCGGAGAATGCGCATGGGAAGTGACCACGCTCATCAGATACGCGTGGTGGGCCGCAATGTCCAACCAGAGTTGCAACTGCCGGTAGGCAGAACCGAGTTGCCCAAGGGCGGTGGCGCAGCCCACGTGCAGGTGGCGTAGCCCACGTGCAGGTGGCGTAGCCCACGTCGGGAACTCGGCCGCACATCTCTGTGCGAGGCGCGTCATGACCTCTTCCCTTGCCGTGAGGAGGGGTCGCATGGGGAACTCCGTGGCGGCCTTCACCAACGCGTGCAACCCGTGCTTGCAACTGAACGCACTGCATCACTTGTCCCCGGACGCGGCAAAGGGACCGCCGGGGGGGATTGGGCGGTCCCTTTGCTCTGACGCATCAGGTAGGAGGGGGATTCCTAAGTTCCTGCGGTCGTGGAACTAAGTATAACTTCCGCGAGCAATCAGTCAAGCAGAATCTTTAGATACTTGCTATCGTTTTTTCCGATGGAGATTCGACACCTGCAAGCACTCACGGCAATTAGTGATCACGGCACCTTCTCGGCAGCAGCCGAGCACCTCGGTACGGTCCAGTCCAACGTGTCGGCCCACGTGGCTCGCCTGGAGAAGGAACTCAATGCTCCATTGATCGATCGCTCGGATGGGAGCCTGACCGAGGAAGGGACCGCTGCAGTGGCGAGAGCAAGGCGCATCCTCTCGGAGGTTGATGCTCTCGTGTCTGATGTGGCCGCCTGCAAAGATGCCGTTTCGGGGACCGTTCGGGTCGGGACGATCGGCACAACGGGTCGCTGGCTCGTCCCTCGCCTCATGGATGCTGTGCCTGCCCGACATCCAGACCTTCACCTCGTCGTGGTTGAAGGGACGACGACCGGCCTCGAGCCTCAGTTGGCCACCGGCCAGCTCGATCTCGCCGTGCTCCACCTGCCCGTTGCCGGGCGTGACCTGGTGAGTCGCCTGCTCTTCGAAGAAGATCTCTTGGTCGTCGTGCCCGAGGGTCATCCGCTGGGAGAACTCGAACACGATCTGACCTTGGTCGATCTGGCCAGGACCGAGTTGCTGCTCCCCTCCCCTGGGACCTCGCTGCGCAACGAGTTGGATGCGGTCACCCGGCCCTTCGGGATCACGTTGCGCCCAGCAGCAGAGATCGACGGCTTGCGCCTGATCGCCTCGTTGGCCTTCGAGGGCATCGCACCCGCCGTGCTGCCGGCAACGGCAATTCCGAGCTTTCTGCGAGACAGGGTCCGGGCACTACCTGTTGCCGGACTCCCCCAACGACGAGTCGGTGTGGCACAGCGAAGCCGTGGGCTTCCTTCAGCACCCACCCGAGCTCTGTTCGATCTGCTCCGCACCGTGGTGTCCGAGGAGCACGGCAGGCCTCCCGGCATCCACCCGGTCGTCTGACTTCTGATCGCCCTAGTTGGAGGTGGGGTCCGCAGGGAATGCGGCAACGAGGGCAAGCGCACCACCCTGACGCTTGAGCACACGACGCCATAGGCCTTCGGGATCCGCTGAGATGGCGTCACGAGCCTCGGCCGGCACGACATACCACGACCCCTCGTCAAGCTCATCCTCGAGCTGACCGGGCGCCCAACCCGCACAGCCCGAGAAGATCCGCAGACCGACGATAGATGCGGCGACACTGTCTGGATCCGAGCTCAGATCGATCGTCCCGATCGGACGTTCGTCATCGATCAGGATCCGCCAACCGCTCGGGGGAACCGCACCGCCTGGGGAGTCATCGGGGCGAGAGGCAAGTCTGGCCACACCGACCAGGGAGTTGCGCGACACCGGTCCTCCGGTGAACAACTCAGGCGGAGCCGTGGCCATCGCGTGCCAGCGCGCCATCGACCTGACGGCATCTACAGCGACGCCGCCCGGCCGATCGAGTGCGATACCCATCGCACCCTCCAAGCCGTGGTCCAGCACCAAGATCACCCGCCTCCAAAAGTTGGGGTCGTCCACAGCTGGAGTGGCCACCAGCAGGTGACCGGTCAGGGAGTCTGGTGCGGGTGCACCGCCATAGGGGTCAAAAGGGCTGAAGGGGTCCAACGGCATCCCTCGATGATGGCGCACTCTGGCCGGTGCTGTCGCCCATGCGGGGTCACTGTTCGACCACGAGCCCCGATCTATCCCCAAGACTGCACCCGTTCCAGGCCCAGACTCCGTGGGTGCGTCGAACGTGGTCCTCCGCCAGGATGACAGGAGGGACCGTCCTGGGGGAGGCTCCCCTCATGGCCCTTGTCTCCATTACTACCGTGCGACCCCATGTTCGCCAGGTCACCCTGGACAACCCAGACCGGCTGAACTCACTGTCCTTTGCTCTGGTGGCGGATTTCTATGCCGCCCTCGAGGACGTAGGGAGCGACAATGACTGTCGGGTCGTCGTGCTCACCGGAGCCGGGCGCGCCTTCTGTTCGGGCCTGGAACTTGAGCACGCCGGCCTTCCTCCCAACAGCGCCGACTTGGGCCGCCACCTCATGGGGCTTCGGGCCATGGAGTTCATGGGGGGCATCGTGCCGGCCCTCCGAAATCTGCCTCAACCGGTAGTGGCAGCCATCAAAGGTCCCGCGTATGGCGGTGGCATGTGTCTCTCCTTGGGGGCCGACATTCGGATTGCAGGACGTTCTGCGGTGTTCTGCGGTGCCGGGATCACCAATGGACTGACCGGTTGTGAACTCGGCGTGAGCTGGCTCCTACCTCGCGCCATCGGCACGGCTAGGTCCAACGACATCCTCCTCACCGGCCGGAAGGTCGATGCAGACGAGGCCGGTCGCATCGGCCTGGTATCTGAGGTGACCGAGGACGACACCCTGATGACGCGGGCCTACGAGGTGGCCGAACAGATGTGTGCCCTCAGCCCTCTCGGGCTCACGTTGACCAAGGACACGCTGTGGGGAGCCTTGGAGGTAGGCAGCCTGCAGACCGCCGTTGACCTCGAGAATCGCACTCAACTGCTGGCCGGCCACACCGGCAACCTGCGCGAGGCCGCATCTGCCTTTCGGGAGAAGCGTCGTCCCGTCTTCACGGAGTAGTTGGGATGGCCAAAGCACGACGTGGACGGCGCCGGCCATCGGGTCATGGCCGTGCTGACGGTTCCCGAGAGCCAAACGATCCGAGGTTGGGCGGATCGCTCCGAGAGCACCAAGGTGGCGATGGAAGGCCCAAGGTGGCCTATGCGACCCTTGACGAAGCACAGCGCGCCTCGTTCGATCGACGCTTACACGATGGCATCGACCTCGATGTGTATCGGTGCTCGATCTGCTCGGCCTGGCACTTGGCCCGGCGCCGGGAGTAAGGCATCGACCCAGTTTTCAGCCGGGTCCACGGCCACGTGGGTCCGAGTGGGGCTGGGTCCGGCTTTCTTACTATACCGTCTGGACGGTATAGTAAAGATGTGACCGTGACACCTCGTCGCCCCTTGGACGCCCACGCGCCGCGACAGCGTTCGCCGCGGCGCACGGCTGCCCAGACGCGAGCCCTGATCCTCGGATCGGCTGAGCATGTCGTCATCCGCGATGGCGTGGCCCACCTGACCCTCGATGCCGCAGCAGCCGAAGCTGGACTGTCCAAGGGTGGGGTCCTCTACCACTTCCCCACCCGTGATTCCTTGGTGGCGGGCATGGTGGAGGCGATGCTCGAACGTTTCGAACATGAGATCGCCGCCCATCTGCCCGAACCGGGCTCGGCCGACGCCGACGTTCCTGGCACCTACGCCCGGGCGTATGTAGCGGCCTCACTGGCACCCTCGCATCCCGGCGAAGAACGCTTGGGCACGGCCCTCTTGGCTGCGGCGGCAGCAGAGCCTGATCTCCTCGCCCCCATCCAGGCTGCTGCTGGTCAATGGCAAGCGAACCTGGTGGCCGATGGCCTTGATCCGGTTCAGGCCACAGTCCTGCGCCTGGCGTGTGACGGCGTCTGGCTATGTGATCTCTTCGGATTGGCCCCACCGTCCGGCGACCTGCGCGCTGGCATCGGCACCTTCCTCGAAGCACTGACGAGGACCCCGTCATGACCTTGTCATCCCCTACCGGCGGGTCGACAGCGAATGACCGCTCGGCAGCACTCGTCCGAACGCTCGTCATCACGGTCTTCTTGGAGTGGTTCGGATCGACGGCCATCATCCCGATGCTCCCGATCTACATCAAGCATCTCGGGGGCTCGGACGTCCTTGCCGGGCTCGTCATGTCGGCCTTCTTCGCCACCGGCGTCCTCACCCAGTATCCAGCCGGCAAACTCGCCGACCGCATCGGACGCCGGCCTGTTCTCCTCGCCGGGCTGCTCACCTACAGCCTGTCCAGCTTTGCCTTCCTCCTCCCCATCAACGGTGTCGATGCCGTCGTGCTTCGTGGCCTGCAGGGCATCGGTGCTGGGGCGGCAACGGTGGCATCGCTCTCCCTGGTCGCCAGTGCAGTGAGCGTGGAGCGTCGTGGCCGGGCGTTTGCTGCCATCTACGGCGGACAGATCGCTGGGATGTCCATCGGCCCGCTCATCGGATCGATCGTGGGCGTCTCCCACATGCACGCCCTCTTCTTCGGGTCCGGCCTGGCCACGTTGGCTGCATGCATCCCGGCCTCCCGGATCGTCGAGGACCGCCCAGAACGCGCTCGGGACACGGCTGGGTCACCGGTCGTCCTCGAACGCATCGAGTGGTCACGTGCCACCGTGGGTGCATTGGTCGCTTCAGGAGGCTTCGGCCTCTTCTCCGGCGTCTATGACCTCTGCTGGACCCTGCTTCTGGTCGCTCGCGGGGCGTCGGGATGGCAGATCGGCGTGTCGTGGACGCTTTTTGCCATCCCGTTCGTCATACTGGCCCGCCCGTCGGGCTGGCTGGCCGACCACACGGATCGCAAGATCCTCGTCTTAGGTGGCGCAGCGGTCGCCATCAGCTTCTGCACCATCTATCCGCTGCTCCATCAGGTGTGGCTGATCATCGCTCTCGGCGCCATCGAGGCCGTCGGCTTCGCTGCAGCCATGCCTGCCCTCCAGTCACTACTGACCCAGGGCGTTCGCCATGACGAGTTCGGCCGAGTCCAAGGTCTCAATGCCACGATCCAGACGGCAGTGATCGCCGTCATGGCTGCGGCTGCCGGTGCGCTCTTCGCACTGGCCCCATGGGTCCCCTTCATCACCACATCCGTGCTGGCCACCATCTCCATGGTGGTGACAGCCGTCTTGTGGCGGTCGGTGCCCGGAAAAGCGGCCGTTGCCGAGATCACCCTCGACGTGGCGGATGACTCCGCTCAGGCGGCGACCGGCTCCAGCGTCGAGGTGCAGTAGGCGCACCGGGTGGCTGCTTCGGGCACCTTGGAAAGGCAAGACGGGCATTCGCGCACCGGATCTTCGTCCGGCGTACGGCCGAGGCGTGCCATCAGGCGGTTGACAGGCCGGATGATCAAGAAGAAGAGCACGGCGGCCACGATCACGAAGTTAAGCAGTGCGTTCAGGACCGACCCGTAGGCGATCACGGAGCCGTTAATGGTCACCGACAGATTGTCGAACTGCGTTGCCCCACCGAAGATGGCCTTGATCAGGGGCGTGATGATCCCTTTGGTGAACGAGGCGACTACGGCGGTGAAGGCCGCACCGATGACAACCGCCACCGCAAGATCCAGCAGGTTGCCCCGCAGGAGGAACTCCTTGAAGTCCTTGATCATTGATCCCACTCCTTGTCAGCGTCTCGTCAACTAGGCACGTAGCGCAGAATCCTAGGAGTTCGATCGGTGAAATCGGAGGATCGTCACCCGGGCCACGACAGGACTTCACCGAGCATCGATCCTCTGGCCTAGGCGATACCGGGGTGGACCGTTGCCCGCCACCGACCCGTCATCGGGACCTGGCATGTCGCTTCTGCGGCACCGAGCAGCCAACCCATCACGTCGAGCGGTTCTGAGTCTGCAGGCACGGAGGCGACCAGGCCGCGTCTCGGATGGTCTTGAGTCACCCGCCACCCTTCTGGCACTGGACGTCCGAGATCCCGGAGCCGCCAGGCTAGGCGTGGGCCCGTGGCGTGTTGGAGGCCCACCGTCGTGTCCTTTGCGCCTCCAGCCCCTTGGTGTTTGCCCGGCATCCAGGTGACCACCGGCACCTTGTGGGTCGATCCCCCAAGAAAAGCGAACGGGCCCGGTTCGGGTGGCTGGAACTCGTCGTCGATGATCGGCTCCACGTTGATCCAGCCCGTTCCCCCCAGTGAGACCATGGCCAACTGGCCAGCCAGTTCCGGGTCGCTAGGTGACCCGAACTCGAACTCGACGGGGCGAGGCCGACTCACGTCTGCAGGTCGCCCAACGCCTCGGCCAGGGCCTCGAGTTCGGAACGCCACGACACAGGTCGGCCAATGGGACGGACAACGAACTTGGAGAAGCCGACCTCCAGGAAGGATTCGATGGACGAGCGGAGTCCGTCGAGGCCCACCGGCACCACGGCAGCAGGGTCGACGCCCTTGCGCGACCGTCCGAGCGCGGCCATGGTCTTGGCATCGAGAGGGCCCGGTGCATAGGCCAGCGACACGCCAAAGTGTTCCCGGTCGATCGTCCGTCCGGCACGATCGGCAGCCTCGTCGATCACCACTCTGCCTGCCGCGGCATCCGCCGGCGTGCATGCCGAGGGAAGCCAGCCGTCAGCGTAGGTTCCACACCGCTCGAGAGCTGAGGGAAGCATGCCGCCCATCCACAACTCCAGGGGATTCTGGACTGGTAGTGGCGCCAGCACCACATCGTCGAACCTCCCCACCACGCCATCGTGGGTGACCCGCTCCCCCGCCCACAGCCGGCGCAGCACGGGAATGGCTTCGTCCATCCATGCACCCTTGTCCCGGCCAGCCACTCCCACGGCAGTGGACTCAGGAAGTTGGGCCAGCCCGGGCACGAACGTCACGAGAAGGCGGCCCTCGCTGAGTTGGTCGACGGTGGCCAGGGCTTTGGCCAAGCGGAGCAGGTTCCGACCTGGCAGCAGCATGGTGGTGCCCAATTTCAGGTGAGGGTTGTGGGCGGCACAGAACGCCAGGCCGGCCAATGGGTCCGACGTTGCCGCAGTGAGCACCTCGGGCAGCCAGATGGAGTCAAACCCAAGAACGTCGAGGTCGTCGACCAGGGATCTCAGTGCGGCGGGGCCGGACTCGACGCCGATGCCGGTGCCGACACCGATGCGGACCTTCATTCCGGTGCGGACCCATCTCCCGAGGCAGGCTCAGTGCCTGCGGTGAGTGGCGCTCCGTCCAGGGTGTCCACGGTGGCGAACTCCTCGACCGGCGCACGACGTAGTCGAGTCGGGCGACTGACCGGATGGCCGAGGGCCAGCAGGCCGGCCACCCGAAACGTCTCGGGCACATGGAGCAGGCGACGCACTTCGTCCTCACGGCGGACGACCATGGTGGTCATCACCCCACCGAGTCCCTCACCATGAGCGGCGAGCAGGATGCTCCATGCGAAGGGGTAGATCGAGGCGCCACCGATCATCGTGTAACCGTCGTGGTCACGGTCGACCGTGGCCAGGCGCTCGAGATCGGCCAGCAGGACCAGGATCACGGGGGCCTCGTCCAGATGCTCGGCAAAGCCTCCCGGCCCTGCCGCAGCGGCCTCAGCGAACTCCGGCGCTCGGGTGATGGCCTGCGCCTCAGCGTCGCGATCAGTGACCACGGCCCATGGCGTCAGGCCGGCCGCCCCTTGAGCCAGGTACTCATACCACCCAGGCAGATAGATATCGCGTAGACCACGACGGATCGCCGGGTCGTTGACGACCACGACCCGCCAGGCTTGGCGGTTGCCGCCGTTGGGAGCAAAGCGGGCCACATCGAGGAGCCGGGCGATGACAGCATCATCTACCGGCTCCTCGGTGAACTCCCGGACCGCACCCGTCGTGCGCAGTGCCTCGGTCAGTTCCATGTGGCGCTACTCCGTCTCTTCGACTGTGCAGCCAGTCGACTCAGAGGATCTCAAGGATGGCGTCGGCAGCACTCACGCTGACGCCGGGACCCGGCTCGATCTGCAGGGCCGTCACCACGCCGTCTTCGATGACCATGGCATACCGCTGCGAGCGCGTGGCCAACCCGAACGCGCTGCCGTCGAACTGGAGTCCGAGGGCCTCGGCGAACTCGCCGTTCCCGTCAGCCAGCATCACGATCTGATCTCCGACATTCTGCGCCTCGCCCCAGGCCCCCATGACAAAGGGGTCGTTCACCGAGATGCACACGACCGAATCGACACCCTTGGCGGCCAGTTCCTCGCGACGAATCACGTAGGAAGGCAGGTGGTGATCCGAGCACGTCGGCGTGAACGCACCCGGCACGGCAAACAGCACGACCTTGCCGGAACCCAAGGCGGCTCCGGTCTGCACGGGCGCAGGCCCGTCCGGGCCCATCGTCATCACCTTGATGTCCGGAACGGTGTCGCCAACGGCGATGGTCATGTCTTCCTCCACAGGTCAGCCCGGTCTTCCGGGAACACGGCGCTCCGCCCACTGGCGGGCGCCTGCCCAGCATACGGTCCCGGCCACCATCCCCTGGCCCGTCACGCCAACCTGGCCCTTCGTGGATCACCAGGGCAACGGCCGACCCTCGTCATCTGTCGGTTCCAAGCTGGTCCGGGAGCCAACGATCGGCGCTGGCGTGCGTTCGGCGTTGCGGCTGACCAGCCACAGCACCGTGGCTCCGAGAGCAACCGCAGCGAGCGATCCGGCCAGAAGTCCGAGTTCGGCAGCGATCACTAGGCCGGTATTGCCGACAAAGGCGTGTTCGGCCACCAACAGGGGGACAGTGAAGCCAATGCCCGCCACCGCAGCCCCACCCACCACGTGCCGCCACCGCAATCCGTCAGGTAGTCGAGCCCATCCACATCTGACGACGATGAGCGCGGCCAGAGGGATCCCGATGGACTTACCAGCAACACGAGCCACGGTCACTCCCCAGAACACCCCGGTCGCCCCTGCGGCACCCAGCATCCCGGCGTGGATGGTGACGCCGGCATTGGCCACGGCAAAGAGGGGCAGGACGACGAATGCTGACCAAGGAGCCACCTGGCGCTCGAGACGAGCCGCTCGGTCCCGGTCGCCTGCCCCACGGCTGCCGGGCACCATCAAGCCCACCACCACGCCGGCCAGCGCCGGCTCGACACCTCCAGCCGCCATGCACGCCCACAACACGACTCCCCCGGCCAGATACACGGCGGTTGGTGTCCCGGCGCTTCGCCGGGCCACGACGAGGCCCAGCACCACGACGACAGCTACCACCAGAGGGATGATCGAGAGGTCGCTCGAATAGAAGATGGCCAGGACCAAGACGGATCCGATGTCATCAGCGACAGCCAGGGTCAGCAGAAAGACCCGCAGTCCAGAGGGGACGTGGCGGCCAAGCAGAGCGAGTGCCCCCAAGGCGAAGGCGATGTCGGTTGCCATAGGGATACCCCACCCCGAAGCACCCGGGCCGCCGCGGACCACGAGGGCATACGCGAGACCTGCCCCCACCATCCCGCCGAGTGCCCCGGCTACAGGAGCCACCGCGGTGCGCACGTTGGCCAGGTCGCCACCACGCCGTTCACGTCCGATCTCCAGGCCAACGACCAAGAAGAACACGGCCATGAGGGCACCGTTGATCCAGGACCGCACATCGACGAGCCCACCGAAAGACTTCCCGTGGATGTGGACAGGAGCGAGCCACACTCCCGAATACGCCTCCGGCCAAAGGTTGGCCCAGACCATGGCCACGGCCAGTGCGACAACGAGGGCCACGCCTCCGGCCACGTCGCTATGGAGGAGCGCACCGACCCGGGCTACGCCTCGAGTCGTCGATGGAGTGTCGGGCACGAGTCCCGTCACGCTCGCTGTGTGGTGTCTGGATGTCGGACTGCGGCCAGGACGACGGACGCAAAACGCTCGATTGCTGCCAACTGTGCGGGCCGAGTGTCGCCCGGGAGGGCAACTGTTACCCAATCGACACCGACAGCTGCCAACTCCTCGATGGAGGCGATCACGCGTCCTTCGTCCACTGGCCCATCAGCCATGGACAGCCCTTCGGGCACGAAACAGACGGTCAGCGGTTCAGTTCTGGCTACTTCCTCGGCGTAGGTCTGGGCATAGGCCAGCGCGCTGACCAGGTCATCGATGGATGCCATCGGTGCCGTCCGGGTGTGCGACGCCATGCCTGCCGGAGCAGGAAACGGGCACCAACCGTCCGCCGATGCAACGGCCCGCCGGATGGCCCGATGGCTGTTCCCACCGATCCAGATGGGCGGGCGGGGCCTCTGGAGCGGGGCTGGAAGCATGGTGTTCCCCTCGGCCCGATAGCCGCTTCCCTCGAAGGTCACCGACTCGCCGGTCCATGCCGCGGACATGGCCGCCAACGCCTCGTCCAGATAGTCGTTGCGTAGGGCGAAGTCCGCACCCAGGGCGTCAAACTCTCCCTCCAGATAGCCAGCACCCACGCCCACGATGAGGCGCCCGCCGGAAAGCACGTCCAACGTGGCCAGTCCCTTGGCAGCCAGGAACGGGTTGCGGTAGGCCGGCACGAACAAATTGGTGTGGATGCAGATTCGAGTTGTGGCGGCCGCGGCGAAGGCCAGAGCGACCAAGGGATCGAGCGCATGATGACCACCGTGGGCTAACCATCGGTCAACCGGGAAGGGATGTTCGGTGGTGTAGACCGCATCGAATCCAGCGGCCTCGGCAGCCTGCGCCAGTTCGCCCAACGCCCCAGGAGCCAAGAACTCGTCACCGAGATCGACCCGGTGAGCCGGAAGCCCGTAGGAGAATCGCATGGGGTCAGGCCACGGCCCCAGGTTCCGTGGTTCCGGATCCCGGTGCTGCACCCTTGCGGCGTGCTGATCGGGTTGGTTGCGCCGACCCGTCCAACTCACGCATCCAGTTCGGCAAGCGGGCAGGACGGCCGGTGGCATCGACGGCCCCGTGCACGGTGACCGCTGTGGCACGGGCTTGGCCATCGACCTCGAGTAGGTAGCCCACCTGGAACGTCGTCCGGGTGACATCCTTCACGACGACGTGAACAGTGACCAGGTCGTCGAAGTGCAGGGGCCGCCGATGGCGGACGTAGAGCTCGAGGACGGCGAAGTCCACACCTCCATCGGCTCGCACGTCGGTGTAGGCATGGCCTCCCGCTCGCAACAGGGCAACCCGGGCCTCTTCCAGGTAGGCCGGATAGGCCCCATGGTGGATGATGCCCATCGCATCGGTCTCGGCGAACCGCGTGCGAAGGACGTGGACGAACGAATAGTCCCCAGGATCCAGGGTGGGCTGGAGGGAAAGCCTCATCCCCTGAGGCTACTGTCCGCCGGCACCACCCTCAGGCTGGTTCCATTCGATCCATCCGTGTCCTCGGCGACCGTCGTCGGCCTCCAGTTCAACCATGGCCCGGGGGAAGCGGCTGGAGCGACCATCGGGCGCCGTCAGCAGGACTGGTCCCCATGCCGTTGGGGTGACCCGTAGCCCGATACCCGAGGGTGCCATGACGATGCGAGCCACAGAGGCGAACCCGTCGGCATCCGTGTCTTCGCTGACCTCGAGCCTCTCGACCGGCTCGACGTCTCCCCATGGGTGCTGCACATAGCCAAAGGCCATCGGTGAGCCCGGGATGCGGATGTCGGCCCCATGGACCCGGGTCCCATCGTCGAGTCGGCCAGCAAACCAGCACCAGCCAAATGCCCACCAATCACGTACACCCCAGGAGTGGTCGCGCTGACCCTGGCCCTCCATCGCATGGCTGGTGCCATCAATGGTGATCGACCCGCCGACCAGACAGGGAATCTCGTATCGAGACGTGATGTCGTAGTGATAGGGCACCCCGTCGGTCTCCCATGTCAGGTCGAACCCGAGTGTGGCCTTCTTCTCCGGAGTTGGACCGTAGGCATCGACCGGCCGGTCCAGGACGACTCCAGGTGCTGTTCCTGTCATACGCAGACGTTCCAACGGGGATTCGACCTCGACGGTCAGATCGAGCCCACCAGCATCCAAGACGAGACCGGTGCCACCACCGACCGGTAGGCCATAGTCGGTCGACGAGACAGTCGGCAGACCAGGCCGGGTGACCGTGGTCGTCCACCAGGTCACGCCCAAGTTCGGATACAGGCCGATCCGGGCGTATCCACCCAACGAACCGTCTGCGGCCACAAAGTCGAGATAGACCGACTCGTTCCACAGCAGGTCAGATGGCGATGGATGGCGACCTTCATCGGCATGGTCGACGGCATGAGGGGCCAGATCGGTCACACGTCCTCCTGTTCGCTCCACTCGGCCTATCGGCTGTTGTAGGAGCAGTTGTAGCAGCCATCATCGGCCCCGTGCAGGGCACAGTTGCCCGTTGCCCTGGTTGGCCCGCACTGCTAGACCGGTTTTGTGGTCAGGCTCACTGCACCCCCTTGGGCACGAGTCGCTCGTCTGAGCATGGGGACAGTTGTGGCAATCGCGCTAGCAGTGGCGGTCATCCCGAACCAAGTTGTCGCTGGCACCAGCAAGCCTCGTATCGCCGTGCAGCCTGCGAGTACACCAGCATTCGGAGACAATGCTGGCGATCCCACCATCGTCAGTTCGAACGGCACGTACTACGCCTTCACCACGGGCACGGTTCTCGGCAATCACATCCAAGCCTTGATCAACACCACCGGTGATCCCACCCGGGGATGGCGCAGCACGACCGGTCTCCCCTATGGCTCAACGGCACTGCCTGTCGTTCCCGCCTGGCAGCAGGCCGACACCCAGACAGCACCGGGCGTTGTGCAGCTCGGGGGCCATTGGGTGATGTGGTACGACGCAGCCAAAGCCGGACACGCAGGCTTCACCGGCTTCCAGTGTCTTGCTGTCGCCACCGCAGACACCATCACACCCTCGGCCCCCGTCTTCCATGACGCAACCACGTCGTCTCCGTGGTGCCCCCCAGGTGGCGTGCTCGATCCGAGCCCATTCATCGACCCGGCCACCCACATTCCCTATCTCGTATGGAAGACCAATGATGGAAGCTCACCAGCCGCCTCCCAGGTCTGGGGGGTCCGTCTCAGCGCTGATGGCACGAACTTTGCCGGATCGCCGAATCTTTTGCTGACGGTGACCGTCGGCGAACGCACGCTCGACAACCCGCAGCTCGTGGCTTCACACGGCTCCTACCACCTGCTCTTCTCCGGTGGGGACTATCAGAACAGCTCGTATAACCAGCAGATGGCGGACTGCCTCGGTCCACTCGGGCCATGCACCCACCCTGCCGGCCCGTTCCTCACCACCTACGGATCTGCCTACGGGCCGGGTGGCGGATCGATCTTCGAGGATGGTTCCGGTCGACAGTGGTTGGCCTATGCCGCATGGAACCGCCCCTGCACGATGTGCGATCTGGACCTGGTGGCCAACCGCCGTCTGCTCTACGTCGCCCCCACCGACCTGGCGTCGTCTGCACCGCCTGTCGTAGTAACGGGTCTGGCCCCGACCCCCACGGGAGGTGGCTACTGGCTGGTCGATTCTGCCGGTGGCATCCATGCCCATGGAGATGCCCGCAGTCACGGCTCCATGGCCGGATCGTCCCTCAACGCACCCATCGCTCACATCGTGGCGACGCCGGACGGAGGGGGCTACTGGATGGTCGCAGCCGACGGTGGCATCTTCGCCTTCGGTGATGCCAGGTTCTTCGGATCCATGGGGGGCCGGCCCCTGAATGCTCCCGTCGTCGACTTGGCTCCTACTCCAGACGGAGGGGGCTACTGGTTGGTGGCAGCCGATGGGGGCATCTTCGCCTTCGGTGATGCCAGGTTCTTCGGATCCATGGGGGGCCGGCCCCTCAATCGACCCATCGTTGGCCTGTCGGGTGGGCCACATGGCGGGGGCTACTGGCTCGTCGCCGCAGATGGAGGCATCTTCTCCTTCGGAAGCGCCAGCTTCCACGGATCGACTGGAGCCCTCGTGCTTCGCCAGCCGGTGATCGGCATGGCTGTCGCACCTCAGGAAGGCGGCTACTGGCTCGTCGCCGCAGACGGCGGCATCTTCGCTTTCGGAAGCGCCGGCTTCCACGGATCGACCGGGGGCCTCACCCTGGCCGCGTCAGTGACCGGCATGGCTGCTGATCCATTAGGGCGGGGCTATTGGCTCGTCGCCTCTGACGGCGGAGTGTTCGCCTTCGGCCCGCCGTTCTACGGTGCTGGGTGAGTCCCGACCACCACACGGTCCGTGCTGTGGCGAGAGCGGGGACGCTCCGGGGCGGACAGTGAGTGCCTAGTTCTGGAACCAGGACACACTAAATGCGCTGCCCCCACTGCTCAGAATCGACGGGGCGGCCTTGACCGCCTTGGCTTTCTTGGTCGTCATGGTGATCTCGTGCTGAGCAAGGCCCGACGTGGCGATGGGCATGCCATTGACGGTTGCTCCCGTGAAGCCGATTGAGCCGAAGTCGGCCAATGGTGCCACCTTGCACTTCGTCCCGGTGCACAGGGTGGGCGCCTCGGTGATCCACTCCGCTGACGAGTTCTGCGGCTGACTCGCTGGGGTCTGCGTCGTATGAAATGTCCACCGACCGGCATCGACCAGCGTGATCACGTACGACGAGCCCGACACCTGGACCGAACCCGATAGGACATCACCGGGAACGACCGGATAGATGGCCGGAGGCAGAACGACCAGCCCGGCCGGATAGAGCTCAAACCACGCGTAGTGGACAGGGTGGCTCGGATTCTTCTTGGCCTTCTTGGTGCAGTCCGCGTCTGTGCCAACTTGCTCGACTGTCGGGTCAGAGGCAGCGAAGCCGTCGATTCCAACCCAAAATGCCGACTGCTGCAGTTTCGTTCCTGGACAGGTGACGGTGGGCTGGACCCACGAGCCGCTCACCGAGGTCACCCCACTCCCTGTCACGGCGTAGCCAGCCCAATCGAGCGACGACGAGCCGGTGATGCCGAGGTTCCCGACCCGTGGCGCATGGAAATCGGCCGACGCAGCACCCGCCGTTCCGGCAATGGCGGACAGCGCACACAGGGACGACGCTGACGCTGCAACGGCCACCGCTAGGGCCGTGAGGCACCTGCGGGGTGGGTTCCGCCTCGATGTCACGGGGTCGACGAAGGTGGAGCGACGGGAGCTGTCGAATCGGCCGGCGCATGGGCATCAGTCACACCCTGAGACGTCGTCGTTCCCGGAGTACGTGCGTGGTGATGACCGGTGCCCTTGTGCGTACACCCTGCCGCATTGAGCGTCGATGCGTCAGGTGCCGCCGGGTCGGTTGATCCAGTGGGCGCAGAGTTCGTTGCTCCATCGCTCGCTGACGGCGTACCTGGAGTTGCAGCATCCCCCGTCGATGGTGCCGTCGAGGACGTTGACGTTGTCGAGGAATCGACCCCCCCGGTGCCTGCTCCACTGGTACAGGTGCCGCCCGTACCGATGTTCCCGCCTCGCGTCGTCCCTCCGCCGATGGCCGAGGGATCGGTCGTTGGCGTCGTGGTTGGCGTCGTGGTTGGCGTGGTCGGCGGTGCGGTCGGGTTCCTCGGTGCCTTCGAAACTGCGGGCCTTCCCCCTGGTGCCAACCTCAGGTGCCGAGAGCTTGATTGCCCATGGCTCACCGTGGGTGTGGCCTGCGCCTCGCCATGCGTCGAGGCTGGGCCGACATGAACACCGCTCGTCGGCCGAAGTGCGTGCACCGTGCAGGCCGCCAACTGCTGCGTAGGGCCCGTAGCCGTGGACGATGCACAGTGGGCCGGCGCCAGGCCGGCTCGAGCAGCAACTCCTGCGGCGACATTGCCCGACGATGGTGTCGAAGTGCTCGCCGCCACGGGTGCCACTGGGGCGCTCGGCCCAACATGGACACCTACAGCCCCCAGAACCCCTTGGGCCGTCCGGCCGGCCGGTCCAGGGAGGTCGGCAGCTGCAGCCAGTCCCGTCGAAGCAACAAGCAAGGTGGCCATCGTGCTCACCGCCACCGCTGCTGGAGTGCGAACAAGGCGTCGACGGCGCGTGGGCCATGATGCCGCGGCAGAACGGTAGGCAGTGCGAGCTGCGAACTCACCTCGCAACTCGTGCTCTTGTGCCGGGCCTGCGGCTGCAGCCAACAGGTCCGCCAACTCGCCGCTCATGAGATTTGGCAAGGCGACCACCGTACCGTCGAGCGATCCGATGTCGTCGGGTACGCCAGGTGTCAACTCACGCATGGATGACCTCCCGCTGCTCGGTGGGGACAGATGCCGGGGCCCCCACACCTCGCTCAACTAGCCGCTGCTCGAGCTTGCGCAAACCTCGGTGGCACAGCACGCGAACCGACCCTGGGGTCCGCCCCATGATCTCGGCCACCCGGCCGACATCCATCCCGGCCACTATCCGGAGCATCACTGCTTCGGCCTGGTCCGGAGGGAGTTCACTGATCAGGGCCATCGCCGTATCGGTGGCGGAATGCTCGGCGGCCTCGTCCTCGACGTTGCTCGCTGACGGCAGGACGACCAAGCTGGCATGCTCGATCAGTTCCGGGCGACGGGACCCGGTCCGATACCAGTCGGTGACCCGGTTGCGGGCTGTGGTGAAGAGCCAGCCCCGAAAGCCTGCTTCGTCACCGTCAAAGGTCGGCAAGGAACGCACCACGCGAAGCCAGATGTCGGCCGCCAAGTCATCAGCAACGGGTGCTGCCTTCATGCGTAGGTAGCGCAGCAAGCCGGGCTGGTACTCCCGCCAGAGGACAGCGAAGGCATCCTCGTCACCACGCTGTGCTGCGTTCAACGTCCCCCGGAAATCCACCACGTCGTCACCTGCTGTTCTCTCGTGGCATCGGGCGCCCCTGGCCCTCATGCCTCAGTTCTACACTGGAAGCACTGTACCGTCTAGCACCTAAAAGCGTCGTAAGAACAACATAAATCTACGAATATCGCAGATGTAACGGATCTTCCATCAGCGTCGTTCTCTTCTGTGAGATCACCGCGCCCTTGGGTTCGAATCACGTCAATGCGCACTCTGTTCTGCCAGGATTTGTCCCTCGACAGCAGCACTCCCTGTGCCACTGATCGGCAACCGGTTGCGACAGGGAACGCAAAGGGCGCGATGGTACGCTCAACCCCTTGCATGGGACGAGGGGCACATGACGGAGCGTGAAATGGGGAGTGAAGGACCAGGGGGAACCGTCCAGGCGATCACCGATGGTGTGACCCATGGCGATCGCCCAAGGCCGCACCTCGTCGTCGGCGCCGCACTCCTCGCTCTTCTTTCCATTCTGGTGACGGCCTGTTCGGCCCCCACGGCAGCTCCCTCACCGCCACGTGCACCCTACGTTCTCCCCGGATCCGGCCTGATCGGCGTGTCCTGGACGCCATCTCGTCACCCGGCGAACGTCGATGGCTACACAGCAACCGCCCAGCCCGGCGGCCGGACGTGTTCGGCGAACCGTGGTTCAGCCAAACTCTGCAACATCACCGGACTCAAGGATGGCACCACCTACAAGGTCCAGGTGGTGGCCCATGGGCCTGGGGGCACCAGCAAGGCCGTCAGCGCGGGATCCACCGTGGCCGGGATTCCCTGGCCCGCACAGGACGTCAAGACCGTGGTCGGTGATTCGGCGGTGAGCGTCTCGTGGGTAGCGCCCTACACCGATGCCACAAATATCTCGTCGTACGTGGTCACCGCCTCCCCCGGATCGGCGTCGTGCACAACATTCGCCACCACCTGCATCGTCAAGGGCCTCACGAACGGCACCCCCTACCGGCTCACCGTCGTGGCCAACAATCCCTTCGGGGCAGGCTTGCCGACGCAACCCACCCCGTCGGTAACGCCAACGATCTCGGCGGGAGCCTCTCCCGGCGTGTACTACCTCGGCCCGTTGAATGCCGCCGCGGAGAACACGTCGACCACCGTGCTCCAACGAGATGCCGGATTGAGTGTCGAACTGCCCAATGGGCGCGAACTGTGGATCTTCGGCGACACCTCTGCATTCTCCTCGGCTTCAGCGTCGAGTGGGCAGTTCGTGGGTGGGAGCACTGCAGCAAAGGGCCGTTTCGTCCCGGGCAAGGGCGCCGGACTGAGCGATGTGCGACCGGCTCGCTCGAGTCGATCAGCCGTCAGCAGCCAGTCCGGACAGTTTCTTCCTACGCCTACCAATACCTACATACCTGATGGATCTGGACGCGCATGCACGCCGGCCAATGGAGCCCTCTATGCCGCCCGGTGGCCGACCGGTGCCACCGTCATGACCAACACGGCACTGGTCCTCATCACCTACACCGACGTGTGCGTCATGGCACCTGACCGCTTCCAGGTCGAAGGCTGGGGGTTCACCGAATACCAGTGGCAGGGCGGACGCACCCGGCTGGGACCGGTCGACGTCTTCCCTCCACAGTCCTCGGGTGCCGCACTTCCCGAGCGACTCGCCTTCCAGTCGCCCGTGGTCCTGGGCGGCAAGATCACCTTCTACACCTCGGAGTGCTCCAAGCTGTTCATCGGTTGTGACTCAGGCACGGTGTCCACGACGACGGTGATCGACAACCCCTTCGCCCTAGTCAACCCCGCGAGCTACGTGAGCGTGCCCACCGTCCCGGTCAGCGGGTCCACCTGGAACCCGGTCAACATCTCCGTCGCCGCCTATCCCGGCGGGGAGTATCGGATCGTCGAGCAAACGTCAATCGCCGGGTCGTTCAGCGTATTCACGGCAACATCACCGACAGGCCCGTGGAGTCCACTGATCTCTGGCTTCTTGCCAGGATGCAACCTCACCCCAACGGGGTTCTGTTACGCATTCATCGGACACCCCGAACTCAGCACCCCCACGTCGCTTCTGCTCACCTACTTCAAGCCAGACAGCGAGCAGAACCCGAAGATCGGTCACATCGTGGCTGCGTCGGCACAACTGCCGGTCAAGCAGACTCATCCGCCGGTGACCTTGCCTGCCCACTATTGAGGAATCCCCCCACTGGCACGTGGACTGGATTATCTGCCAGGTGGTTGAACCGGCCCGAGAGAACAGGCCTCGGGAAACGGAGTTGCGCTAGCAGACGTGCCTAGGCGGGCTGACCGGACGCCAGGTTTCCCGACGTCACGCAACCACCCCCGTTGCCATCACCGTCCCAGTTGCGTCGCCTCCGCACTGACCGTGCCAAGAAAGCTCGGCCGTAGAGACCGATGTCAGTACGGCAGGGTGTAGGAGTTCTCGAGTTCGTCCTGGAGCACGGTGGCAATGGTCGCAGTGGTATCCACGACGATCTCCTCTTCCAAGATGCGAGTCCGATAGGACCAGCCCTCGGGCATCGACAAGCGATCCCCCAGCGTGGCGAGCGAATCCTCGGTCAGTTCGGGGTCCACGCCGATGCAGTAGGCCTGCATGATGTATGCCAGACCATCGGGATTCACCAGTTCGTAGACACGGGTTCCGGCATCGAAGAAGAAGACGGCGCCTCTGTTGACCTTCATCTCACGGTAGGGGCCGACCGAAGATGGGTCACCGATGGCCACCGTGGCGATGCGACGCATGGTGATGCCATTGAAGTCACGGAAGACGGGCTCGATCACGGCGACCTTCGCTCCCAGAGCATCCAGCGTCCAATACCGTGGCCCGTTGAGCTTCACCATCACGGCATCCATCTCTTTGGCAATCACCCCGGCATCCAAAGTCTCCCAGAGATCCTGAGGGCAGTCGTTGAGCAACTGCGTGCCGTAGACCTCGGCCTCGAGGCCCGATTCCCGCAGGAACAAGGCGAGTACCTCGCCATACCGCACACCCCGCATGTCCGGAACGGTCCGCTCTTGTGCAGCCATGGCACTTCCTCCATCAGGTCGCTGGACTCGGGGGACCCCCGAATCGATCGCTCAACTTTTAGCACACAGACTGACAGAAGTTTCGCTCGAAGGTGATGGACTGGCCACCCTCCGACGAACGGTGCATCGATGCGCCCTGATGGAGATCCCTCGGGCGGCGGCAGAAAGCCTCAGGTCGTCCCGCCGTCTCGAATGATTCCGGCGATCACCCGCATGGCCAAGACCGACGCCGAGGCGAGCCCGATGTAGCCCAGTACTTCGTTGATCGATGTTGATGTTCCCAGGCTCGGCCCATGGCCCACGCCCAGCAGGAGAATGGAACCCACGCCGATCGAGGCCGCCAGGAGAGACAAGGCGATCCGGTTCACCAACTTGGTGACAACGCGCTCGTTGTGTTCGTCCGAGAAGAGGGACAGACGTGCCGACAGGCGGCCTTCGGACGCCTGACCCAACAGGTCATCGATCCTGGCCGGCATCCGACGCAGCCTCGGCAGTTCCGTGAGAGCCAACTGTTCGATACCACCACGGATGCCATCGGGGCCCCCAAGTCCCGGCACACCCGACGCATGATGTTGCACCGCTTCGACCAGGGAGAAGTTCGGGTCGATGCCGAGCAGGGTGCCTTCGAGGGTGACCATCGTGCGGATGAGCGTCGCCATCCAATCTGGAAGTCGAAGACCATAACTGCCAGTGACCACAGCAAGGTCCTGCAACGCGGCTGCGGTCAGTCCCCCGCCTGCACGCATATGGCGGGCCAAGAGTTGGTCGATGGCCCGGTCCAGGGCTCGCAGGTCAGCACTGTCGGCCACGGGAACGATCTCGGTAAGCACATGACGGAGGGCCACCGAGTTACCAGAAGAGGCAGCCACCAGCAGGTCGAGTGTTGCGCTGCGCTGCGAGGGGCTCATCCTCCCCACGGCACCGAGGTCGATGAAGACGATGGTGCCATCCCCCTCAACCAGGATGTTTCCTGGATGAGGGTCCGCATGGAACAGTCCGGCATCGAAGATCTGGGTGAGGAACGAGCGGATGATCCGGTCGGCGACCTCACTCGGCTCGACGCCCGCGGCACGCAACCCATCGACGTCGGCGACGCTGACCCCGAGAATCTGCTCCTCGGTCAGCACTCGACTACTGCTGCGTTCCGGATAGGTCGCAGGCACCCGGACGCCCGATGTATCACTCAGCAGCTGGGCCAGCTCTCGGGCATTTGCTGCTTCGATCCTGAAATCGAGTTCCTCAGCGACATTGTCGAGGAACTCGGATGCCAGATCCACAGGCCGAACTGTCAAGCCAAGCGGAGTTCGACGTTCGATGAGTGCGGCGATCTGAAGCACGGCAGCCCTGTCGACGATCAACTTTTCGTCGAGGCCTGGTCGCTGCACCTTCACCACAACAGGCGTGGCGTCATGAAGTGTCGCCCGATAGACCTGAGCGATCGATGCGCTGGCCATCGGATCCCAATCGAAGGTGTGGAAAAGCTCTTCGATGGAACCGTTCAGGTCGCCTTCGATGAGCGGCCTGATCTGGTCGACCGACTCTGGCTCTGCCTTGCTCCTCAACAGGGCCAACTCGGTGGTCCACGCTTCGGGGAGAACATCAGATCGAGTCGATGCGACTTGGCCGAGCTTCACAAAGATGCCACCCGCTTGCTCAAGTGTGTGGCGGACCTCGTCGGGTAGCTCGTCATGGGCAATGTGGCGACCGACCAGACCATTCACTCGGGCCAAGTGAAGAATCTCCCTGAATCGAGCGATCTGGGCCCGACGTTGGCGCCAGGATGCCAAGGGATTCTCAAAGGTGAAGAGGCCAGCTTCTTCACCTTTGGCCAGAGTGCCGGGAGGATTGAGGAAATCGATCCCGAGTGCAAGGGCCATGGTGAGGACCGTCCCGAGGACCAACGTGGCAAGCACCATATTGAGGGAAGACCAGTCCCAGCCGGTGAGTTGACCAGCCAGCAGGAGCCCGACCAGCCAGCCGACCACCCCCGAGATCATCAGGGCTAGCCAACCGCGGCGGGCTCCCAGCAAGCGGCCGGCGACGAAGGTAACCAGCACCATCGACGGCAGCCCCAAGACGATCCATCCGATTGCAACGGCCGGCGACATGGTCAACTCCTAGGTGATCGAGGGGGACGGCCAGCGCTCGAGTCTGAGAGTGACGCAGGCCAAGCCCGTTGCTCTGGGGACGTCTGCGCTCCTGACGGTCATCACGCAGACATCCCACGACGTCGGAAACGCACCCGAGCTAGTGGGATTGCTGATCATACGGCAGCCTCCACCGTCGGCTGCATGTCTGCAGTCACTCCACGACCATCTGCGCATGATTGCCGGAGATGTTCGGCTGCCAGGAAGTTTCGATTGGTCACCTAGCAACGATGACCACTGAGCTCCCGGAACCAGGCGAGTTCATCCGAGCTGCTTGGCCTTTTGCCCGAGTGTGTTTCGAGTGTGAGCGCATTAAGGCCCAACCCTTTCCAGGCCCGGATATTCGCTCCGATGACCACGAGGTCCTCCGAAGTGGTGCTTGAGGTGAACGTTTCGGGGTGCGCTTACAGTACGGTTTCGATCCGGATCCCTCATCGGGACCCCTGCGCCATCTCCCAGGAGTTATTCGTGACTACGACACTTACTGCAGCCGCCAAGGCCCTCATCGCCCGCCCGGTGCTGGCCGATATCGCCACCGTCGACCACCTTGGCAACCCCACCATCACGCCGGTGTGGATCACGCTCGACGGTGAGGACCTCATCTTCAACACCTCCCGAGGTCGGGCCAAGCACACCAACCTGACCCGGAACCCCCATGTGGCGGTATCCGTTCTAGACCCCGATGATCCCTTCGGCCCCGTTGTCCTTCGGGGAGTGGTCGAGGCCACCGAGGAAGGCGCCGATGCGAACATTGACGCACTGGCCAAGAAGTACATGGGGGTCGACAGCTATCCCATGCGTCAGCCCGGCGAAGTCCGTGTCATCTTCCGGGTTAAGGCCGACACGATCCTCATGCAGCCGGGAGACCACGCCTGACCTGACAGCGAGATCTTTGAGCACGGGCCGTCTGAAGTCACCGGGTCAACGCCGAGCCAGCAGTCCGCCACTACGAGAGGATCGCTGCCGGGTTCCTGCTCCTCCAACTGCGTGCAGGATCCTGCCTAACCACCGGGTGGTCGGCGTCGATTGGGATCATCCTGTAGAACGTCGCAGGCACCGTGAACTGCGCCGACACGGCCGCCTCTAGCGAAGACCCCAACCCCTGACGCGACAAGTCCCTGGTCAGTCATGCAACCTGACCAGGGACGTTCTCGGTGGGCCGTGCGGGACTTGAACCCACGACCCCTTGCGTGTCATGCAAGTGCGCTACCAACTGCGCCAACGGCCCGCAGGGTATGACGCTATCACCCGTCCTCCACCGCCTCCACCGCCTCCACCGCCTCGAGGCAGGCATAGCCGATGCAGATGGCGGCCAGCACGAACAGTTGGGCCGGCGTGTAGTCGAACGCCTTGCGCAGGGAGCCCAGTACGCGACGGAACTTGAGGGCGGCTGCCCCGCCGCCGTTCAGCGCATTCATGATGTTCTGGTAGTCGGCGTGCAGCGAACGGTTGTGGGTGGCGAACGCAATGAAGGCGATGGCCAGGAAGGTGAGGGTGACCACGTGCAGCATGCGGTCCAGCTCGAGCAGTCGGAGCACGTACCGGTCACGCAGGGCGGGGGCCCGCAGAGGCAGGTCGATCTGGTCACGCCGCGGCACCTGCTCCTCGCTGGGGTCATCCGGGATGGGCACGGCGAACCAGCCGTCGCACCGCTGGCACCGGCACCAGCGCTGGGGGCCGACGTCCCGGACCACGACCGCGTCCTCGGGCGTGACCTCCGCCGTCTGCTGGCCCGCCAATTCGTGGCCATGCCAGGCGCAGGTGAACAGCTCGTACCGGTACTCCGGTCGCTTCTTGCCCGCTAGGAACCCACCGTAGGCTGCAGGTGACAACGCCACGAGGAACGGGGGACCCATGGGCGACAGCGGCAACACGGACACGGGCGCCGGCACGGACGGCGGCGGCGACCTCGACCGCCACCTGCAGGCCATCGAGGAGCAGGGCTTCACCATCGTGGAGGACGCCGTCGACCTCGACCTCGTCGACGCACTAGTGGACGACCTCGACCGCCTGGTCCACGACCTCGGGATCACCCCGGCCAACAACGCGTTCGAGGGGACCCGGACCATCCGGGTCTACAACCTGCTGGCCCACGGCCCCCGGTTCGAGCAGATCCCGGTCCACCCGGCCGTCCTGCCCATCTGCCAGGGCGTGCTCGACCGCGGCCTACTGGTGTCGTCGCTCTCGTCGATCGACATCGGCCCGGGCGAGACAGCCCAGCCGATCCACGCCGACGACCAGGTGCTCCCCCTGCCCAAGCCCCACCCGGCCACCGTGTGCAACACCATGTGGGCGCTGACCGACTTCACCGAGGCCAACGGGGCCACCCGGCTCGTCCCGGGCTCCCACACGGCCGACCACTCCCCCGACCTCACTCGCTCCTACGACACCGTGCCCGCCGAGATGTCCCGGGGCAGCGTGCTGGTGTGGCACGGCAGCCTGTGGCACGGGGGCGGCGCCAACACGACGTCGGAGCGGCGGGTCGGCATCGCCATGAACTACTGCGCCGGCTACATCCGCCAGCAGGAGAACCAGCAGCTCGGCCTGGACCGGGCCACCGTCGCCCGGTTCCCCCGCCGGCTGCAGGAGCTCGTCGGCTACGGCATCTACCGGGGACTCATCGGCCACATCGACAAGCAGGTCCCGGCGAACGTGCTGCTCGACGCCGGTGCCGACCCGATGCTGCTGTGGGACCTGGCCACGCCGTCGACGACCGGTGCCGAGGACCCGGCCGGCTGACCGACGGCGGCGCAGGGTCGGGACTCACCCCTGCGGCCACAGGTCCTTGAACTCCCGGCCCCGTACCCGTGCGCACCGAGCCCCGCGCCGCCCGCCGGAGCCGCTCGGCCAGCAGCGTGCAGTTGGGCAGGCCGGTCAGGTTGTCGTGCGGGGCCCAGTGGGAGAGGTTGGCCTGTTCCGTCCTGGAGGATGCTGCGGGTGTCGGCGAACGCCCGCTCTGTGCGCACCAGGCCGCCGTCGCTACCCAGGCGCACCACCGTGCGCGCCAGGAGGTCGGCGGGCAGTCTGAGTCGGGCGGCGTCTTCGTGGATGGCGGCCGTGCACAGGTCGCGCCAGTGCAGGTCGTCCTTGACGGCCATCCCCAGGTCCACCTCCATCAACACCACCTGCTGCCGCTGACGCGACGGCCGTACGGGACGTGAACCCACGACCCCTCGCGTGTCATGCGCGTGCGCTACCAACTGCGCCGACGGCCCGTGCCTCTGGCGATACAACTCGGACCCCAGGGGACCCACAACCGTCATCGCTCCCGACCACCAAGGTTCAGCCGCCCAGGAAGCCGACCCTCACGTCATGACCCTGTTGCAACCAACGGCTCAACGTCAGGCGTTGCCCGTTCGACAGCTTCCCAACCTCCTAGGTGACGGCGCCGCTCCTCTTCGGCGGCATAGCCGCCACGGACACCGAAGAGGCGTTTGGCCCACAGGAGATAGGCCACAACCAGGACGTTTACCACAAAGGCTGCACCTTTCCAGATGCTCAGTCGCAGCGAGAGTTCGTAGATCTCGTAGGGGATCAAGAGCGTCGTGGCTACGAACGTCAGGTACTCGGCCCATCGGCGATTACGCCAGAGACCCACCATTTCCACACCTTCCAAGACGGCATAGACAAGGACGATCGTGGCCAAGGTGTAGAGGTGTGAAGGCGTGTAGTCGAACGCCTTGCGCAGATAGCCCAGAACTCCTCGGATCCGACCCGTTCCCGGGCCCCCTCCGTCAAGGGCAGTCATCAGATTCGTGTAGTAGGTGTGCAGGGCTGCATCGTGGCGAGCGAAAAGGATGAAGGCGATGCCTAGCGAACCGAGCACCAGCACATGGAAGGCTCGATCCAAGGCGATCAGACGCAGCACGTAGCGATCTCGAAGTATCGGACCTCGCGCAGGGACGGTGATCGCGTGTCGATCGGGCACTCGTTCCATGGATGGATCGGTGGGGATGGGCACCGCGACCCATGCATCGCAGCGCAGGCAGCGACACCACCGGAGACCTCCGTGCTCTCGCACAACGACCGCATCCTCGTGAGTGACAATGCGTGCGTCTGCCCCCACGGTGGCATGACCCTCAAGCGCGCACGTGAGGAGTTCGTACCGATTGGTAGGGCGAGTCGCACGGGCCACCCTCGTACGTTAGGCCGACTCCACCTGCCGAGGCACTCCCCACAAGTTCTGCGGCACGCTTTGACGTGAGAGTCGGCTCATCGCGTCGGCGGGTGGGAACCCATCGACCGGTTTAGGCGTGAGCTCCGAACTTGGTCACCAATCCTGCCGTCACGGCGAACTGAGGGCTCCCGAGCGGGGCGAGGTACTGGGCGTAGGCGGCCAGCGATCGAGGCATCTCCGTCAGCAACGTCCCGGATCCATCGGGCTTGAAGAAGTAGGCGTCGTAGATGACGTTATGGGTGGCGATGAAGTCGGCAAGCCCTTGGATGTAGGTCGGATCGTCGCCCGCACCACCCATGGAGCCAACCGCGCACAGGCCCCATTCGGGCAGGCTCATGGGCTTCCCATGTGCCTGTGCATACGCACCCACCGCGTTCAAGGCATTCACACGTGTCGTCAGAGCCGTCCACCGTGCCTGAGGCGTCAACGAAGTGTTGCTGATACCGCTGTCATAGGCATCGATTCCGATGATGTCGACCACGTCGTCACCGGGGTACCACTGATCCAGCGGGATGGGGCGCCAGTAGGCGTTGACCGTCCAATCGAAGAGGAAGTGGGCACCGGGCACGGCGCGCATGGCCCGAACGATCCTGGCCCAATAGGCAGCCCAGGTGCCATACAACGCCGGATCCGTGCCGATGGTGGCCGCATACTGACTGGTGTCGTTTGCTTCCCAACCCAGTCGAATCACGGAGTCGCCGAGACCTTCGTTGACAAGGTTGGTGGCCAACTGGGTGGCATAGCCGTCATAGGCACCAGCGGCACCCTGCTGGCGCCAATCAGCAGGGGCGGTGTCGGGCACCATCGGTTGGCTGATGATGAGGCGTCGGCCGGGGACAGCTTGCTTCCACGCCATCCAGTTCATGTCCTGGCTCGGCGGATGGACCCACCAGACATTGGTCCACGTCGCCCAACTCGGCTTGCAGTTGTTGAACAAGAGCACACAGTTGATCGTCGCACCTGTGGCCGCCACGAAGGTCTGCATGAGCGCCTGACTGTTCTTCGGGTAGATGCAGTTCGATGTAGTCGACGTACCCGACGCCGTTGCGGCAAACGAGGCTGCTCGACCGATGGGACCAGTTGTTGACGCCGCAGGCACGGAGGTGGTTGTGGACGACCCAGCGATCGACGGGGAGGTTGTGCTTCCCGAGGAGTTCGCGGCCGACACAGAATTCGGGATCGCTGGCGTGGCACGTGTCGTCGTGGTGGATTGAGCAGCAGGTGTTGCGTTCGCTGCCATCCGTGGGGCAGACGGCGCTAGTCGGCCGCTTGCGCTCGATACTCCGGCAACGGGTCCAGACGTGGTCGACGCGGTTGCCTCCGAAGCATGTGGGCTGGAACCAACCGACGGGCCGGTTACAACGACGGCAAGGCTGGCAACGAGTGCGCCGATCACTACTGCCGTACGTACGTACACGCCTCCTCGCCCCATCGCCACAACCTCCTAGAATCTGGCCGTCTCTCCCCTATCGTCAGGACAACCAGAACCCTTGAGCACGAACTCCCGCATGTGGATCCAGCCGTTGGAAGAGGTCGGATCTGAGGTTGCGCCGTGAAGGTCATCTTTCATCCGAGAGCTCCGAGTAATCCCTACCAAGACCTGCTCGTTTCTGCCCTTGCCGACCAAGGGGTCGAGGTGACGTATCTGCCCGGACCAGGGCGTTCCCACACCCTCCTCCTCCTCGCGTTTCCATGGAAGCTTCTCCTTGCTCGGATGGCTGGCGCCCGCATCCTGCATATCCACTGGACCTACTTCTTCGCCCCGGCCTGGGCCTACGAACTTCCCGGAGGGCGACGCATCATGGGGTTCTGGTTCAAGATGGTGATCAGGTGGGCCCGGCTGATCGGAATCCGGGTGATCTGGACGGCACACAACGTCACCCCGCATTACCCGATCTTCCATGACGACCGAGCTATGCGTCGCTGGCTGATAGCCAAGTGCGACGCCATCGTGGCCCACGGAGTTGGCACTCTGGCCTCGTTGGCTGAACTCGGCGCCCACGATGTCGTAGTGATCCCTGTGGGTGCCTACACCGACCACTATCCCGATGATCTTGACCGGCAGTCAGCTCGCAGGATCCTCGACGTCAATGACGACGCGTTCCTCATTGCTTCCGTTGGTGGGATCGCCCCCTATAAAGGCATCGACCTCCTACTTGACGCAGTGGTCAACCTGACTTCGGATGTCGATGTTCACGTGGTTGTCGCAGGGAACTGCGCTGACGTCGAGCTCGCCGATCGCCTGCAGTCACTCGCTGCCCAAGTGCCCGATCGAATCCTTGTCCGATTCGGGTTCGTTCCCGATGACGAGATTCAGATCTACTTGCGTGCTGCCGATGTCGGTGCGTTTCCCTTTCGGGCCATCACCAACTCCGGATCCGTGACCCTGGCCTTAACGTTCGGTCTACCGGTGGTGATCCCCGACCTTCCCGAGTTGGCAGACCTACCGAAGGAGGTCGCCATCCGTTACGAACCAGGAGAAGATGGGCTCGCCGATGCCCTCCGGTCAGCATCATCCATGGAGGCGGCCGAACTGGCTTCCATGGGGATCGCCGCTACTGCGTTCGCTGACTCGCTTACTTGGGAGGCCACGGCTCGAGCTACGGCCGACGTCTATCGAACAGTTGTCAATCGCCACTAGGTGACCGCTACAACTGCCGACGGGATGCTACGTGCCACAACGCTACGACCACGCCACCGCAAACACCGATGGATGCATGCACCGAGGCAGTTCCGGTGGCTGATCGCTCCCGCCGAGACGATGGGCCCGGCCGTGCGAGCCTCACCACGTTTTGTCAGCCTTCCCACTCCACGCGGGTCCACCGTCCATCGCGTGCCGCCTCCGATCGAATCCATCCCGGTGCCAACACGAGTTCTTTGACGACCTTCGCCGGACTTCCGGCGGCCAGAACGCCGGCCGGGACATCCCGGGTGACGACAGATCCTGCGGCAACCACCGACCCTTTGCCGATGGTCACGCCGGCAAGCACCGTCACTCCCCTGCCTAGCCAGACGTTGTCTTCGATCACGACCTCGGCGAGTCTGACCGGAGTTTCGCTATCTACCTGGTGGTAGCTCGAATCTGTGATCGAACAGCCATCACCGATCATCACGACATTGCCGATGCGAATGGAGTGCGCCGCCACGATGGTGCAGCCCTGGTTCCAGTTGGTCCCGCTACCGACGGACAGCGTCCCGCCTGCCACAGCCCCAATCTCCGACTTCCTCACTGCAGCCTCGGAGCGCACCCGGCGACCCAAGACGATCCTCCCTTTCCCCACCCATACGGGTTGGCGGCCCTGGATGACCACGGGCGTCCACCGACCCGTGACCAGGAGTACGCGGATCGTTCCGATCAAGCTCCCCACGGCGGTGCCAACGGTCTGCCACGAGATCATGGCAGCACCATGGCAGCAAACGTCGCAGGTAGCTTGCGCACCCCCACATAGCGGGCAAGAACAATGATCGAGACGACGCAATAGCCCGCTTGGCCAACAAACCAACCTGGTCCCAGAGCATCAAGGCCAAACCCGAGCGCCACCCACACGCTGACGAGCACGGCCACGGTGCCGGCAACGTTCACCACCACGTAGGCCGCCACCCGCTTCCTGCCCAAAAGAACGATGTCGCTCACATAGTTGAAGCAGAAGAACACGCTCCCGGCTGCCCCCCAACGCAGAAAACCGACACTGTGCTCTGCATAGACGGGCCCGAAGAGCCCCAAGATCAAAGGTGCCGCCACCACCATGAGCAGGGCCAAGGGCAGCGTGACCAGATAGGCCGCCCGAAGTGCCTTGCGGATGGGCTCGAGGAAACCGTCCGGATGGGCGGCCAGTTCGGCGAACAAGGACGAAGCGGTCATCGAGGGCACGATGGTCAGTACGCCGAGAATTTGCATCGCCACGGCGACGAATCCCGCCGATGTCGCCCCCAGTCGGGCCAGGACAAAGACGGGCAGCAAGGAAGTAGGAAGCATGGCTACCAACGTGGCCACCTGAGCACCACCAGCAAACCGTGCATGTGTTCGCAGCCAGTGAAAGCCCAGGGTGAAGCGAGGGCGGGGTGCTCGATGCAGCCTCCACCGAATGAGTGCCAGATCGATGATTGCCGCCGTACAGGCGTAGATGAGGGCGATGAGGAACAGTCCCCGAGCTCCACTGCCGATGAGGGCAAGCATGGCGGCATAGCGAACAGCCATCGATGTCATGTCCTTGCCCACCGTCCAACCCACTTCTTGGCGTGCCAGGAATGCCGGGTCGCATACCGCGACGATGAGTGAGCAAGCCACATATGCGGCAAGCATCGCCAGGGCAACGGGTGCCGCAAGTCCAAGCCGACTTACTGGTAGTCCGAGATGGTGCGGGAGGAACCACACGATGGCCAGCAAGATGACCCCAACACCGACAACCGCCGTCAGCGCCCCGCGCAGAGCCAAGGCCTGATCGCGTTCACCAGCTAGATAGGCAACGACGGTGCTCGGAAGCCCCAAGGCCGCAGCCGTCGTCAGGGGGCCCAACGCGCCGGTGATAGCGGCCACAACGCCGATTGCTGCAGGCGACCAGTGCCGAGCAACGATCAAGGTGAGCAATCCGCCCAAGAGTCCGAGTGCGAGATTGTCGCCAATGAGAAGGACCGAGGTCCGATACACCCGGTCGCCGCGCACTGCTGACACGAGGCGTCGACCCACGCCGGGTCGATTTCCCGATTCGGCTTCTCCATCGCCGATCTCCCCAAGGGAGGTGTCGTTTCCCGCCATCAACAACTCGCCCTACCGATACACCTGAGCATTGGGGCTCGAGTAGACCCGATTCTTGTTGTCTTGAAGAAAATTCGTCGGCGTGGCAAACGTCGACCCTTGGTTTTCTACCTGTCCATACGATCTGCCGGCCACATTCGCCCCAGTAAGGAGCACCCACGATCCCTGGTCGATGGTGGCCGGGGTCAGATCTTGGTGGTTCGTTGCCGCCCGTGGCGTGCCAGCCCAAATGCGCAGCGTGCCATAACGATCGCTCCAGATGAGTCCTGTTGTCGTGGCGTGTCGATCCAACCATCCTGCGGCCGCTACGTCCTGGTCGGTGATGTAGAAGTTGTCATAGGCGCGTCCCGCATTGGTCAGCACCGGACTTTGACCGCCGACAAGGCCGAATGACGACGCAAACAGCACCAGAAGCACGAACACGGCGATAGCTACCGCTGCCGCTCGGACCTTGGTTTCCAACCAGATGACGACATACGCCAGAGGCACACTCAACACCATGGCGGCCTGCACTTGAGCCCGGTCCTGGTTGTAGAACTCGGCCAAGGTGCCGCTGATGCGAATGAGTCCGATAAGGGCCACAGTGACACTGGCCAGCACCGCCACTTCAAGGGGCACCGGAGTTCGACGATTGCGCAGAAGGATGATCGCCGTCCCCACGACGATGGCCACCAAGATCAACTGGGCGACCAGGGGCAGCACACTCGTGATGATGCCGTGCACGGAGGTGATCGGCGAGGCAGGAGCAGCGGCTGGGTATGCCGAGGTGATCGACGTCGGGTAGGGATTGAGCCAGTGTTCTTTGGTCGAAGCTTCTTTGGCTACTTGGTAGAACGCCGACGGATCCAGGGTCTTGCTGACCCCGGCATTGATCCACCTCGAAAGAAGTGAGCCATTTCCGGATGGCAACAGGCTCGGGCCTCTATTGGCAAAAGCTGTAGACACTCCCGTGACGTTCTTGGCCGTCCGGGTGATGACCCCATCCCAGAGAACGACCATGGCAATGCCACCAAGTACCACGATCCCTGAAATGAAGGGTGGCCCCGAACTCTCTGCACCCCTGATAGTTCGGACTTTTCGCACGACCCAATAGCCGACCGCAGTTGCCAACAAGGTCTGCATGACGAGATACGAGGTCGTGTAGTGCGACACCACCAACGCACCCAGTACGAAGAGCGACGTCACGGTCCTGGCAGTCCGGGCCAGTCCAGCGTCAAAGAGCACGATCAGCAGGAGGGCGAGGTAGAAGAAGCCGACCTGCTGACGGGTGATGGCACTGAGCTGGCCAGCGAACTGGGCGAGCACGATGATGTAGGCCGCTGCCACGACAGCCCCGCGGGCTGGAAGCCAGCGCCGAACGAACCCGAGCACCAAAGCCGGTACCGCCGCCAACAGAAGTGGATAGCAGCCCTTGAATACGGCCAGGCCAGACAGTCCGCTGACCTTGGACACGGCCACCGGCAATGCAGTGATGCTGAGCATGGCCGAGTACGGGTCACCGTTTTTGGGAGGCAGCCACCGTCCGGTGTTGGAGGCGAAGTTGAAGCGCTGGAACTCCTGTTGGATATCGAATCCGTACAGGTGGTTACTTCGGAAGGAATAGAGGTACACGACCGTCAGGGCAACGCTGTAGAGCACCCACTGGATGCGACCGATGGACCAGCGTTCCGCCCACACGACGGCCGCCACCACGGAAGCGGCGACGATGGCCAGGACCACGTACGTCACCATCGTTCCCAATCGGTTATTGAGACGTTCAGCTGCCACAAGTCCCAGAACAGGAAGCATGGCAAACCCGATGGCCGATACATACGACGGTCGAACGACACTAGATGGCACCAGTGCCAGCACCGGGTCGATTCCACGTGGGCAAGCCGCTGCGGCCACCAGCGAGATCACAATGATCCCGATGGCCAATGGAGCGGTGGCGAACGCCCGGTAGTTGCCAACGATCGCCACAAGCGCACCGGCGAGAGCGGACCATGCCATGACCACAGCAACGCCGGTCCCAGCCACCAGAGCCAACTGTGCTGCATGGGAGCTCAGTCGGATCCGTGCGGCACCCACCACGGTGGCCCCAGGAAGCACGATCAGTAAAGCGACCAGCGCAAGCCGGCTCAGCACCAGGTCGCTACGGGTGGCCAATGCCGCTACGAACAGAACGACGAGCACGAGGGTGGACCATCGCGTGATCCACCAGCCTTGGTGCATGCGGTGCGCAGGCCTCTTTGACGGCGGTCCGTCGACGGTGCTGTCTTCCGGAGGATCGATCGGGCTACGAGTATCGACTACAGACGTAGAACTCATTGCTGGCCACCGGTCGAGGTCACCTGGACATGGAGCACCAAGGGCGCTAGTCCACTTCCGAGAGCCTTGACCTCGATGGTTGCCGTTCCCGATGATGCGGGCATGGTGACGGTGACGTTCTCTGGGGCCCGCCCGTTACCGGGCACCCTTACCGAGCCGCTGGCTACGGTCTTCGCTGCTCGTCCCGGTGCCGCCAGGGTGACGACCCACTGCTGATCGACACTCGTAGTTCCGACGTTGATGACGGTGAACGCAACAGGGAACTTGCTGCTCGGTGCGACCTTGCCCGCAACCGTCGGTGCACCATTGAGGGCCAAGGCAACGAATGTGGCCGGCTGGGCTGTCGCTCCCAGCGAGCGTGCCGCTCCTCCAGCGAACTGGACGAGCAAGGCAAGCGCGGCGAGCGCGATCACTGCGGCGACAACCGGTCCGTAGTGGCGACGCTTCGCACCCGCACGGGAGTCTGAGTCTTCCGTGGGCACCGGAAGCTCGGGCACAGCAATCGCCACACTCATCGACCAACCACCACCTTGGCAAATTCAGGCAACGCCCCTGCACCATGAGCCAGGTGGTCGGCGACCACGAGGACTGGCTGCTTGCGCTTGCGGGCTCGCCATAGGGGAATCAACAACAAGAGCAGATAGGAGCGATAGCGAAGGGCCAGGGGAAGCCCGAGCAGGAAGAGGGCGTAGGCCGCGGTCATCGGTTCAGCCCGTATGAACTCGATCGGCGAGGAAGTGTGCTTTGCCCCCAGTCGGACTCGTGCCGCCCCGTACTTACGAGCACGCTTCAGCTGACGCCGGACTGAGCCCCAGTCATGCACCACTACCGCCTCAGGTACATAGCGAATACGAAAGCCTGCCTTCACCAAGCGCCGAGTGAAGTCGACATCGGAACCGTATTCGAACGACTCGTCAAAAGGCCCAACCGACTGAGCAGCCTGAGAGGTAAAGGCCAAATTGATGGTCGGCGCCTCTGACATGAATTCAGGGATGCCGCGTCCTGGCTCGGGACTGAAAAGGTTCTTGTCGCTCCAGGTATTCCCGCACGTCACCTGCTCCTCACCCGACACGATGGGCTCGGTCAGCGCGGTCAGCCACCCGGCTTCAGGCATGCACCCCGCGTCCGTGAACACGATGATCTCGCCTTGTGATGCCTCGATGCCGGCATTGCGTTGGTGCGGGATGGAGACTCCGACTCCAGCTGGCTTCGTGAAGTCGATCCAGCGAACATCGGCATGTCGCTCCTGGATGAACGCCAGGCGGCCCTCTGAAGCATCGACCACGATGACTTCCACACTGGGGGCGTCGGCCCTGCTGGTGTCGGCGTCGGCCCTGGTGAGGAGATCGAGAGTGCCGTCGAGCTGTTCCTCATCCTTAGAGATCACGACGATCGAGATGTCCACTAGTTGCCTTTCTCACGCTGCGTGACATCCTGAGCATCCCACAGGACTACGTCAGTATCGGCGTGATGAGGCGCTATCTGGAGTACCTGCTGGCGAGGGCCGGGAAACGAGTTCACAGTGTTCCGAGAGGCAGTGGCAGCAATCTGCAGCCTCGCCACTGCAAGTGACAAGCCATATCGGCGGGGCGACGTGGTTGACGGAGAGGTGCGAAGACGTAGGGGTCAGGTGGCTCAACCGGATTGGAGTGTGCAACATGACCTCGACTGCGCTCCGGGTGCGTCCTGCAAACGGAGTGGTTGTCGAATGCCAGCACCGGTGAGGCAGGTGTGTCTCCCCATGTTCTGACGTCGACGAGCGTCATCGCCGCATGCCTTCATAGATCTCCACCAAGCGGGGCGCCAAGGTGTCCCAATCGCGCTCGACAATGGTGCTGCGGACGGCATCTTTGTCCACCGCCTGAGACAGGCTGACCTCGATGGCGTCGGCGAAGGCAGTGGCGTCTGGACGGGCCAGATGTCCGTTCACCCCTTCAACGATCAGATACTGCGCCTGATTGTCCGGATGATCGGTGGTCACTACCTGCGTGCCGCAAGCTAAGGCTTCGGCCACAGCCAAACCAAAGCCTTCTCGGATGGTCGGAAGGACGAAGCATCGGGCGCTCTTGATGAGACTGAAGACATCCTCCTGCGATTCAAGGCGGTCGACGAACGTCACCTGATCGCCGAGGTCGCCAGTCTGGACGAGATCCATGAGCCGCTGACGCTCGGGGCCATCGCCGAGAATCGTGCAGGTCGGCGTGACCTCCCGAGACCGCAGTATCAGCAGAGATTCGAGAAGCACATGGGCACCCTTGTGCTCGAGGAGTCGACCCACAAAGACGAGATCAGGACCTTCCTGAGCCGGCGGACAGCCATCGATGACCGCTCGGTCGACTCCACAAGAGAGGACCGAGATACGTGCCGGGTCCACGCCGCTTCCAGCCACCCGGTCGGCCGTACCAGGCGCGTCCGCCACGAGACGGTCGGCCATCCGCGCCGTTACCTTCTCGACGGCAGAGGCGACCATGCCGATCCGACCCAGATAGGAGTTCCAGTAGTCGCTCCCCCACCATTCATGCCATGTGACGACAAGGGGTATCCGACGCACGAGACTGATCAACTTGAGAGGCAGGAGCTGCACGTAGGGCATGTGGTCGGCGTCGATCACATCGGCCTTGACTACAACGAGTCGAAAGCAGGCGAGTCCGAACATCGCCGCCTGCATAAGGGACCGGCGTTGCCCGGCGTACATAGGCCAGTTCCGACAGATGGCGTGATACGTGATCCCTTCGTCACGACGAACTCTCGGCCCGTCCCACCACTTCATCGTGTACACATGTACGTCCACGCCGCTGGCGGCCACCCGCCGAAGAAGCTGGTGGATGCGAACCTCCTTGCCGCCCTTGAAGTACGGGTAGATACCGTCACTCACCAAGGCGACGCGCAAGGGCCGGTCCGACCGATGCCGTGCTTGGCCTGTCTGGGCTGGCTCAGGCCCGACGGCCGTCACCTGGCTCCGACCGCGGCGCCAAGGCGCAACGCAACTGCCGCTCGGCCAGAGGTAGCGACCGATCGCATCGAGACCTCACTGCTGTCGGAGCAGAGGCGTGCAGTGGCCTCTGGGGAGATCCACGCACGGGTTGCGGTGGTCTGGGCACCCAATGAGTTCATCGGGAGCTGGCCTTGGGTACGCCCGTTCGCAGGATTACACGGGAGCCTCCTGATGGAACCAGTTCGGTTCAAGCCGACGCTTCCGCCCGGGAACCGCCATCCGCCTTGCGACGCCCACTCTCACGTCGCTCGCTCATTCCGTTGACCTCGAGAAGGGCCCTACTTGCCTGATCGGAGTTCCGACGACGATCGACTCCTCGCCACGGAAGCTGGCCGAGCGCATGCAGAGAGGGGTGGTTGGGGGCGACCTTGCGGCTGACGCGCCCGGTTGGCTGCAGGTCCATGCGACCTCGGAGGCGCACCCGCACGAGGACTCGCAGGCACTCGATCCCGTCACGAGCGGTGATCTTTTTCCCCTCGCCCCTTGTTCGACCCACATAGGAGATGGGGACCTCGAAGGGGCGATACCCACGTCGCAGAACCTCGCCGGTGATTTCGGAGTCAAGGCCGAACCCCGTCTCCGTCAACTCCAACGAGCGGAACAACTCGGTGGGCAACATCTTAAGGCAGGTGTGCAGGTCGGTCAGGTAGGAGTCGAAGATCAGATTGGCCACGAAGGTGGTCACTCTGTTGCCCATGGCGTAGCGGAACGATGGATACAACGTGTGCGAACCGAACAGTCGAGCGCCGTAGACGACGTCGGCCTGCCCGCTCACGATGGTCTGAAACATCCGAACCAGGTCAGTGGCCTCGTACTCGCTGTCTGCATCAAAGACCACAACATGGCTGCACTCGGCCAGTGCGACTCCGGTGAGCACGGCGGCACCCTTGCCTTGGTTGACCTCATGGCGACGAACCGTCAGTCGTGGATCGGCGAATGACCCGAGGATGCTGGACGTGCCATCGCTGCTCCCGTCATCGACCACGACGAGTTGGAGTCGGAACCCAAGATTGACGGCCAGGATCTGCTCTACCGCCGCGGCAATAGTCCGCTCCTCGTTGTGGGCTGGCATCACCACAGTGAGCGAGGGACCAACCGGCTCAAGGTCGCCTTGTGGGAGACGCTTGCTGATGGAATCCATTTTTCTGCCCGCTCTTTCGATTCTTCCCGTACCCGTACCCGAAAAGGTAGAAGGCCAAGATGACGTGGGTGTTTCCGGTCCGTTACGTATTCGGCAACGTTGGGCGACAACTTCAGGCATGAAGTCGGAGAATGTCGCGACTCGCTGCAGAATTTTGTCGTTCCCGGTACAACTCAGGCTACGTGACCGGTGCGCGCCGCCGTAAGGCTGATGGGCGATCTGCCACCGAACTGCTCCCCCAAGGGGCACGAATTCACTGGACGGCGCAGACTTGTTCAGCCCACCGGCGGGAGCCAAACGAGAACTGCTGATGTGACGATGTACTGCCTGGTGCGAACGCTCCGAGACAATCACCGGGTCAATCACCGGGTCAATCAAAGAGGCGGCGGGCGGAATCGAACCGCCGTACGGGGCTTTGCAGGCCCCTGCCTAAACCACTCGGCCACGCCGCCAGGCGTTCGGTGATCCTAACCCGACAGCGCGGATGCTTAGATCTGTGCATGCGCATCGGACTTATCGCTCCCCCATGGACCCCAATTCCTCCAGTGCTCTACGGAGGCATCGAGCTCGTGGTCGACCAACTGGCACGCGGATTCCAAGAGGCAGGCCACGAGGTACTGCTCTACACAACGGGTGACTCCACCTGCCCGGTACCTCGCCAGTGGGTCCTCCCTCATGCCGAGGGGCAGCGCATCGGGATGGCCGTGCCTGAGCTGCGCCACGTCGTGCATGCCTACGAAGCCGTCAAAGAGTGTGATGTCGTGCACGACCACACCATCATGGGTCCCTTCCATGCCGAGCACTACCCGGGCCTTCCCGTAGCCACCACCATTCACGGACCGTTCAACGACGAACTGACCGACCTCTATCGGGTCACAGCAGACCGCGTGCCTCTCATTGCCATCTCGCACGCTCAGCATCGTGCCGCTCCGCAGATTCCGGTGGCACGGGTCATCCACCACGGCGTCGAAGCCTCGCAGTTCCCCATGGGGGACGGCCAAGGCGATGCGCAGGGTCCCTATCTGCTCTTCTTGGGCCGCATGGCGGAGGACAAGGGTTGCCACCGAGCGATCGAGGTGGCGAGGCGGGCTGGCATGCGCATCCTCATGGCAGCCAAGATGCGCGAGTCGTGGGAGCGGGACTACTTCGCTGAGTTCGTCGAACCTCTCCTTGGTCCCGATGCCGTCTACTTGGGCGAGGTGTCACATGAACGCAAGCTGGAGCTGTTGGCCGGTGCGTCAGCGCTGCTGTTCCCCATCCGTTGGAACGAGCCGTTCGGCATGGTCATGATCGAGGCCATGGCCTGCGGGACGCCAGTCCTCGCCTTTCCCGAAGGCGCTGCACCCGAGGTCGTGGTCGACGGCACGACGGGGTTCTTGTGCGCAGACGAAGACCAGATGGTCGAAGCGGTGGGCCGGCTCAGCGAACTCGAACGTCAGGACTGCCGACTCGCCGTCGAGGGCTACTTCTCAACACGCCGCATGGTGGCCGAGCACATCGAACTGTTCGAGTCGATGGCTCGCTGAGTTGATGGCTCACTGAGTCAGGTACCCCGGAGTGTCCGGGGTCGGGTGGTACGGTCCGCCCGTGTCCCTCCGTGCTCGCCGTGACGAGCTCATCAAGCAGTCCGAGCTCGTGGGTGATGCCTTCTGCCAGGCCTATGCAGCGGCCGCCGACGAGTGGATCACCAGCTTGTTCCACGAGGCGACCGGTGGAGACGACAGAGGTCTGGCCCTTGTGGCCGTGGGGGGCTATGGCCGCGGTGAGCTCTGCCCCTATAGCGATCTCGACCTCGTGCTCGTCCACCGAGGCAGACGTGACGTGGCTGCACTGGCCGACCGCATCTGGTACCCGATCTGGGACGAGGGGATCTCACTCGACCACAGCGTCCGCAGGGCGAGCGAAGTCCTCGCCATGGCCGGTGCTGACCTTCGGGTGGCACTCGGCCTGCTCGACGGTCGGGTCATCTGCGGTCAGGCCAAGGTGGCCGAGCCCGTGCTCAGCGATGCCCGGACGCGCTGGGTGCGTCAGCGTCCTCCGTGGCTGGGAGTCCTGTCCGATCAAGTCGCCGAGCGGCACGCCACCCATGGCGACCTCGGATTCCTTCTCGAGCCCGACCTCAAGGAGTCCCATGGCGGACTCCGGGACATCGGTGCCCTGCTCGCCCTCATGGAAGCCGTCCCGACGCTGGCCGAGACCGTCGACACTGGTGCCCTCGAGCGCGCTCGCAAGGTGCTGACCACCACTCGCGTCGAACTCCATCGCCACGCCGGACGCGAGCTCAACACCGTCCTCCTCCAAGAGCAAGAGCAGGTGGCGGTGGCCTGCGGTCACTCGGACGGTGATGCCCTCATGCGCACCTTGGCCACGGCGGGACGCACGGTGGCATGGGAAACCGACGATGCTTGGCGTCGGCGTAGTGCGTGGTCACGTGCCCAGGGTCGGACGGGACGCCAGCGCAGGCGAGCGACCGATGACGGTGCCGTGGTGCCGGTCGAAGGTGAGCCTGGCGTTGGGGTCACCGAAGATGAAGTGGTGCTGCTCGATGGGGCCGATGTTGCTGGGGACCCGATGCTGGCCCTGCGGGTCGCCTCGGTGGCCGCCGAACGAGATCTCCCGATCGCACGGTCCGCGCTGGACATGCTCGCTCGCAAAGCACCTGATGCCCCTGAACCATGGCCCGACGAACTTCGGGCGCTCCTCGTGCGGGTGCTTGCCACCGGACCTGCCGGCATCATCGCCCTCGAAGCACTCGACCAGCGCCATCTTCTCGAGCGCTACCTCCCCGAATGGGCGACCGTACGCAACAAGCCTCAGCGCAATCCGTACCACCGTTTCACCGTGGACCGACACCTTCTCGAAGCCACCGCCAACTCAGCGACCATGGTGCACCGGGTCGCTCGGAGCGACCTCTTGTTGATCGGGACCTTGCTCCATGACATCGGCAAGGGCTATCCCGGCGATCACACCGACGTGGGCATGGAGGTGGCCGCGGCCATCGCTGCCCGAATGGGCCTCCCGCCCGAAGACGTCGCCGTCATCGTCACGCTGGTCCGGCTCCACCTGCTGTTGCCCGACACAGCGACTCGACGAGACCTCGATGATCCCGCCACGGCGAGCAGGGTGGCCGAGGCCGTGGGCAGTCGCACCACTCTCGACCTGCTGACGGCCATGGTCGAGGCCGACAGCCTGGCCACCGGCTCGTCAGCTTGGGGAAGTTGGAAAGCGGGATTGGTGGCCGACCTCGCCGAGCGAACTCGGCGATTGCTGGCGGGCGAGCCACCGCCCGAACCGGCACCGGTGATCACCGATGATCTCCAGATCGTGATGGACGCCGTGCGGGCTCGAGGAGTTCCGGCTCTGTCCATCGATGGGACGACGGTCACCGTGGCCGCCCCTGATCACCCTGGCCTACTCGCCGAGGTCACCGGCGTGCTCGCACTCCACGGCTTGGACGTGCGGTCAGCCGTCGTGGCCGGCGAGAACGGTGTCGCTGTAGAGATCTTCGATGCTGAGCCGACCCGAGGCCGATGGCCCCAAGCAGCTCGGCTATCCGATGATCTAGGTGCCGTGATGCAAGGGGCGTTAGCCCTTGAGACGCTGCTCGACGAGCGAGCGCAGACCTACCGACGCTCATCTCGGACCATGACCCACCTGCCGATCGCTCCCCAAGTCATCGTGGACAACGACGCCTCCGCCTCGGCCACCGTGGTGGAGGTCCGAGCCGAAGATGCCATCGGCCAGCTGCATCGCATCACCCTCGCCCTCGCGGAGTGCGGACTCAACGTCAACTCGGCCAAAGCCTCCACGTTCGGCATCATGGCCGTCGATGCCTTCTACGTCACGGGCCCCGATGGCGCCAAGGTGGTCGACAATTCCCAGATCAGCCGGATCGAGAACACCATCCTGGAAAGCCTCGGCTCCGTAAGGCGCCAGTAGAACTGCGTCGTGCGCCGCCTGATCACACACGCCGGCTGATAGTTTTGGTAGCGATCAGCCATGGCGCATCCCCACGCACACAGCAAGCACCATCGGCGACCAGCCCGGTCGGCCCGCTTGGCCGTCCTCGTTGTTGCCGCTGTAGCCCTTGCCGGCACCGTCGTGGCTCTTGTCAGTCGCACGGCGGACGCAACCCAAGCAACTGCCACGACGACCACAATGACCACACCTCGAGTTGCTCCGGTTCCCTTCGGAGTGGCAGCCATCAGCCCGACCGACGGTTCGACAGATGTCACCAGTGACGCCGTTCTGACGGTGCGCTTCACTCGCCCATTGGCTCCCGGGTCACCTATGCCAACCCTGTCTCCTGCCACTCCGGGCAACTGGGAACAGCTCACCCCAACGACGGTGGCCTTCGTGGCCTCACAACCTTGGATTCCGGCGTCAAAGGTAGACATAGCGATTCCCGATGGCCCCCAGGGCGTCACCGGACGGCTCGGCGGCACCCTCACCCAACCCGTGACTGCGCACTTCACCGTGGCCGCTGGTTCGACGCTTCGCCTGCAGCAGCTCTTGGCCCAGTTGGGCTACCTACCTGTGTCCTTTGCGGCGACAGCCCCTCTCGCATCTCCCCAAGAGGCCGCGCAGCCCCAGGAGGGATCCTTCGCTTGGCGATGGGCCGAGCCCGCGTCACTCGTGTCCCTCTGGACCCCGGGAAGCCCCAATACGATCACCAAGGGTGCCGTGATGGCCTTTGAAGCGCGCCATCACCTCCGCACGGATGGATCGCCCGGACCGGCCGTGTGGAGCGCTCTGCTCGCTGATGCTGCTGCCGGTAGCGCCACCAGCGACCCCTACAACTACGTCTACGTGTCCAGGCCCGTCCCCCAGAAGGTCACGATCTACTCGAATGGTGCACCGGTCTACACAACGCCGGCCAACACCGGGATTGCCGCTGCCCCCACCGACATAGGCACCTTCCCCGTGTACTTGCGCTACGAGTCCCAGACCATGACCGGCACAAACCCTGACGGTTCTAGATACTCCGACCCTGGTATCCCTTGGGTCAGTTACTTCAGCCGCGGAGACGCACTCCATGGATTCGTGCGAGGCAGCTACGGCTGGCCGCAGAGCGTGGGTTGCGTGGAGTTACCTCCAGCCAACGCAAAAATCGTCTATCCGCTGACCCCCATCGGCACCCTGGTCACCGTCTCCTAGGGCTACCCGTTCCTCGAAGGCCTCAACTGCCAGGGCTTCCTTCCTCATTGGATCCTGTGGCGTGATGGGTTTCCCCATGCCACGATCGCCTACCTGCCAGGTGCTCACCGGGTCGCCCGGCTGCCTCACGTCGTGGGTCCCGAGACGGACATGGTCAGATGACCAAACGGTGAGTCAGGACTCACACGACTGGTTTCAAGCACGTCCCATGACTCGAAGCCTGACTCGAAGCATGACTCGACTCTGGGCTCAGCGGGCTGACGGAAACTCCGGTGGACGCCGCTCCTTCACGGCGGCAACGCCTTCAGTTGCATCGGGACCAAGGAAGCCCAGCATCTCGAGCGCCAACGACTCACCGAAGATGGGTGCGGCTTGGATCATCCACTGGTTCATGATCCGCTTCGTCCACTGCACTGCCGTCCGACTGCCCGCAGCCAACCGTCCGGCGATCTCGAGTGCCTCAGATACGACCACGTCGTCGGGAACGCATTTGGTGACAAGTCCGATCCGCTCAGCTTCGGGTCCGTCGACGAAATCTGCGGTCATCAGGTAGTACTTGGCACGAGCCATGCCACACAGCAGTGGCCAGAGGAGTGCCGCATGGTCACCAGCGGCCACGCCAAGGCGGGCGTGGCCATCGGACAGGCGGGCCGAGGTGGCCATGATGCTCACATCGGCCAGAAGGGCCACAGCCAGGCCAGCACCGACAGCCACTCCATTGATTGCCGAGACAATGGGTTTGACCGAGGCCAGCATGCAGTCGACCACGGCCTTGGCGTCTCGCCACTGCTCCAACATGACCTCGTAGTCCGTCGTCATCCGCTCGACCATGGCGAGGTCGCCTCCTGCACTGAAGGCTCGACCCGCTCCGGTGATGACCGACACGGCCACCGAGTCGTCGACATCGACGACCGACCAGACCCCAGCGAACTCCCGGTGCAGCCGCTCGTTCGCCGCGTTCAGGACCTCGGGGCGATCGATCGTGATGAGCAGCACCCCTGGCGTAGGACGTTCGAACCGCAAGTGGGCGAAATCGTCGTAGGTGGCAAAGATGGAAGGTCCGGCATCGGTCATGCCTGCATCATGGCCCGCCCACGGTGTGGCGAGGGGGTTCGTCGCCAGTTGCGGCTCGTCAGGTACCGACCAGGGGGTGACGAAGTCCCAACTCGGCCAAGGTCCGCTCGGGTTCCCGGGGCTCGGTCACCGAGGGATCCGCCCCGGACGCGCGGAACACATACAGGTTCCAGTAGGGGGCGAGGTTTGCTGGCTCGATATCTGCATAGAGCCGCTCCTCGACGTCGATGCACCTAGTGAAGCCTGCCTCTGTGAAGCGAGCCGTCCACCACTCGAACGAGGCGATGCAGAGGTGGCCCTCGACGAGTTCACCGTCGGCGTCGACGGCCAGATCGGCCTCTGGCACAGGGCCGAAATAGTCAGCCCCGAGGCCTTGGTAGTGCGCCACCCGCTCGGGACGCACCTTGCCCTCGAAGTGTCCGTCTGGGCCGGATCGATTTGGCCCGAACGAAGGAATCGTCGCATAGAGGTGCCCGCTGCAGACCCGGGCCAACTCGGACAGGGCATCGGGCACCCGATCGGGCGGCAGATGCTCCAGGATCTCGAGCGCGGTCACGAGTTCGAAGGTTCCATCGGGCCAGGGCAGACCCGCAAAGAGATTGGCCACACGAATGTGCCCTTGCGCACCCGGCGCGGCGTGATCGATGGCGTAGGGAGATAGGTCGCAGCCCTCGGCCTCGAGGCCCAGTTCCCGGAGCACCTCGACCAGGTAGCCAGTGGCGCAACCGACATCGAGCGAGCGCGTGATCTGGAAGTTTCGCCACAGGAGCCAGCCTGCGATATCGGCGTTGGAAGCGACCCGGTCGTAGCGGGCATAGCCCGAGCGTCCCTCGCGGTCACCTGAAGCATCACGGCCTTGGCCGAAGTAGTTGCCCCCGTAAGCATCAGGGACGCCGGCACGCCGGGCCTCGGCCTCGGACGCTGCCCGGTCGGCGACATTGGTGAGCTCGGCTCCCGTGCGGGTCAGCACGGCGCGGAGCGTGTTGCTGCGGGCCGCCATGTCGACAAGGTTCCGGCGAAGAGTCCCAGCAGCAGATCGCACGATCGGCGAGGTCATGACGGCATGCTTCCCAGGCGTTCGGCCAGTGCCCTGAACGCTCGGCCTCGATGGGACACGGCGTGCTTCTCTCCGGCGGACATCTCGGCAAACGTTCGGCCGTCGAATCCCTCGGGAGCAAAGATCGGGTCGTAGCCGAATCCTTGTTCCCCTCGAGGTTCGTCGGTGATCACGCCCTCGATCGACCCCTCTACCCAAAGTTCGGTGCCATCGGGATAGGCGACAAAGGCCACCGAAGCGAACCGAGCCTTGCGGTCGACGCCCCCAACGGCACCGACCCGTTGGAGTTCGACGAGCATCTTGGCCACATTGTCGGCGTAGGTGGCACCTTCGCCGGCAAACCGGGCCGAGTACACACCCGGTGCTCCGTCAAGGGCATCGACTTCGAGACCGGTGTCATCGGCCACGGCAGCCAGTCCGGTGGCTTGACAGAGTGCTCGAGCCTTGAGCCTGGCGTTCTCCACCAAGGTCTCCCCCGTCTCCTCGACGTCAGCAACGTCATCGGGACGAGGAACCAGAATCAGGCCAGGGACGCTGGCGAGGATGGCCTGGATCTCGGCTGCCTTGTCCTTGTTTGCGCTGGCAATCACCAGAGTCAGATCAGCCACGTTCGTCGTCAGGTTCAGCGCGGAGTTGGCGGCGTGGCCAGCACGTCGGCTTGGAGATCCAAGAGTTGGGCGATCCCATGCTCGGCCAGGCTGAGCATCTCATCGAGCTCGGACTTGGCGAAGGGTGCACCTTCGGCCGTTCCTTGGACCTCGATGAACCGACCCGAGGAGGTCATGACCACATTCATGTCGACCTCAGCCCGAGAATCTTCGACATAGGGAAGGTCCAGCATGCAGACACCGTCAACCACGCCAACCGACACTGCAGCCACCGCTTCGGTGAGTGGATTGGCCCGCAGGTCGCCCTTGAGGACCAGACGGGTCAGGGCATCATGCAGAGCGACATAGGCACCGCAGATGGACGCCGTGCGAGTACCACCGTCAGCTTGGAGAACATCACAGTCCACGGTCACCTGGAGTTCACCAAGTGCGACCATGTCGCACACCGAGCGGAGTGAGCGGCCGATGAGCCGCTGGATCTCCTGGGTGCGTCCTGACTGCTTGCCCTTGGCGGCTTCACGGCTGGCCCGCTCACTGGTGGATCCAGGCAGCAGCGAGTATTCGGCGGTCACCCAGCCCTTGCCCGATCCCCGCATCCACGGTGGCACCCGGTCTTCGATCGATGCCGTGCACAGGACCCGGGTGAGGCCCATGGACACCAGTACCGATCCGGGGGCGAATACCGTGAAGTCCCGTGCAAAGGATGCCGGTCGCAGTTCGTCGATGGCCCGCCCGTCGATGCGTGCGGTACTTGCCTGGCTCACGTGATGCCTCCCTGGCTCACAACTCGTAGTGGTTTCCTCGGACTGCCTGCTCGACCGGGCCGCCGTAGGCCGCTTCGGCCTCAGCCAACACCGCCGAGGCAGAGGCACTTGGCCACCGATGGGTGATGATGAGCCGGGCGACTTCAGCGTCCCGTGCCGCCTGACCGGCTTGGCGGCCGCTCAGGTGCTGGGCCGTCCCTTCGTGGTCGGCGGTAAACGTCGCCTCACACAAGAGCAGGTCGAGCCCGAGCCCGAGGGCACTGGGCGCCCACCCGGGCCCGGTATCGGCAGAGTAGCCGAGGGCTCGACCCCCTCCGTCGATGCGCACGGCCAGCGTCTCGTCGACATGGTCGGTCCGATGGAAGGCCAGGGCCAGATCCCCGATCGAGGCGCGGTCGCCGTCGGTGACCACATGCCATTCCACCGACGGCACCTCGTCGGCACCTACCCGGTCTCGAACTGCGGATGGGGCATAGACGGGCAGCGGTCGACCGCGATGGCGGACCGAACGTCCGAAACGGGCCTGGGCGTCGAGGGCGTAGAGGTCGCTCCAATGGTCCGCATGGTGGTGCGAGATGACGACAGCACTGAGCTCACCTGGGTCGATGTGACTCTGCAGGGGCCCGGCCGTGCCGGGTCCGCAATCGAGGAGGACAGCAAGATCGTCGATGCGGATCAAATAGCCGCTCCCAGCCCCATCAGGTCCAGGCCAACTGCCGTCACACCCCAAGACGATCAGGGAGATATCACCGGAATCAGGCACGAGCACCATCTCCTCTCGTCACTGCAGCTGCGTCTCCCGGACGCTGCCACGTCACCCCTCGTCGGCCACTGAGCCGCTCTCCACATGGTTCAGGCTAGGCGCGAAGGGTAGGTCCAGCACAAGCCCTCATGTGAGCCGGAGTGCGACCGGAATCGCACGCTGGTACGCATGTGGTCACCCAAGCAGGTATGCGGTCGCTTTAGAAGTAGGTGATCTCCCGGGCCCGTGCCTCGACGACATCAAGGTCATCGGTCCAGGCCCCGGTGGAGAGGTACTTCCATCCGGCATCACAGCACACGGTGACGATCACGCCTGAATCAAGGGTTGTGGCCGTTTTAACTGCTCCTGCCAGGATCGCTCCCGACGAGATGCCAGCAAAGATCCCAACGTCAGCGAGCCGCCTAGTCCACTCGATGGACTCGCGTGGACGCACGATGCGCTTCCCGTCGAGAAGATCAGCGCCGCCGTTGTCGATGAAGATCGGCGGGATGTAGCCATCGTCAAGATTGCGCAGTCCATCGACGATCTCTCCCGCCGGGGGCTCGATGGCCAGGACCTTGATCTCGGGATTGCGTTCTTTCAGGTAGCGACCGACACCGAGCAGGGTTCCCGATGTGCCCAGCCCGGCCACAAAGTGGGTGATCTCGGGACAGTCACGCCAGATCTCGGGGCCGGTCGTCTCGTAGTGGGTTCGCGGGTTGGCCGGATTGGCGTATTGGTAGAGGAAGACCCATTCGGGGTGCTCCTCGGCCAGTGCTCGCGCCCGACGAACAGCACCATTGGATCCTTCGGCACCCGGGGACTCGATGATCTCCGCCCCCCATGCCTCGAGGAGTTGGCGGCGCTCGATAGAGACATTGGTGGCCAAGACGACCTTCAGGTGATAGCCGCGCACCCTGCACACAAGAGCCAGGCCGATTCCGGTGTTGCCCGACGAGGGCTCGATGAGGGTGTCTCCGGGCTGCAGGCGACCGTCTCGCTCGGCTTGGTCGATCATGGCGAGGGCGATCCGGTCCTTGACCGAACCACCAGGGTTCTGGCCCTCGAGCTTGATAAGGATCCTGACGTCAGGATTCGGGCTCAACGACGAAATGTCGACCAGTGGCGTGTTGCCGATCAGGTCGAGCACGGAGCCATAGGTGGCCATGATGGTGAAGCTGGCCCTCAGGACCCGCCGGCTACAGCCGGGAGGATGGAGAGTTCGTCGCCGTCGGACAGCTGCGTGTCGCCGGCCGAGAGATATCGCACGTCATCGTCGTTCAAGTAGACGTTGACGAACTTGTGCAAGGCACCGGTGTCATCGATCACCTGCCCGGCCATGCCGGGATAGACGGTCACCAGAGAGACGAGTGCTTCGCCGACGGTGGCGGCATCGACAGACACCGACCTCTCGCCCCCGGCGTGGGGGCGCAGCACGGTCGGAAGGTTGACTTTGACGGGCACGCTTACTCCTCGGTGTCGCAGCCGCACGGGGCGGAGTCGGTTGGCCATGACGGCTCCGGCTGATTCTTGACCTGATTGGTGAGGATTCTACTTGTCCACCACGTAGATCGGTTCTTCCCTGATGGTGCCATCCGTTATCCGGTAACTGCGGACCGTCGGCTCGGTGTCGCGAAGCGACACGAGGATGTAGTGCCAGGCAGGATCCGGGGCTTGAGCAACGTCGGTGGGTGACGGATAGGCCTCGGTGTGGGTGTGAGAGTGAAACACGCCCAGGATGGAGTGACCTCGGTCTTCCGCGTCCCTGTCGGCCCGGAGATGATCTTTGGGGTCAACGGTGTAGAGCTTGGCGGATGCCGCCGTATTCCGGGTCGGATAGCAGGTGGTCACCTCACCTGTGGCGAGGTGACCGGCCAGCAACCCGCAGGCTTCATCAGGAAGACCCACGAGACAGTGGGCCACCATCTGGTCAAGCGCTGTGCGAGGGAGGACGAGCACGTGCACAGGCTAGAAGACAGCCGAGGACGTCTTGTCGACCTTGTCACTCAACACCCCCACCAGCCCACAACCTCAAGGTGACCAAGTAGCGTCACGACGTGGCAGCAGGCAAAAACACCTCGAGCAAAACCTCGGGCAAGAGTTCGGGGAAAGGTGGTGGCTCGCGCCCGGACAGCAACCGGGTGATTGCCTCAAACCGGCGTGCCCGCCATGACTACGAGATCCTCGAGACCGTCGAGTGCGGCATGGTGCTCCAAGGATCCGAGGTGAAATCCCTGCGGGCCGGTCGCATCGCCCTCCAGGACGCCTACGCCCGCATCGACGATGGCGAGATGTATCTCTTTGGCGTCCACGTCCCGCCCTATGCCCAGGCCGTCGGTTTTGGAGCACACGATCCTGATCGGCGCCGCAAACTTCTGATGCACCGTCACCAGATTGACGAGTGGATGGGCCGATCCAAGCAGAACAGCCTGACCATGGTCCCCCTGTCGATCTACTTCAAAGATGGCCGAGCCAAGGTGGAGCTTGCCCTCGCCCGAGGCCGCAAGACCTACGACAAGCGTCACGCCATAGCCGCCCGAGATGCCGGGCGCGATGCGGCACGCGAGGCTCGGGCTGCTGCTCGCGGCCGCGAATGATCGGAACCGATCAGACCAAGCGCGGGCCCGGTGTCGCACCAGGGCGCTACCATGGACTCGTGGTGCACGCTGCGCCACGAGTAGACCCACGGGGGTGACAGGCTTCGACTTCGGTCGTCGAATCAGGAGAAGCGAGCCGTGGTCTCCGGAGCCACGTTAAAGAGCCGGAACCAAAAATAAATGCCGAGCCTCAGCTCGCGCTCGCGGCCTAGAAACCGTGACGTCCTACCGATCTCAGCCCCACGGGTCGGAACAGGGCGCCATCAAGTGGGGCTTACCTGAACAGTTGAGCCGACAGGCCGTCAGGGACATTTTCGTCGGATACGGGCCGGCACCGCTGCCGGTAGCAGAGTCGGCCCCGACAACCTAACGCCGGCTGCGCTCGGAGAAGACCTGAAGAGAAGCTGAAGGACGCGGGTTCGATTCCCGCCACCTCCACGATGCCCTGACCTGTTTTCCCGCAGGTCAGGGCATTTTCGCGCGGTGACGTCGACATGCCCACGGGGTAACACCTCCGATGCCCTACACGCAGACCTCATGGTCTAGACCCAAACCACTCACCCGGGGCCTGCTCGCCGGCAATCCGGACATCGCCGTGGGCCTAGATGCGTGCTCCTTGGGGACTGGCTTCACCGCCGTACTTCTCCTGGTCCGCACCTTTCTCGGGCAGTGATGCCTGATGGAACCCAGATCATTGATCGCCACCGATAGGTGGCTGACCGAAGTTCTCCCGAGTCCACGTATCAAGATGCGCTGCCCGCGTGCCGACTGTTCTAGAGAGGCCTGCCGAGGGGAGGCCGCCACCCAGGAGGCAAGGCATGCGGATCATCGGGATCGACAAAGATGGAAACCAGCGGTGCTGGTGGTGCGGTGGGAACGAGTTCTCTCAGGCCCGTTGCACCAAAGAAACCATCGTGTTGGGTGTGCATCTCAACATGACTAAGCCGACGCTTCGTTGCGCCCACTGCGGCCAATACAGCGACCAGGCCAACGAGATGCAGTCCGCCTGAGTTCGAAGAGGGAGAAACTAGAGCCAGTTGCGCTGACTGGTTCCAGTTCAGCGGTCAGCGGTCAGCGGTCAGCGAAGATCAGAATCTCTCCGGTATAGACGGCCACCCAGATGCTTCCCGTCTTGGCGTCGTAGGTGATGCCGATCGGGTTCACGCCCGTGGAGATGCTTTGCAACACCGTCAAATCCGAAGCCCGCAGCTTCGAGACCGTGTTGGATTTGTAGTTGACCACGTAGAGGGCCGTCCCATCGGTGGAGATAGCCAGTGATCGTGCCTCGCTTCCCGTATGCACGCAGGCGGCCACCCGGTCGGTCGATAGATCTACCTTGCACACTTCACCGGGAGCGTTCAGTGAGACGTAGAGGAAGTGTCCCGCCGGATCCATCACCAGGTGGCGAGGGTTCTGACCGACAGTAAAGGTCCTCACCGTCGTCAGCGAGGCCAGGTCGACCTTGACGATGCTGCTCCCCCCCATGAGTCCGACATAGGCCGACGACGAATCCGGGCTGACCGCGATGCCGCGTGGATACGAGCCCATGGGAAGGATTTTCACCACCTTCGCCGTGACCGTATCGATGACGTAGAGATCCCACGAGCACCAGTGGCTGACGAGCACATAGCGACCGTCGGGGGTGGTTGCCACGTACTTGGGCACGAGTCCGACCTTGATGGCCTGATCGATGGCCAGCGACCTCGTGTCGATCCGATAGACGTAGCTGGGGGTGTCTCCCGATGCTCGAGCGGATGATGGCGTGCACGTGTCGTTCCCCTCGGGACCCTGACCCGGTCCATACATGGAGTAGTTCGACGTATAGACGTAGCGGGCATCCGGGGTGAACGCCGCCTCGACCGGGGCACCCTGCACTGTCGGACCGCCGGGAACTCCCATGGCGGCCAGATTCACCGTGTCGGGAATCGTCTTGACCAGATTCCCCGCCGAGTCATACACCGTGATGCTGTGTCGATACATCATGTTCTGAGCGAACACGAGCCCGGCATCAGAGGCATCGACCGACTTCGGGGAGATCTGTCCGCCGATGGTCTTGACCAGGGACAGAGTTCGCTGATCGGCAGGGGGACCTGAAGGAACATGAAGGAACGGGGACGTGGTCGAGGTCGTCGTGGTGGTCTTCGGCACGACTGGTGCGGCTTGGGCCTTGCGGTCCGGCTCACCGCCACCGGTGGTGGCAAGTACCAGGAGTAAGACGACTGCCGCCGTCATCGACAGCGTGATCGTCAGCCGGACTCGTCTCGGAACGCGTCGGTAGCCCTGCGGAGGAGGTGCCATGCCACCAGTCTGCACGCTGCTCAGCCCCCCACACGCGCACCCTCCACACGCTCGCCCGTCGCATGCGCGTCCTTCACGCATGTTCGCTTCACAATCGTGCGGCGACCTCGGCAACCAGCAGATCGGTCAGGCTGGCCGGGGCAATGTAGGTCGATGGGTCAGTGACCCACTCGGTCTCACCATCCTGACCCATCCCTGCAGTGATCCCTCCCCGGCCACCGAGGACCTCGACGCCAAGCGATCGCACGCCCCACCAGGACACGAACACCTCGGCTGCCTTTCGTGGCCGTTCCTCAGGACTCATCTCGAGTGCGTCGAGCGCGGCCAGACAGACCCGAGCCTCACGATGGAGTTGGGACACCCATGGACCCACTGCATCGCCCCATGCTCCCGCTCGGCAGAGAACCGCTTCCTCCAACCACGTTCGCAGGTCACCCGCAGCCCCATCTCGGCCAGCCACCAACCGGCGTCCGAGCTCGATTGGCACCTCGGAGTCACAACCCTCGGCCAGGACGCGCTGGTCCCCCACCGCTTCGAGCCACGCCTCGTAGGGATCGCCACCACGCAACCAGGCCGCAGCAGACAGCAGCGCAGGCAGGGAGGCGGCGGCTTGAACCATGGGGTTGGCCAGATACCCCCCGACGTAGGGGACCAGGCCCGGATCACGCCCACGCAATGGGCCAGCTCGCAGCCTGGATGCCATGAGCGCATCGTTCACCGGGGTGTTGTCCCAGAGCAGGGGTCGGCGCCCGCCAACCGCTTGGGACCATGCCCTGGCTTCATCTGACGAGATCTCCGCGTTCACCACCAGCCGGCCGGTCCAACCGATCAGCACACCGGCTGGCACCCGAGCGTCGAGCTCGTCGAGATAGGGCGTGCGCACACACCCCGTGTAGTGCGTGGGAACCATGACCAGATCGACGTCATCTTCTAATGCGTCGTCGAGCCAGGCCGTCAGATCGCCATGGAGAGCACCGAGACCGGGTGCTGGAGGAAGGTCGTCCAGGCAGAGCGCCACCAGCGTCACGCCTGCGTCAGTCGCTTGAGAGATCTTGGCCAACAGTGCCGCCCGGTCGCCGCGGTCGGAGGCATCGATGCTCAGACCTGGAGAGATGGCGTAGCCAACCCTGAGTCCTCCAGGTGCAGCCAGTTGGCCGAGCGCGTCGAGGAAGACGTCGTCATAGGGCTTGCGCCACTGTTCCCTATGGAGCGGGTCGTCTTTGGGGGCGTAGATGTAAGTGTCCATCCCTGCGGCGCAGAGCGTCTCCGACAGACGCCGGCGGTCGTCCCATGACCAGGGTGGGCCGTAGAAGCCTTCGATGATCCCGCGCACGTGACCTCGTCACACTGAGGTCGACAGCGCGGAACGAACCGCTTCGACCTGGGAAGGCACCACTCGCCACCACGTCCAGCGTCCTCGCTTCTCCCCAGTGATGAGACCGGCTGCGGCCAACTTCGAGGTGTGATGTGAAATGGTCGGCTGGCTCTTACCCATCGGGGCCTCCAAATTGCACGAGCACACCTCGTCGTCCGAAGCGATGATCGAGAAGATCCTCAAGCGCACCGGATCAGCCAGGGCGGCAAGTACCCCGGCCAGAGCATCGGCATCCTCCTCGGCCAGTGGGCCGCATGACACGGGCCCGCAACACAACGGCGTACCACTGCCCTGCTGGCCTAGAGGCACCTGCGGATCAGGAGTCATTGCTCTGCTTTCATCGCCAATCGACATGTCAACCACTGAAGATCTCCTCGCCACCGTCTGTCACCCATGCTTCCTCCAGGTTGGTATCTGCCGACCGACTCATGCCTGCGTGCGCGTGCCGACGGGAACCTGATGACGGTGTTGATCGACACCGCCAACCACCCGCATCGACCGTGCATGGTCGACGACTTCGTATTGACACCTATCGATCTATGGCGCATACTCCCATCGACACTCATCAATCTAATGGGAGGTGGCCACTGTGTCACGGGTCCAACTCGCTCTGAACGTTTCCAGCCTTGACGAGTCCATCGCGTTCTACACAAGCCTCTTTGGCACCGGGCCCGCCAAGGTCCGTCCTGGCTATGCCAACTTCGCCATCGAGGAGCCGCCTCTCAAGTTGGTCCTGATCGAAGGTGCCGGCGAACCAGGATCGATCAACCATCTTGGGGTCGAGGTGCCGACCACGGGCCACGTTACCGAGGCAACCTCTCGACTGGCCGGGGAAGGTCTGGCCACGGACATCGAGGAGCAGACGACGTGCTGCTATGCGGTCCAGGACAAGGTGTGGGTCGATGGGCCTGATGGTGCCAAATGGGAGGTCTACACCGTGCTCGCCGATGCCGAGGGCAACGAAGGTCTTGGCGGTGATGAACGGTGCTGCACGTCGACGACCATCACGTCGACGGCCATCACGTCGACGACCACGACGACCGATGCCCTACCGGCATCGTCGTCGTGCTGCTGAGCCGTCATGGGCGCAATCGCTCTGTGGCGTCGCTTGGTAGCTGAGTTTCTGGGCAGCGCCATGCTGGCTGCCATCGTGGTCGGATCCGGTATCGCTGCCCAACAGCTCTCGCCGTCGGATACGGGCTTGGAGTTGCTGGAGAACGCCTTGGTCACCGGCGCAGGCCTGGTGGCCATCATCTTGATGTTCGCCTCGGTGTCGGGTGCGCACTACAACCCGGTGGTCTCGTTCGTCGACTGGGCCTTCGGGGGAATCTCCCTGCGCGATGCTGCCGCCTACGTGCCTGCTCAGGTAACAGGGTGCATCACCGGGGCTCTCGTGGCCAACGTGATGTTCTCACTGTCCACCGTGTCGATCTCGACCCATGAACGGGCGACGGGACCTCATCTGCTGTCCGAGGCGATTGCCACCGCCGGACTGCTGCTGGTCATCTTCTCTCTGGCTCGAACCGATCGCTCCTCGATCACGCCAGCGGCCGTCGGGGCCTACATCACCGCCGCCTACTTCTTCTGCTCATCGACCAGCTTTGCCAATCCGGCCATCACCGTTGGCCGCATGTTCTCCAACACCTTCGCTGGCATCGCCCCGACCTCCGTGCTCCCCTTCATCGGGGCACAGGTCGTCGGGGCAGTGGTGGCGGTCGGGCTGATCAGGACGTTGTTCCCCGGACTCACTCCTGAGCAGGCCGAAGACATCCTTACGCCTTCATTCGAATCAGACCCGAGTCGTGCTCCCAGTCCCGACCTCGACACCGTTCCAGACAGAGGAGTAGCACCATGACCACCGAACGCCCTGTTGTCCTGTTCCTGTGTGTCCACAACGCCGGACGTTCGCAGATGGGAGCAGCCCTCCTTGCCGAGCGAGCCGGCGACCGCATCGACGTACTGTCCGCAGGATCAGCACCGGGAGAGTCGCTCAATCCGGCCGTAGTGGAGGTCTTGGCTGAACTCGACATCGACATCACAGGCAACCGCCCCACCCGACTCACCGACGACATGGCCCGCACGGCGGATGTCGTGGTGACCATGGGCTGTGGCGATGCCTGTCCGGTCTACCCGGGCAAGCGCTACCTGGACTGGGAACTCGACGATCCAGCGGGGCGAAGTGTCGAAGAGGTCCGGGTCATCCGAGACGACATCGCTGGGCGGATCGAACTCCTCGTGGCCGAACTCGTGGGTTGAGGGCAGCACTTCCAACATCAGCCAGCAGTCAGGGCCCCGAAATGACCGTCGTAGTAGGGTCCTCACCCATGGCCAGACGGGACGCAGATGTCGGCCCGGCCCAGTTGCTGCGCCAGAGGCGGACCTCCGTCGATGAGGTCACCGAAACCCTTGAAGCCCTCGGGCCAGGAGCAGACCCGGCGAAGGTGGCTTCGGTCATGCGCTCCGCACTCGAGCAGCCGACGCTGGGGTTTCTCTCCGAACTTCCTGGTGGCGTCGAGCGACTGGTGACCCAATCGGTCGAGGACTACGTGCGGTTTTCGCCCAATCCGGCCTCCAACGCCCAGACGGCGGCCGGCCTGGTCAGGATTCTCCTCCTCCAGAACGTCGATCTGCTCTGGTGGGACGACGAGCCGGACTTCGCCACCGTGGATGACTTCACCCGAGCCGACATGACCGACCTCGTGGACGAACGGCGGGCTGGACGAGTCCGATTCTCCTTCGGCATTGCCTCCGACGGCCTGATCCGTCGATCCCGCGACTTTGCCGTGCAACGGCTGATGCCCTGGCGCGAACCTCGCGGTCCTGGACTTGCCTTCACGGCGATCCGGCCAGCCATGCTCGGACTGCTCAACGAGGTGGCCGACCGGGTGGCCGCCATCGCCCCGGCTGGCACGCCACCCATCCGAGTCAACTCCATCGTTCGCACGATTGACCATCAGCTCCACCTCAAGAGCCTCGGCTTCTCGGCCTTGCTGCCCAGCGTCCACTGTCGCGGTTGGGCCGCCGACATCGAGGTGGATTGGATGGCCCGGTTCGGTGCCGACGATGCCGTGCGCACCGTGCTAGGTGACTATCTCGACCGCGGCGTACTCAACGTCATCGACGAAGGTCGGGCCTGGCATGTCTGCCTCGACCCTGCCGACGCGCCGCGCTACGAAGCACTGGGTAAGGCCTGACCCATGTGTGGCATTGCCCTGGTACTGGGCGGCAACATGACCGCCGCCGATCGGCGGCGCTTCGATGCCATGGTGGATGGGATCGAACCACGAGGTGAATCCCTCGAAGAAGAACGAGGTCCCGACGCCCTGCTCGCCACGTCTCGGCTCAAGATTGTCGACCGCGAGCATGCCGTCCAGCCTTGGCGGGACGCCACGGGACGGTGGAGCCTCTGCTACAACGGCGAGGTCTTCAATCACGCCGAGCTCCGCTCTCAACTGATTGCCGAGGGTCGCGTCCTGAACTCGGTCAGCGACACCGAAGTCGTCCTCGAGGCGTGGCTGGCTTGGGGCACTGCTTCATTGACCGCCTTCCGGGGGGAGTTCGCCTTTGCCGTCGTCGATCACTCCGATGGCTCGGTCTTTGTGGCCCGGGATCCCGCCGGGATCAAGCCCCTCTACTTCGCTCTCGGACCCGACCGTCTCTACCTCGCGTCAGAGATCAAGTCGCTGGCCCCGCTCGGTATCTCCATCGACGAGGTCCCCCCCGGCCACTGCGGCACGTCAACGGCAGGGCGCCGTCCGGAGCTGCACCCCTACATCGACCTCTCCCGCCTAGGCGAAGGCGAGCCGATGATCGAGGATGTCGACGAGGCCGTGGCCAGCGTGCGCTCCGCCGTCGTGACCGCCATCGAGCGGCGGGTCGATACCGATCTTCCGGTGGGCGTCATCTTGTCGGGGGGTCTGGACTCATCACTGGTGGCCACCCAAGTCGCTCGCCTCCATCCGAACTGCACCGCCTTCACCGTCGGGGCACCGGGCTCCGAGGACCTTGACTACGCCCGCCGCCTGACCGCAGACCTAGGCATGCGCCACGTAGTGGTCGAGGTGACGCCTCGGTCGATCTCCCGATCTCAGGTCCGCGAAGCGGTACGTGTGGCCGAAGCCACCGAATACGGAGACGCCATCAATGCGGTCGTCTCGATGGCCGTCTTTGCCGCGGTCCACGCCGAAGGCATCAAGGTCGTCTTGACCGGTGATGGCTCAGACGAGCTGTTCGGCGGGTACCAGATGTATGCCGACGTCGACTCGGCCACCGCTCGCCAGCTCTTCCTCCACAAGATCGGCCAACTGGCGCGCACCGAGCTCCAGCGGGTCGACCGCACCTCGATGGGCCAGTGCGTCGAGGCCCGAGTTCCCTTTCTCGACCTCGACCTACTCCTCTTGTCGATGCGCATCCCCGTGGACGTCAAAGTGCGGGATCACTACGAGAAGTGGGTGCTGCGCGAAGCCTTCCGCCAGGACCTTCCCGAGTACATCCTGGCCCGCCACAAGAACCCAATGTCTCACTCGTCAGGCCTGCACGAGCGTGTGCGCCTCTACAAGCCGCTGATGTCTCGCTGGCACCGCAGCTATGGCTACGACCTGGCCGGACCGATGCGCCGCGACTTCTCGGTCGAGCTACTGCGGGCCGACAATGATGTGGACGCAGCCCTGGCTGCCTCAGCGCTCGGCCAGGACTACTCGCCCATGGAGCAGGCCCGGGACCTCGTCGGCGCTGTCCTCTGGAATGCCCGCAATGCCCTGGCCCCCGGGCGTTCGAGTCGAGAAGGACGCTCGCCGACCTGAACAGGTGGGCCACGGAGCGACCGGCGTAGAGCCCTGCGGCCCTATTGGTGGCGCATCAGGTGCTCGAGTTCGGCCTCGAGGTGGAAGGGGGGCGGAGGACCGGTCGTGATGGTCACCGAGTCCAGGGAGCCCGGAGCCGGGAAAGGCGGCAGATAGTCGTCGGTCACCGGGAAGGGCCGACTCCACCCGACGGTCAAAAAGGCACCATCCGGTGCCCAACTGAGGGGGATCTGCGAAAGCGAACCCTCCGCCAAAACCTCGCCGTCAGCCTCCAGCGTCACGGTGAACCCACCATTCTCGGACGGCGCAACGACGACACGAAGAACCCGGCTGCCCGCAGGCACGGGAGCCCGGGTCGCTTCGATACGTCCGTCGACCTGCTGAAGAAGGGCCAAGTCACCGTCGAGCAGGACCAGAGCCCATCCGCTGATCCAATCCCCTTGCTCGACCACCGTGCCGGACACACCCGGTCCGACGGCCCCGTCAAAGCGGGCCGTCACCGTGTAGCCACCGAAGAGCACCGGGGCGTGAGACTCATGGACCTTGTCCCCCACCGCCAATGCATAGCGGTCTCGAAAGGACACCCACGGCAAGGCCAGATGGCCGATGCGGTTGTCGCGGGAGTCGTCCAAGGGGAACACGCCGTTGCGCTCGGCCTCGCTCTCCCACAGGGCCACCAGTTCGGCCAACCGCTCAGGGTGCACGTCGGCGAGGTCGTGACGTTCGGTCGGGTCCGACCGGGTGTCGAACAGGGACCAGCGATCGTCGGCGAAGCGCGCACTGCCCACCATGGCATCGCGCTCGGCCGCGGTGAGTTGATTGACATGGTCGGTGACGGCTTTCCAACCGTCTCGATAGATGGCTCGACTGCCCCAGCACTCGAAGTACTGCGTCGTGTGGAGGTCCTCAAAACCGGGGTCATCGAGCACGTCTCGCTGAGACACCCCGTCCAATGACATCTGCGGCACACCCCCCACGGAGTCCGGCATCTCCAGGCCCAAAAGATCGAGAAGGGTAGGAAGCAGATCGGTGGCATGGACGTACTGATGGCGTAGCGTTCCGGCTTGGGCGCCAAGCCCCTTGGGCCACGACACGATGAACGGGTCGCGCACCCCACCTTCGTAGGTGTAGCGCTTCCATCGCTGAAATGGCGTATTCCCGGCCAGCGCCCATCCCCAGGGATAGTGACCACTCGACCGGAAGCCACCGAGATCCTCGAGGTGGCGATACTCCTCGTCCAGATCATCAGGCTGGTCGTTGAGGTAGTGGCGCAGCTGGTTCCATGTGCCGTTCGGCCCACCTTCGGCAGAACAACCGTTGTCGCTGACCAGGACGACAATGGTGTCATCCCGCTCGCCCATCTCCTCGAGAGCTTGGAACAGGCGGCCGAGCTGGTCGTCGGCGTGGGCCACAAAAGCGGCAAAGGCCTCCATCATCCGGGCATAGAGGTGTTGGCGCTCCGGTTCGACATCGTCCCAAGGTTCCACCCAGGAAGGCCGGGGCGAGAGTTCGACCTCAGGCCCCACGATGCCGAGGGCCTGCTGGCGCTCCAAGGTGGCCTGACGCCACGCGTCCCATCCTCCGTCGAAACGACCTCGAAACCGATCGAGATAGTCCGGCGGTGCCTGATGAGGAGCGTGCGGCGCCCCACTCGCATACCAGAGCAAAAAGGGTCGATCCGGGCTCGACAGGCGGAGATCCCTCACGTGGGCGATTGCCTCGTCGACCAGGTCGACTTCCAGGTGATAGCCCTCATCGGGAGTCCGTGGTGGCTCGACGTGGTGCTGGTCTCGCACCAAGTTGGGCGTCCACTGATTCGTCTCACCGTTGAGGAATCCGTAGTAACGCTCGAAGCCCAGACCGGTGGGCCACATATCGAAGGGCCCGGTGGCCCGCTGGTCACGAGGCACCAAGTGCCACTTCCCGATGGCGTAGGTGGCATATCCCTCCTGGTTCAACACCTGGGCCAAGGTGCCCGCGCCCTGAGGGAACTGCCCCCGGTAACCCGGGAAGTTCAGCGGAAGGTCGGGCAGCATGCCCATGCCCACCCGGTGGTGATTGCGTCCGGTCAGCAGACAAGCCCGAGTAGGGCTACAGATGGCGGTCGTGTGGAAGTTGGTGAACCGCACACCACGATCGGCAAGAGCATCGAGGTTCGGCGTCTCCAGATCGGATCCGTAGCAACCCAACTGGGCGAACCCGAGGTCGTCGAGGACGATGACCACAACATTGGGAGCATCGGCTCGAAAGGTGCGATCCGAGCGCGTCGGGCGAGCATCAGCAAGGGTTCGTTCCACGTCCCGTATCTACTCCTTCCACTCGACATCGGCAATCCCACTCGTGCACGACCCTGCAGACAGGCCACTGCGAGCGAGGTGATGCGCATCGGTCGTTCCGAGATCGGGTGATCAGTCGAGTTCGGACTCCAGGTCGGTGTCATCGACGAACATGGCCCCGGTAGCTTCGAGTGCACCTTCTTCGGCCATGACGGCAGCGGTCTGGGCTTCGGTCCAGGCAGCGTCGGTGTGGCCCGAGTGCGCAGATGTCCCCAAGGTCGCTCCCGGAAGGATCCAACTCAGCGCCGCGGCGGCGATGCACATGCCGGCCGCCACCAACATGGCGATCTGGAACCCGCCGAGGTCAGGCAGGAGATGTCCGGCTGGGGTAGTGAATCGCAGAATTGCCGTGCTGAGAGCACTTCCGGTCGACAGGCCTACGTTGCGGAGCAGTTGATACAGCCCAGTGGCACTACCCGTCTCCTGATGGGGAACCGATCGGATGATGAGGCCGGGAAGGGCAGCAAAGGTGAAGCCCACGCCTAGACCCACCAAGCCCATGGTGACGAACGCCTCCCACAGGGAACGGTGGACGAGACCGAAGCTTGCCGCCCCCACACAGAACAACCCACCGCCCAGGGGGATCAGGGCCCGCATGCCTAGCCGCTGTTCGACGCGGCCGACGAGACGACTGGCCACCAAGGTTCCCACCGAGAGCGGCATCAGGACAAAGCCTGACGTCACGACGGATGCCCCGAACCCATAACCCGTGGAAACTGGAATTTGGATGAACTCAACGAGGACAGGAATCACCAGATACATGGCCATGCTCATCAGGAAGCCGGTCACGTCGGCGGTGAGGACGGCCCGGTTTCTCAGGTGGCGGAGTTCGACAAGCGGGTGGGTGGTGGCCAACTCGTGACGCACCCAGAGCGCGATCATGACGACCGACAAGGTCACCAAGCCCACCGAAGGAAGCGACGTCAGGCCCCAGCCGACGACTTCGCTCAACCAGATCACGACACCCGCCACCCCGATGCTCAACAACAACGCACCGATGCCGTCAAAGGGACGCGGTTGGGCTGACGTGCGACGAGGCAGGGCGGTCCAAGCCCAGACCAGCGCCACCACGACCACGGCCCCGCCATACCAGTAGGCGGCACGGACTCCGAACAGTTGGGCAACTGCTGCCGTCAGCGGATAGCCGAGGCCGGCACCGATGGCCGTCGACACCGACAGGGTGGCAATCGCTCGCCCGGCAGCCCGCGGTGGAAGCAGCCTCCGGGCGATGGCCATGTTCACCGGGAGAATGCCGAGACCGACGCCCTGCAATGCTCGGCCGACCACCAAGACCTGGAATGTCGGAGCGATGGCCGAGAGGACACATCCAGCCAACACGGTGAGCAGCGTGATGACGACAACCCGCCGCTGGTGAGGCCCGTCGGCCAATCGGCCAAGCAGCGGCGTGGCCAACGCTCCGGTGAGCAGGGCAGCCGTCAGCACCCATTCGGCGGTACCCAGCGTGACGTGGTCACGAGCAGCAATGCCTGGTATCAGCGGCGCGCCGAGACTCGAGACCACGGCCACCAGCAGACCGATGAACACCAAAAGTGACACCAGGCCTCGGCGCTCGCTGCTGCCGAGTTCCACGTCCTCAGCCTAGCGACCCTGCCCCACCCCCACCGCAGCCTCCTCACCCGGCGGTCTGACCCCACCTCACGTTCGAGCCTGGCTTCAAGGCCGCACGGCACCTGACGAGGAGTACACGCTCCTGTCTTCTCCGTCCGCTGGCCACTAGCGTCTGAGCACTCACCGAATCGACAGAGGAGGCACAGTGCCCGCCGTCCCAGCTAATGGAATCGAACTTGAGTACCAGACCTTCGGGCCTGAAGACGGGCCGGCACTTCTCCTGATCCACGGCCTGGGCGCGCAGATGACCGATTGGCCCAGTATGGCCATCGATGGGCTGATCGGCGCCGGCTTCCACGTGATCGCCTTCGACAACCGCGACCAGGGTCGCTCGACGTGGTTCGACGAGGCGGGTGCGCCCGACATCGGTGCCCTCTTGGTCGACAGCGACGTCGACGTTCCCTATCTCTTGTCGGACATGGCTGCCGATGCCGCAGCCCTGCTCGAAGCCCTCGCCATCCCGTCGGCCCATGTGCTCGGCGTATCCATGGGCGGGATGATCGCCCAGCAGTTGACCATCGACCATCCACACGTTGTCACCACGTTGACTTCGATCATGTCCACCCCGTCCCCAACCGTCGGTCCACCCACCCCGGAGGCAACGGCCGCCCTCCTGGTCCCGGCCGTTGACGAGCGCAGTGCCGCCATCGAGCAGTCAGTGGCAACCTCTCGGATCATCGCCTCGCCGGGCTTTCCCTTTGACGAAGCCGGTCTGCGCTCACGCGCCGAAGTCCACTTCGACCGTGGCCACCACCCGGTGGGGACAGGCCGTCAACTAGCGGCAATCCTGGCCTCGCCGGATCGCCGTCCTGGCCTGGCTGAGGTGACCGTGCCGACCCTTGTCGTCCACGGAGACAGTGATCCGTTGGTCACCCTTCCCGGTGGCCTGGCCACGGCCGAAGCGGTTCCCGGAGCGGAACTTTGGGTGATCAAAGGCATGGGACATGACCTGCCTGCCCAGGTCATCCCCGAACTCTGCACGCGCCAGGCTGCGCTGGCTGCCGTCGCCTCCTGAGCAGAGCGACGGGGTCCTTCGCCCTCGGTGACTCATCCGCCGTTCGACCTCGGCACAGGACGTGCGCAACTGGGGTCAATCAGGCGAAGGTCAACGGGGGGTGTCACCAACTGGCCTCAGGCAACTGGCCTCAGGCAACTGGCATCAGGTATCTGGCTTCAGGCAGCGCCACAACGTCAGCGGCGTCGAGCTACCAGGTGCATATACATGGCCGTCATCGGCTCCTCGGGAGAGTGAGGTTGCGGGCTGTCACAGGAGAAGACCCGCTCGACCACGAGATCGCGCATGGCGAGTTCGTTGATGGCGCCAGCCAGGGTGATGAAGTGCACGAGCAGGCCGAACTCATGGGCCGCAAATGGGGCGATCCCCCAACTTCCCTTGTCAACAGTGGAGGCGCTGAGCCGACGCCAGTTGCGCAGTGCTCGGACCCACGATGCGTCCTGGTCGCCGTCGATGCCGCCAACCTTCTCGCCCACCAGCCGGGCAGGGAGCAGCGAGCCCGGCATCCACGGGATCGGTTCGGCCGTACCCGGATGCGCCCCGAAGAGCGGATTGTCCTTGTTCAGGGTGGAATAGACAAAGAGTCCATTGGGCTCCAACACCCGTGCCACCTCGTCGAGCACCTGCTCTCGCCCCTCGTGGTCAACGGCATCGATTCCGTTATTGGAGAAACACACCAGCGCTTTGGAAGCGGTATCGACCATGTGCAGATCGCGAGCATCGCCCAACACCACCGTGACGTCAGGATGTCGAGACCGACAGAGTTCGACCATTTCAGGTGAGTAGTCGACCCCCAGATAGTCACTCGACATCAAGCGCATCAGGGCCACGGTCCGCCCGCCTCCCACGCCGAGGTCGAGCACCGGGCGGCCCCGCATCTCATCGGCAACGGCCAACAGCGCCCCGAGTTCGCCGGGGTCTGCCCAGCCCTCGATGGCGAACTCGTCAACGACATGTCCCCACAGGGGGATATTGACCGGATCCAATCCGATGTCGTCAACATCTGTTTTCACGGCCAGATCATGCCACGGACGGGCCCACCTCGGCTCGTCTCGCCCGAAGCGCAAAAGTGTCACACTCTTCGGATGCACCGTCGAGACAAGGCGGACTGTCGCGGCACCTACGGGTGGGTGTGATGCCGGGGGTATCGCACAATGGATGGTCTGCCATTCCTGCGTGGATCGGCCCCGACGAGCGCCCTCGGATGACGTGGTGGTCACTCCCCTCTTCTCCGTCGAACGGCGTAGGGGTCGTCATCGTCCCTCCGGTCGGCTACGAAGCTTGGTCAGCCCATCGGACGTTACGCACCGTGGCCGAAGGTCTCGCGGCGCGCGGGTGCACCGTTGTGCGTTACGACCCGGATGCCACCGGGGACTCTGCTGGGGAATCCTGGGATGCGGGACGTATGCCCGCATGGAAATCCGACGTCGGCCTCGCTGCTGATGCACTGCGCCACCAAGGTGCTGCGTCCATCGTGTTGCTCGGCCTGCGCGCCGGGGCTTCGCTGGCCCTCGACCAGGCACATGCCGTTGAGGCGTCAGCCGTTGTGGCCTGGGCGCCCATCAACTCAGGGCGCCGCCTGGCCCGCCAGCTCCGACTCCTGTCCACGTCAGTACCCGACGGTGCGCCTGTTCCCCATGGTGATCGCGCTGTGGTGCTGGCTGGTTCGGTATTCACCGAAGAGACCTTGGACGAACTGGCCGCACTTGATCTGTTCGAACTCACGGCCGCACCCGCCTCGAAGATCCTTGTCATCGAACGAGATGACCAGCAGCATGACGGTGCCTTGGTTGCCCATCTGACCAGCCTGGGCGCGACCGTCGACCGGCACTCCGCCGATGACATCGGCACTGCCATCGATCGACCCACGGAGTATGCCGAGGTGCCCGAAGCGTCCGTTGCGCTGGTCTGCGACTGGGTAGCTGGCGTCGTGCCGACGATTGATGGCCAGCACAGTGCGGTACCACCACGATCCCCTACGGGCCTCGGTCCACCTGCGCGCACGCAGGCCCGTATGCACTGGGGCGACACATTGGTCGACGAGGAGGTACTCGCCATCGGGCGCAACAACCTCGTCGGAGTTCTGACTCGTCCCCAGCGGTCACCCAGGGCAACCGTGCTGTGGCTCAACTCAGGCTCAGAGCACCATGTCGGACCAGGACGCGCATGGGTCGAATACGGACGCACGCTTGCTGCTTCTGGATTCGCCTCCGTGCGCATCGATCTGTCCGGATGGGGGGAGAGCCCTGACCACGGACATGCACCTGGCCGGCCTTACGACCCACACTGCGTATCCGAGACAATCCAGGCTGGCGAGGCCCTTGCCGAGAGCAACCTCGGTCCGATCGTTGTGGCCGGGCTGTGCGCTGGGGCGTGGGTGGCCCTGCGAGCCGCCCTCGATCACCCGTTCGCCGGCGTGGTGGCATTCAATCCGCAGCTCTACTGGCAGCCTGGGGATCCCATCGAGGCCAACATTGCGACAGAGACACGGCCACGACGACATTCCGAGATAGCCCGCATCGAGCGTCTCCGGCACTGGGGGGTGTGGTCAGCCCTCGACGCCGTCGGGATTCGTCATCCGGCGGCGCGGTGGCTACGGGCGCTCGAGCGCACGGGGACACCCACATTGATGGCCTTTGCCGAGGATGATGACGGCCTGCAGTTCATCGAAAGCCGTCTCGCTCGCTCCTGGTCGGCGGTGCGTCGAAGTGGGAACATCGACCTCGCCGTTGTCGACGGCATCGACCACTCGATGCACCGCCACTGGCTGCGACCACGCATGATCGATGCGGTGACCTCATGGCTCACCACCACGTTTCCCGCCGACAGATGACCTCCGCCCGTCCCGAGGGCCCTGGAACAACCCTCGGGACGAGCGCGCTCAGCAGTAGGCCCTGATACCCGCACTGCCCAGCGGACGGGTTCCGACGACGCAGACACCCAGCCAGGCCGTAGAGATTCCAAATACCGGCTGGCGGAGGTCGGACCCGGCCATCGAGCCCAGGAACGGCGCTGACCCGAAGGCGAACACTCCACCGTCGGCACCTGAAAGCCAGTAGCCGCCCCCCAAGGGATCGGCGGCAATGCCGGTCATCGGAGCATTCAGGTCGGTTCCGGCCATTGCGCCGGCAAAGGTGGCGTCCCCGAAGGAGAACACCCCGCCGTCAGCCCCCACCAGCCAGTAGCCACCTCCATCAGGAGTAGCTGCCATGCCGACGATGGGCTCGTTCAACGGCTGACCACCCATCGACCCGAAGAAGCCTGCCGTTCCGAACGCGAAGACCCCGCCGTCGGAATCGACCGTCCAGTAGCCACCTCCGTCGGGCGTGGCCGCAATGGCCACCGGCATGCCGTTAGTACCAGCACCACCGGTGGCTGAAGACTCATCCCCGTGCAAGACAGCGTCACCAAACGCGGCGACACTCCCCATCCCGCTGAGGTCCGAGTTGAGTACCCAATACCCCAGCCCTGACGATGTTGAGGCCATCGACACCGAGTCGGGCCACAGATCCGCCCCACCGGTGTTCGATGCCGTGCGGTCACCGTGGGAGACGGCGGCCCCATAGGCCGTGATCGCTCCGGTGTAGGCATTGAGGATCCAGTAGCCGGTTCCATTAGGCATCGTGGCCATGGACCAGCACTCGCCGTAAGGCATGTCTCGATCAGTCGTGTTGGGAGGACAGGTCGCAGGATCCGAAGCGGCCGAGCCCAGGAAGTTCGACCCGAACGAGAAGATGCCGCCGTCACCGGCCACCAATCGATATCCCGGTTCAGCGATGTGAGGCTGGGTCGCGGCCCCTACGGAGCCGACGCCTCCTACAACTGCACCCACAGCCGCTCCGATGACCACCGCCAGGGCCGGCACTCCCCACCGTCGCGCTCGACTACCTGTCCGCCGTCCGGCAACCCGTTGAGAACGCACCATGACTGTCAACCTCCGCTCGCCGTGACCATCGTGACCTGGCAAGTGTTGCGCGGACGCCCCCATCCCGACAGGGTCGAAAGTCATGGAGTCGCTACGCTTCCCATATGCAGCACATCTCTTCGCCAGACTCCTCTGGCCGCATGCCACGCCCAGCACCGCGCACGGGCCGCCTCAGGCCCTTCACGCTGCTTCTGTCCACCATCGCCGCAGCGGGACTATTGGCAAGTTGTTCGACCTCAAGTGCATCCTCATCGCCAACCACCAGCGGAACTCAATCTGGCGCATCCACGGTCGCCGACTTCTATACGCCCCCACAGCCCTTGCCCAAAGCAGCACCCGGCACACTGATTCGCTCAACCGTGGTGCACCAGGTGCCCGGCGTGCCCCAAGGGGCTGTTGTCTGGCGCATCCTCTTTCACTCGACCACCATCACGGGAGCAGATCAGGCCGAATCCGGCTACGTCATCGCACCGTCGTCCGGCGACCACGTGCCGTCGGGCGGGCGCCCAGTGATCGCCTGGGCACACGGAACGAGCGGCTTTGCTGCTCCATGTGCTCCTTCGCTCTTCACGAGTTCCGGGGGAGGCACAGGGCCGTATCTCCTACCTGGGCTCGACCAGTACATGTCGGCCGGCTACGTCGTCGCTGCCGCTGACTACCAAGGCCTCGGTGTTTCCGCTGGTGTCCACCCCTACCTGGTGGGATCCAGTGAGGGCCGCGCCGTGCTCGATGCCACCCGGGCGACACGGCATCTCCTGGCGTCGACTACGGCCAACAAGATCCTGATCTACGGCCATTCCCAAGGCGGGCACGCCGCCCTTTTCGCCGGCGAAATGGCCCCGACCTACGCGCCTGACCTCAACGTGCTCGGTGTGGTGGCAGCGGCACCAGCCACCGGGCTGAGCACCCTGATCTCGATCATCGGCACGCCCGCCGGAACAGGATTCCTGCCCTTCTCGATCCCCACTGCCTGGTCGTGGACGCAGACCTACTCCGACCTCCCGGCCACCGAGGTGTTCACGCCCGCTGGCCGTGCCTTCGCCCAGGCCGAGGTCACCAACGGTTGTTCTGAGCAGGTCTCGACTGCCATCGCCGAGAAGAAGCTGACACCCCAGGGAATGTTCGTCGCCACGGCGGAAACCGATCCCGTAGTCATGGAACACGCCAAACGCAACGACCCGGGCAGCGTGCGAACCACCGTGCCCATGCTCATCGTCCAAGGCTCGGCTGACCAGACCGTTCCCCCACCCCTCACCGACGCGTTCGTCCAGGGCATCGCCTGCCCCGCGGGAGACCAGGTGAACTACATCCGAGAACCCGGGGCGACGCACGGGAGTGTGGTGTTCGTCGCCGCTCCCGCCATCGCGTCGTGGATGAACATGCGCGTCGCTGGCGAGGCCGCCACCTCGACGTGCCCTTGAACCGCCGCGTTCGGGTAATCCCCCCCCCCACGATCTTCCATTGAGATCAGGTCTATGACACCAACATGGGCAAAATAGCCACATAAGGGGGAAAGCCCGATTCCACGACATAGGGACAGCCCTATTTGTTGTCCGGAGGGTTCGTTTCCTGAGCGCAATCCTGATTCGCAATCTATAGTCGCAGCCTGAGGACCTCATCACACTGATTGAACTCGGTCGACTGCCCGCTTCCTGCAAGGCCGTTCGCCGAAACGAACTGTTCCCAAGGAGCCTGCATGCCGACAACGGAAACGCCCGTGACCGTCGTGCACGTCAACGACAGTCTGCTGGTCGGCGAAGGCATGGCCAGCTTGTTGCGTGACGAATCTGGGATCAGCGTGGTGGGCCAAGTCGACTCCATCGAAGAGATGATCCACGCCGTCGACAAGACGCATCCCGCCGTCGTTGTGCTTTCGGTGGCTGCGGCTTCCGACACTCTGTCCACCGTGTCCGCCGCTCGTCGCATGCGTGAAGGGCATCCCGAACTTGGCCTCGTCGTCATTGCCGACGCTGGGGAAGGATTGGCCGTCACCCTCCTGCGGGACGGAGCCTCTCGTATCGGCTTCTTGTTGCGTGACCACCTGCATGACATGTCCGCCGTGGTGAGCGCCATCCGTGAGGTTGCCGCCGGCCAGACGGTTCTTGACCCCATGGTTGTCAACGACTTGGTCCGCAGGCACGCCTCACCGGGAGTCGACGACTTGACACCCCGCGAGACGGAAGTCCTCGAGCAGATCTCACTCGGACGCTCGAACCGAGCCATCGCTGAAGAGCTCAGCCTTTCTATGAAATCGGTTGAGAAGCACATCACGGCCATCTTCCGAAAACTCGACCTGGTCGGTCAGCCTGCAATCGACCGCCGAGTGATGGCCGCACTCGTCTACCTGCGAGCCCAGGGCCGGGCAGTCATTGCCCCCGATTTTCCGGCTTCGCCTGCTTGACCAGATCCTGTCTGGCTAGGCACTGTCTGGCTAGGCACTGTCTGGCTAGGCACTGTCTGGATCAATGCGGCCTCGGGAACCCGGCCTGAGTTCCTCTGGGCACGTCGCTCCGCCCGGGTGACGAGTCAGGCCCCTTCGAAGATCCGTCGAGGGTTGTCGACGAGCATGGTGGTGATCTGCTCTTCGGTCACCCCGTGGTCGATGAGGTAGGGAAGAACCTCTTGGGCAATGTGCAGGTAGTGCCATTGCGGCAAGAACGCCAGCACGTTGGGGTCAATCCAGTCGATGTAGCAGGCAGCATCGTGGGCCAGCACCATCCGTTCTGCGTAGCCCCGGCGACACATCTCCACGACAACGTCGGCCCGCGCCTCGAAGGTGGTGGCCAGGTTGATGCCGAATCGGTCCATGCCCAACCAGAAACCTGCTTCGGCCAAGGCCGACAGATGGTCAGCATCGGTGGAGTCTCCGCTGTGTCCCAGAACGATGGCTGAGGGAGCAACACCCTCTTCGGCCATCACACGTTGGACGACGAGACCCTGATGGGTTTCGGGGTGGGTGTGCACGGTGATCGGCGTGCCGGTCACCAGGTGCGTCTTAGCCACGGCCCGCATAATCCGCTCGACGCCAGGCGTCAGGCCAGGTTCGTCGATTGCACACTTGAGCATGCCCGCACGCACCCCGGTGCCAGCGATCCCCTCCATGATGTCGCCCACAAACAGGTCGACCATGGGATCGGGTACCTCGACGCCAAGGGCCGCTTCGAGAGCCGGGCCACGGTGGTGGAAGAAGAACGGCACGTCGCCATACGTGTAGCAGCCTGTCGCCACCACGATGTGGAGATCAGGCACCGCTTCGGCCACCCGCTGGATCCGAGGGATATAGCGACCGAGGCCGACCACGGTCGGATCAACGATGGTTCGCACACCCGACGATGCCAGGGTCGTCAGCTTGGCAACGGCGTCGGCGATCCGCTCGTCCTCATCACCCCATTCATCGGGGTAGTTCTGCTGCACGTCGGGGGTGAGCACGAAGACGTGCTCGTGCATATACGTCCGGCCCAACTCGGCCGTGTCCACCGGCCCACGAACGGTCTCCACAGTCGGCATTGCACTCCCCCACGTACTCAGACCGGCGATGCCCGATGGCTGCCGGCGACCAGGCCGATGGTAGTGGTAGCACTCCCGCCAAGCAGGCCCCAGCATGCGGGACCAGATTGCCTACTTCAGCCAATCAGGACCTGACGACCAGGACCTGGTGCTCAGGCGATGGCTTCAGGAGTTGAAGGAATCAGCCAAGGAAGGAATCAGCCAATCGATCTCGGGATCGATCACCACCACAACCTCATCGTCGACCCCCTTACTTCCAGCAAGGTCCGAGGCGCTGATGCCATCAAGGCGATCGAACCGGACGTCAGTCCATGTGCGGCCGTCGCCAATGATGACCCCATCGACCACAAAGTGGGCCACGGGCACCACGCCAGCGGGATCCTCATCCACCACATCGCCTTCACTCAGTCGACGCACTCGCATGACCAGCGGCCCGGATGCAGATGTGGACGGATCGCCGGCAGCATGAGGTAGGCAACCCATGACGATGGTTGCCTCCATGCCGGCCTGCTTGTGGACGTACTGCTTCTGGAAGTCCTCGCGGTTCTGCATGGCGAAAAAAGAGGCCCGGCTGGGGTAGCGCACGATGCCGATGCGGTCCCAGGCGACACCCTCGTTGTGCTGCTCGATCACGTCGCCGAATAGGGCAACCGGAGCGCCGAGGTCATTGAGCACTTCTGTTGGGGCGTACAGATCATCTGCTTCTTTGCCAGAAACAGTCGGACCGCCCGCTTCGCCATAGTCGGCGACTTCCTTGTACTTCATGAGATTGAGCATCCAGACAGCACCGTCATCAGTTGCGTCGAGATGCATCCACCGACCAGCTGTCTCAACGTTGATCGTGCCAAAGGGGTACTCGAGAGGGTTAGCCATTTCTGCTCCAAATCACTTGTCGTGCCGGCCGTCCGGATCAACGCCTGGGATTTGGCGCCGCGTTCCACATCACGGATTCCACATCACGAACTCGGCCCGGATGAGATTGTGCGTTCGGCTCCTAGTTGCCGAACTTCGGGTTGCGCAGTTGATTCAAACGGGAGTTGCGATTGTGCACACGACCCAAGGTGCTTTGGTGGGTGAGGATCCAGAACTCGCCTGAACGCACGGCATAGGCCACGCGACCGGCTACGTCGGCAGGTGGCAACGGCGTCGTGCCCATGAGTTCGGCGATCTGGTCGATGGGAATCGAGGGCGGCTGGCGATATCCCAGTTCGCTCGGTGCATTACGTGTCGACTCGAAGATCTTGGTATCCACCAGTTCCGGGCAGAGGCACGAGACGCCCACCGGCGTACCTTCAAGCTCCATGAACAGCGACTCCGACAGGCCTACGACGGCGTACTTCGTCGGGTGGTAGGGGCCAAGAGCAGGCGACGACGTCAGTCCGGCTTCAGACGCCGTGTTCACGACGTGACCTTCACCCTGTTCGAGCATGACAGGCACAAAGGCGCTCACGCCGTAGGCCACGCCCATCAGGTTCACGCCAACGACCCAGTCCCATTCGGCTGGCGTCGTCTTGTGGTTCGGTCGCCCGTTAGCCACTCCGGCGTTGTTGCAGAGCAGGTGGACGGCGCCATACGCCTCGAGCGCCCGGTCACGTAGGTCTGCCACCTGGTTCGAGTCGGCAACGTCGCACACTACGGCGTGCACCTTGCCTCCGGCCGCCTCGATGCGGCCTGCCTCGCGCTCAAGAGCCTCACGCTCGATGTCGGCCATGACTACCGACATCCCCTCGTCGAGGAACCGCTCGGTCAGGGCAAGACCGATGCCCGATGCCGCTCCGGTGACGACTGCTGTCCGTCCGTCAAGCTCCATTACTGGTCACTCCTTCTCTCGTAGTACTGCTGCACCATGCGCTGACGCTGTGGTGCTCCACCTGAATCGTCCTAGTTCGACAAGGTCGTCGCCTCCACCCATCTCGGGCGGACGCTCTACAACTTGGCGATGACTTGTTCACCGAAGGCGGCGAGCGAGGTCTCGGGGTCGCTCCAGAACACAAAGGCCGGAATGACGATCCGATCGACTCCCATGTCGGCGAGCGCACGAGCTTCGTCGAGCTGATCGGGGCCGAACACCCCGTTGCCACCACTCGTGACCTCGACCGAACCCGGGTCCCGGCCCGCCTCGGTGGCGGTCGTCCGCATAAGTTCGATCAGATCGGCCAACTTTCGGCCCCCCACCGCCGGGAAGAATCCATCTCCGATCCGTCCTGCCCGCCGAGCTGCAGCCTCCGAGTGCCCACCAATATGGATGGGCACCGAGCCGCCGACCGGCCCTGGCTTAGAGAAGCAGTTGGTGAACGACGTAAAAGTGCCATCGAACGTGGCATCGCCGTCCGACCACAGTTCCCGGAGCACTTCGATCGACTCTTCGGTGCGAGCGGCTCGATCATCGAATGACACGCCGATGGCTTCGAATTCCTCTTTGAGCCATCCGATGCCCACGCCCAGATCCACGCGACCGCCCGACAGATGGTCGAGGGTTGCGACCTCTTTGGCCAAGATGACCGGGTTCCGCTGAGGAAGGATCAGGATCCCCGTGGCCAAGCGGATGGTCGAGGTGGCTGCGGCCAGATACGAGAGCCAGATCAGAGGATCAGGAACGGCCGAGTCATCGCCTCCTGGCATACGTCCTGACGGATCGTAGGGATAGGTCGACTCGTAGCCCGCCGGGACCACGGGGTGCTCGACGGTCCACAGCGAATCGAACCCAGCGGCCTCGGCCGCTCGAGCCATAACCGCTGCTGGCCCGGGGTCGGCAAAGGGGCCCGTGTTTGCAAAGACGATGCCGAACTTCATGTGATGCGCTCCTGTGACTGAGAGGTGAATAGCTAAGAGGTAAATAGAGAGAGTGCGCCGACGTCGATCAGGACTGCGCCGTGAACATGGTGCAGACGGTACCGACGGTGGGGTCGACCCGACCAGCCAGATACGTGCGGAATACCTCGATGATGGCTTCCGGGCCGGCGTGGGGGTCGAGCACTAGCCAACTCGCCGCCCAACTGGAGTAGTCGGACCAAGCCACGGCCATCACCTCGGCCAAGCGCTCTGGGCCCCAGTCCTTCGAACGTTTGGCGATCTGGCTGGGTGCGAACAAGAACGCAGGGGCCGGACCCGGTCGGTCGCCCGAGGCACTGGTGGCCTGGTGATCCCAGTGGGTGTCCCCGACGATCATCGAATGAGCCAGTGTTCCCTCGAGTCGGCGGTGCACAGCACTCACGACGTCCTGGTTTCCTGAGACATCGACCAGTACGGAGGGCACCTGGTCGAGTGTCGCTACATCGTCATAGACGACCAGATCGTCGTAGACGCCCAGCGAACGACAGAACTCGAGATTGCCAGGTGACGTCACCCCCACGGTCCGTAAGCCTCGGGCGTGGATGAGTGATGCAGCCCCCAAGGCGGTCTTGGCCGAGGCGCTGGTGATGATGACCTGCTCGGCGCCAAAGTCGTCGTTGTCCTCCAGGAAATCGCTGATGACGAACGACGTGAAGAAGAGCGGATACAACAGCATCTGCACCTCTTCGCGATCTGGCCGGTACACCGGATCGCCGGCACAGCGCATGTACCCGTTGTAGGCACCGGCCATCTCGCTCCGGTGGGGTGCGACGTCGACAACCCGTGTCGCGTCAGCCTGACCTACATCGATCACCAACTCGGTAGACATCGGCAAGAAGCCGAACAGGCGCTCCCCCACTGCGAGATCGGCTGAACGGGTCTCGACCACATCGGCGAAGCCCCAGGCCGGCACACGGCCCCACTGAGTCTCACCGCCCTCACCGGCTTCAGCGGCCGGAAAGAAGTCCCAGTAGCGGAGCATGTCACCGATGACGGCATAGGAGACATTGTTCGAAGAGAACCCAAACCGATCGATGCGCAGCCGGGCTTGGCCGTCTTCGAGTGGTGCTGAGGGAAGGTCGACGATTCTCCAGTTGGTGAAGTCGCTACGGGAGACCTCGATGTCCATACTGATCCACTCCTCGTTCAGGATCCTGCACAACTCACTGTGATGTGCCACGCAACCAGCCACTTGCTCACCCCACCGACGCACCTTCGGAGGCGTGCAGCCCAATCAGCCTCGGATGCGGAGCACCCGCCGTCTCATCGACGGTGTCAACTGATCAACTTAGATGTGTCACTCTATGTGACAGAACATTCCTGAGCAACAATGGGGTCAGTGCAGGTGTGCGTGAATCACGCACACCACCTCTCTGTCCCTGGACCTGCGCAGCAGTAAGGCGCACCGTTGTCACACGATGCTTTCGAATCACACAGTTGCGAACACACAGTAGTGAACACAAATTTCTGACTAGACCTCCTGGCTACTGACTACTCCTCCATGACCGAGTCCCATCCCGCCCTCCGCCTCGACGAGGTCACCGAACTGATCGCCGAGGCTCTGCGCCCGGCCGAACCCGGCCGCGGATCGGTGGGTCTCGAAGTTGAATGGATCGTGATCGATCGGGCTGCACCAGCTCGTCCGGTACCGGGCGACGAAGTCATGGCCGCCGCGGACGGAGCCCTCCCGGCTGGAGGATCGCTCGGCGTTGAGCCGGGAGGTCAGCTGGAACTCTCCACCCTTCGACTGGACGGCCCGACGGAGGCGTTGGCAGCGGCGGCCATCGATGAAGCTGAACTGGATCGACGTATGGCATCGGCTGGCTTGCTCCTGCTCGACACCGGCCTCGACCCATTTCGGCCACCGATTCGATCCAGCCAACTCGCTCGCTACCGGGCCATGGAGTCGGCGTTCGATGCCCGGGGTCCCGCCGGCCGGCTCATGATGTGCTCCACTGCCTCGCTCCAGGTCAACGTCGACCTGGGAGCTGATCCGATGGCCACCTGGAAGAAGGCGGGCGTCTTGGCCCCTGTGCTCGCCGCCGCATTCGCCAACTCGCCACGGTGGTCAGCCGCAGGAACCGTCCTTGCCTCGGCCAGAGCCGCTATCTGGGCGGCCATCGATCCATCTCGCACCCGCCCGGTCACCACCACCAGTTTGACGGCCTGGGTCGACTACGCACTCGACGCAGAGGTCCTGTTCGTCGAGCGAGGTTCAGGTGCTGTGCCCGTGGCTGGACCGTTCACGTTGCGGGACTGGATCGTCCGAGGGGATGCGCTGGGTGGACCTGACTCACGCGACGTGGCGACTCACCTGACGACGCTCTTCCCGCCGGTCAGGCCGAAGGGGTGGATCGAATGCCGGTTCCTCGATGCGCTGCCCACCGGCGATCGTGTCGTTGCCGTACATGCTCTTGTGGCGCTCCTCGGCGACGATGTCCCTCTCGACAGGATTGCGGCTGCCTGCTCGATCGATGGCGATCCGTGGCGTCTGGTTCCGGGCGGCACGGCTTCCCCAGTGATGGCTGCAGCAGTCGAGCGGTGTCTCGACCTAGCCGTCGATGCACTCGAGCGAGGAAATACCGGGGCCTCGGGCTTGGTGCAGTCCTGGATTGATCGCCGCCATGCCGAGCGCTGGAGCATCCATGCACCCTCGGCCGACCTAATGTCCCTTCACCACGTCGAACAGGAGAACCCCTGATGGACCGCGTCACCTTCTATGCCATGCCTGGATCGCTCTACTCCGCCAAAGCCCGCTCCTACCTGCAGACCCACGGGATTCCCTTTGACGAGCAGGCTCCCGGCGGCGCCCGCTACAACGACGTGGTCGTGCCGGCCATCGGACGTTGGATCATCCCGGTCCTGGAGACCGCCGACGGCACGCTTATCCAGGATTCGATCGACATCATGGACTTCCTCGACGCCACCGAGGCCCCTGAGCGGTCGGCCTACCCAGAGGGTTCTGTGCTTCGATCCGTCGGCCACGTCCTCGAACTCTTCGCAGGCGAGCGCCTGCTCCGTCCGGCCATGCATTACCGGTGGGACTTCGACGAGATGAACGTGCCATTTCTGACCAAGGACTTCTCGGCGGCGTTGGCCGTGGGGGCAGACGACGACACCCGTGATGCCACATTCGCGTTCGCCAGTGACCGCATGCGTTCCGCCAAGGAAGCCTTCGGTGTCAGCGACGAACTCGTCCCAGAGATCGAGCGCTCCTACCTCGAGTTCCTCGACCTACTCGATGCACACCTGGCCCACGCCCCGTACATCCTCGGTGGACGCCCGACGATTGCCGACCACGCCTTCATGGGGGCCCTCTACGCCCACCTGGCCCGTGACCCCTACCCGTCGGTACTCATGAAGCAGCGGGCGCAACGCGTCTGGCGCTGGACCGAGCGCATGCGGACCTCCGATCTTGATGCCAGCGAGTACGTGAACCCCGTCGCTGACCTCTTTGCCGACGACGATCTCCCCGAGACCTTGCATGCACTGCTCACCTATGTGGGCGAGGAGTACCTCGACGAGGCCGTGGCCCAAGTGGCCGCCGTCGACCAATGGCTGACCGAGCACCCTGATGTGACTGACGGCGAGGTGGTCTTGGGCAAGCCCAATCGACGGTTCAGCGGGATCACCACGTTCAACTGGCGCGGGCAGCCCATGACAGTGGCAGTCGTCCCCTACCGCCTCTTCTTGATCAAGCGCCTCCAGGATGCAGTGGCTGCAGCCTCGTCTGCAGACCAGGAGTCCATCCGTCAGGTGTTCACTCGAGCAGGGCTCGACCCGTTGCTCGACATCCGGCCGCAGCGCTGGGTCGAGCGAGTCGACAATCGCGAGGTCTGGGGTCCGCTCGGCGAGGCAGTGCTTCCCGCCTGATCGGATCCCCTGGGCGGAGGACACAACCAACCCCGTTGCCTGAAACCAGGCCTTCCCTGCTGGCTCGTTACCGGCTTGCCGATTTGCCTTCCAGCCAGTCGATGACCACCAGGTCCGGGCGGGTGCCGGAGAGTTCGGTCAGCTGACGCAGACCGGTGGGGCTGGTCACGTTGACCTCCGAGAGTCGTCCATCGATGACATCGATCCCCACGAAAGCCAGGCCATCGGCCCGCAATCTGGGAGCCATGGCCTCGATGATCCGGTGATCTGCGTCGTCGAGACCTACGACCTCGGCTGTCCCGCCGAGGACCAGGTTGGCTCGGAACTCTCCTGGTGCAGGACGGCGAAGCACCGCTCCCAGTGGTTCGCCGTCGAGCAACAGGATCCTTCGATCGCCATCGATGACGCCCGGAAGGAACTCCTGGGCCATCACGGGGCGTCGGCCTCCATCGGTGATGTGGTCGACGATCATGGCAGCGGAGGGATCGTCAGGCTCGAGACGGACGACACCATGGCCACCATGGCCATCGAGGGGCTTGAGTACGGCTCCATCGAACCGAGCGGCGAAGGCCACGAGCCGGGAACGGTCGGCGCTCACCAGATGGGCGGGCATGACATCGGGAAACCTGCAGGCATAGAGCTTCTCGTTGGCTTCTCTCAGCCCGCGAGGATCATTGACCACCAACGTCTGCCCTCGAGCGTGCTCGAGGAGCAGTGTCATGGCCAGGTAAGCCGAGTCGACCGGGGGGTCAGACCGAACGAGCACGACATCGAACTCGGCCAGCGGTCGTGCCATGGGAGTGCCCGAGGACACCACGAGTCCATCTGGACTCCCAGCGACCGCCGTCACCTCAGCCCCGACGATGCCATCAGCCAGCCACAGATCTCCCGGCGTGCACCAGAAGGAGGAGTGACTGCGCTCGAGGGCGGCGGACAAGAGGGCGATCGAGGTGTCTCCCCGTTGCTCGAGGGTGTCGAGGGGATCCATGACCACGAGCAACTCCATCGGCGTCACTCGTCAGGCTGATCGGACGTCGAACCTGCCACGATGGCCCGGTAGCGCTCGAACCGATGCACGAACTCATCGGTCTGGGTAGCCGTCCACCAGACAGCGGATCCGCCCGACAGATCACGACAGCGCTCGAGGTGGTCGGCCACACGGTGGTCGAGATGACCGGTGAACCCCAGGGCAGCGAGCCCTTCGAGACGGGCGTAGACGGGGACGACTACAGCCTCGGCCAAGGTCGGACCTGACCCAGCCAACCACGAGCCATCGTGCAGCCACTGCCCCATGCGCCCCAGGGCTGCGGTCAACGCGGCGCTCGACCGCTCGATGGCGTCGGTTCGGGTGCCGTAATACACGCCGATCATCGGAGGGAACACCTCTCGGTCGATCCAGGTCGCTCGTTCGAGGACACGAGCGCGGCCCACAGCATCACCAGGCAGAAGAGGTGATGCGCTACGGCTGTCTTCAAGCCATTCGAGAATGGGGAGGGAATCAGCCCGGTACTCCGTCCCGATCCGCACCAAGGGAATCTCGCCTTTGGGCGAGTGGGCAACGAACTCCTCGGGCACGACGAACCCCTTGGGTCTGGCTGCCGTGGGAGGTACGTCAACTAGGTCATGGGCGATCTCCCGCTGAGCCAACGCGAACGAGACCCGCACCGAGTACGGACAGATCCAGTGACCGAACAACGTGACGTCGTTTGGTCCGCCCCGCTCTCCCGCCCGTTCCGTGGCGCTCGTGCTCGACGTGCTCACCCGAACAGCCTGTCGCATCCGGTCCCCGCCAGCAGGGAATCCACCGTCTCCCGTGCCGTGCCGTCGAGTGCGTGGTAGCCCTCGCGCAGCCAAGTCAGGCATTTCACCTGATAGCCGAAGGGCGCCTGGCGGAAGGGAAGCCCGTCGATCTCACAGAACACTTCATCTGCGCCTGCATCTCGGGCCTCAGCATTGGCCAGGAGAAATGGGACGTAGGTCCGGCCGATCTCCTCCAACAAGCCGGGAACCGTCTGAGCCAGCGAGTCTGCTCGATCCCAACCCTCATCGCCTGCGACTGGTAGCCAGCTCAAATCATCGGTGGCCATGACCCAGTTGACCAGGCGTGGAGCTCGCTCGACGGCGACGCGAGCAGACTCGGGATCCCAGATCACCAGCTGGCTGAGCTGACCGAACAGGCCGAAATCTCCTCGTCCGGGGCGGTGGCCCAGCACGAAAGGCGTCGTTGCCAGATGTGAGTCGAGCAGATCGAGCAGGCGCTCATAGGACGACTCGATGACCGGACGGTTCTCCTCGGTGGAGCCGACCATGGCCATCCGGCTCTGCTGGCGGTCAATGATGAACTCCCGTGACCTCGACAGGAGTTCGGGATCCATCTGCTGATCCAGCGTGAGGGGAAGCTGACTCCCCGCCTTGTCGACGCAAGCGTCATAGAACCATCGATAGTGGTACATGGCCTTGGTCACCCACTCGTCGGCATAGTCCTCGACGAGAGCATCGATGAAGGCCACGGCCGGATCAACGGGAACGATCGACCGATCGTGGGTCATGGCTTCGAGGCGCACGATCTGAGGAGATGAGTCGACCATGGCCTCGGGGTAGGCACCCTGCTCGTCGGGCCAACTTATGGCCGGAAGAAGAAGCACGCTCGGCTTCACCAGATCGTCCCACTTGGAATCCCGGAGCACCCATCGGAAGGGGAGCCTCCGATAGCGAAGCACGGCCCGCATCTTGAGCGAATACGGCGAGCCGTAGGCGCCGGCTAGCTGCAGCGGGTGTTCGGCATCAGGCATGCGGTCAGGGCTCATCTGCGGACTCCTCCGAGTAGTGGGCGATCACACGAGTAGTGGGCGATCACACTGCCTATCTGAACATTGTGCCGGTGGACGGTGCGCCACCGGCCGTCATGTTGACATCGCACCGCCATGGACGGCTGTGCACATTCGATGCCGACGCTCAATGCTTGGTCAGCGTAGGTCTCTGCGGTCTGGCCGGGTGGGAAGGCCACTGTGGTGCCAGGCCACCTGACCAGTTCGGTCACCAAGCAACGTCACCTGGACGCCCAGCGCAACGGCCTCAATCTTGTTCATCAGCCAAGGGGTCTGCCACAACCCTGGGGCCATGCCCTTCGAGTGCCACAGCCGCCACCACGGCACCGATGACCACCAGTAGGCCGGCCAGGAAGAACGCCAGCCGGTAGCCCGATGTCATCGCTTCAGCGACCCCATGTCCTGAAGCCACCAGGTTGCGAGTGCGCCCCGCAGCCAGCGCGCTCAAAATGGCCAACCCCAGGGCGGCCGCCATCTGCATGGACACATTGACGATGCCCGAACCCAGGCCGGCATCGGCCACCGGCACGTCGGTCATGGCGATGGTGAGGAGCGGGGCGAACGCTGTACCCGCTCCAAGGCCGAGCAACAGGAAGGCCGGGAACAAGGTGACCCAATAGCTCGACGTTGTCGTGATGGTCGTCAGCCACAGCAAGCCCATCGCCCCGAGAATCATGCCGGGCAGGAGGACGCGCTTGTCGCCATACCGATCGACCAGGCGGGCAGTGATACCCGACGAGAGGATTCCCATGGTGACGGACATCGGCAGAAATGCCAGTCCGGTCTGCACGGGACCGAAACCAAGCACCCCTTCGAGGTAGAGCGCTCCCAGGAAGAACGTCGAGAACATTCCCGTCGCCAACATCCCCCGGATCACACTGGAGCGGGTCAAGGTGGAGATGCGGAGCACCCGTATGGGCATGATCGGATTGGCCAGCCGTGACTCGATGATGGCGAAGGCCACGAGCATGGCGACAGACGCCCCCACGAACAAGAAGGTGTGGGGAGACAGCCATCCAAAGCGCGTGGCTGTCGAGATTCCGTAGATGCCGAGCATGAGCGACACGGTGATGAGTATCGAGCCGGTGATGTCGACCCCGTTGGCGATCCCCAGACCCTTGTTCTCCACGATCAGCGCCCGGCCGGCCACCACGGTGAAGATCCCGATTGGCACGTTGATGAAGAAGATCCAGTGCCAACTCAGTGCTTGCGTCAACACTCCTCCCACCAGGAGGCCGATCGACCCACCTCCCACGGCCACGAAGATGTACGCGCTCATGGCTCGGGATCGCTCCGAGGCAAGGGGGAACTCGGTCACGATGATGGCGATGATGACCGAGGAAGAAAAGGCGCCACCGATTCCCTGCAAGAACCGCCCGGTCACCAGCAGGGCCTGACTGTGAGCCAATCCGCACATCACCGAGGACAAGGTGAAGAGGGTGATTCCGCCCAAGAAGACCTTGCGACGGCCGATGAGGTCACCGAGTCGGCCGGCCAGCAAGAGGAAGCTTCCGAACGTGATCAGGTAGGCGTCCACCACCCAGGTCAGCCCGGAAGGACTGAAGTGGAGATCCTGCTGAATGGCCGGCAGCGCGACATTCACGATCGACGAATCGAGCGAGTTCATGAACATGGCCAGGCAGACCACCACGAGTGCCCACCATCGGAGCCGGTCCGAACGCGTCGAGACAGGAACGGAAGTGGTGGACACGTCCCCTAGTTCATCGGCCTGAACGCAATTCAGCAAATCGGCGCCCGACGGCATTCCTTGTGCCCTCACGGGGTCAGTGCCACACTCACCGGATGCGCCTTGCCGGTCTCAATCGAACTCGACACCGCATGGCCGGAGGCTTCGGTGCCATCCTGGGAGTTCTCGCCCTGGGGGCCGGGGCCACGGGTTGCTCCTCGGGCTCAACCCCTACGGCAGCGACACGGGCTGCCTCCCCTGCAGACTGCACGAGGGGCGAACCTGCCCAAGGCGTCACTGCCGTGCAGGTGGCGGGCTCGACATCGGATTGGACGGTCACATCCTTCGACGGCACGGTGCTGCGAGTTCACTGGTTCCCTCTACCTGAACGTTCGGACAGCGGCGGCTCGCCGGCCGGTCCCCACCCGACCGTGCTGATGGGTCCAGGTTGGAGCCTTCCCGGCGACACCGACACCAAGGGCACGGGCATCCTGGGTGGCCTGCCCATTCATGACTTGTGGGAGGCCGGATACAACGTGATGACCTGGGACCCGCGGGGATTCGGCAAGTCGAACGGAGCTGCCGAGGTCGACAGTCCCGCCTATGAGGCTAAAGACGTCTCCACCCTCATCGACTGGGTCGCAACGCAACCAGGGGTCCAGCTCGACGCAGCGGGGAATCCTCGGATGGGGATGGTCGGTGGCTCCTACGGTGGCGGCATCCAGTTCGTGACAGCGGCAGGAGACTGCCGGGTAGACGCAATCGTGCCGACCATCGCCTGGCACTCGCTAGGCACGAGCCTGTACAAGTCCCAGACAGTGAAATCGGGCTGGGCCGGCATCCTCACCAACCTGACCGCCAGCGAACATGTCGCCAGACAAGTCTCCTCGTCGTATGCATCGGGCCGGTCGAACGGGACGATCTCTGCTGCCGACGAAGCTTGGTTCCTAGCCAGAGGACCCGCCCAGTTCCTGTCCAATGTCCGCATCCCCACCCTGATCCTCCAGGGGACGGTCGACACACTCTTCACGCTGCAAGAAGGTGTGGCCAACTACGAGGTACTACGGGCACAAGGGGTGCCGACGGCCATGCAGTGGTTCTGCGGCGGCCATGGCGTCTGCCTTACCGACGCTGGTGACACCGCTGCCCCTGAGACGGCAACGTTGGCCTGGTTGAACCGCTATGTCCGCAACAACACGGCGATTGCTACTGGGCCAGGATTCACATTCGTCGACCAGAACGGCGAGTCGTGGTCAGCCCCGTCCTATCCGCCGACACAAGGCCCCCGCGTCACCAGCTCCGGTTCAGGGACGTTGCCTCTCGTGGCATCCGGCGGCTCGGGACCGGTCACCTCTGTGCCAGCCGATCAGATGCTCTCCGGTCTGGCCGCCCCGATCACCCCTGCGCCGGCGGCCAACGCCGTCAACGTGCCGATTGCGTTCACGGAGACGACCCATGTCGTGGGGGCTCCTATTCTCGCCGTGACCTACCAAGGCACCACGCCTGCAGGTGCTCGTCCCACTCGCGTTTTCGCACAACTCGTCGACATCGCATCGGGCACTGTCCTCGGGAACCAAGTCACACCTATTCCCGTCACGCTCGACGGAGCCACCCACACCACGCGACTGCCCATGGAGATCGTGGCGTACACCGCCGACCCGACCTCAAAAGTCGAACTTCAGCTCGTAGCAACCACCGTGAGCTACGCACAGCCCCGACCCGGTGGGTCAGTCACCTTCTCGGCCATCAAGCTGTCGCTTCCCTCAGTCACCGGGTTGACTGCCGTGGTCCCTGCGGCTCCCGCCCACTCCTGACCACAACCTCGGTCCGCGGGGCACGGGGTTGCATCCCGCACCCTTCGCTGTGCGGTACCGTCGGCCCCCATGAGCGCACCGACACCCACCTCTGAACTTTTCTCCCTGTCCGGCAAGACCGCCGTCGTCACCGGCGGGACCCGAGGGATCGGCATGATGATCGCAGGCGGCTTACTTGCGGCTGGCGCATCCGTCGTGATCGCCTCACGAAAGGCCGATGCCGTCGAGGCAGCCGTAGCCGAGTTGTCCGCAACCGGGCCGTGCACCGGCCTTGCTGCCGACCTGTCCACCGAAGAAGGAGCACGCAGCTTCGCCGAGGCTGTCATGGCCGACAATCCCGCCATCGACATCCTGGTCAACAACGCCGGTGCCACCTGGGGCGCCCCGCTGGCCGAGCACGACACAGCGTCGTGGTCACGCGTCCTAGATCTGAACGTCCAGGGCGTATTCCACACCACCAAGTTCTTCCTGCCCGCACTCGAGGCAGCGTCGTCCGACGAGGACCCCTCTCGCATCATCAACATCGGATCGATCGACGGTATCCACGTGCCGATCCTGGAGTCGTACTCGTACTCAGCTTCCAAAGCGGCCGTGCATCAGCTGACTCGTCATCTGGCTCGCCACCTCGCACCACGGATCACGGTGAATGCCATCGCTCCGGGACCCTTCGAGTCCAAGATGATGGCAGCCACGCTTGAGAACTTCGGCGATCAAATTGCCGCAAGCGCTCCCTTGAAGCGCATCGGCCGAGCGGATGACATGGCGGGTACTGCCGTCTTCCTCGCGTCACGGGCTGGCGCATATCTGACCGGAGCAATTATCCCCGTCGACGGTGGAATCGCCACGGTCGGCTGACTCTCCCGCACCGGGTACCACCCCCAGCCCAACTGCCTGCTCGGGGCCGCCGAGAGTTCCATCGAGAGTTCCGTCGAGAGTTCCGTCGAGAGTTCCGTCGAGACCTGGGTGCCGGCTCTCCCTTTCATCACGCAGAGTGGTAAATTGCTCACTTTGAGCGCATTTATCTCAAGTGAGTGGCCGTCTTGGCCGATGACCCATCCGATTCCCTTCGCGACGGATGGAGACCCACCATGACAAAATGGCGCTGGAAAGACTCGGTAGGCGCAACCTTGGCCGGACTCGTGGCCTTGGCTTCCCTGGCCCTGTGCGGGTTCCAGGCCACCCCGGCGGGGGCTGCCACGGCGGCTCCGTCGTCCATCACCACGTCAATGTGGCTGGCCACAGAGACGGGCGCAGTCGAGGCGTACGGGGTGGCCGCCCTCGGTTCGGCGCCGGGACCGCTCAACCGACCCATCGTGGGGAACGTTGCCACCCACGACCGAGCTGGCTACTGGTTGGTAGCTGCAGACGGCGGCATCTTCTCCTTCGGCGACGCCCATTTCTACGGTTCGACCGGTGGTCTTCACCTGAACCAGCCCATCGTCGGCCTGGCTTCGACTCCCGATGATCGGGGGTATTGGTTGGTAGCCGCAGATGGCGGCATCTTCTCCTTCGGCGACGCCCATTTCTACGGTTCGACCGGTGGTCTTCACCTGAACAAGCCCATCGTTGGTATGGCATCCATGCCCGACGGCAGCGGCTACATGCTGGTGGCCTCCGACGGTGGCATCTTCTGCTTCGGTTCGTCTTCGTTCCACGGTTCGACGGGAAACATCGTCCTCTCCCAACCCATCGTGTCAGCAGCACCCACCACTGACGGTCTCGGGTACTGGCTGGTGGCAGCCGACGGCGGCATCTTCGCCTTCGGAAGCGCCCACTTCTACGGGTCCGGTGCCAAATCGTCGATCGAGCCATTCCAGCGAATTGTGCCCACCTACGATGGCCAGGGCTATTGGCTGGTCCGCCAGGACGGAACTGCGCTGGCCTTCGGCGTTGCTGTGTCCCGGGCCCTTCCCACACAGGCACTCCTCCTCCACCCGGTGACACCAGGCGACAAGGCGGTTCTCTTCGCCTTTGCTCAGGTGGGCAAGCCCTACATCTGGGGTGGCAACGGACCCGTGGGTTACGACTGCTCGGGACTGGCCCTAGCGTCGTGGGTGCACGGTGCTGGCACCTCCTTCGCCCGGGTGGCCAACGATCAGTTCCACACCGCCGGCGTGTCGGTTGCCTTCAGTTCGCTACGCGCTGGAGACCTTGTGTTCTGGGGTTCCAACCAGGCCGACTGGACGTCGGTGTACCACGCGGGCATCTACGTCGGCGGCAATCGCATCGTCGAGTCGACGGGGAATCATGTGCAGATCAATGCCATCAACCAGTGGGGACTGGCTGACGTGATGAGTTACGGCCGCCGCCCCAAGTAGCTACCGGCATCATCGGTCCAAAGGGACCGACGGCGACGCTGCACCTTCAACGGACAATCCTGTCAGGGGCGCTGCGTTCGTCGCCTACCCCGTGTCCGTCACCTACCCCGAGTCCGCCACCTACCCCGTGTCCGTCAGAGGCCGTGCGGCAGAACAAGCCCCGTTCCGGCATCGTGCATCGATCGGCCCTGTGGCGAACCGGTCACCGTCCCTGGTGCATCCGATGGACCCGGTAGTTCGACGGCACCAAGTTGGGACCAACCCGGAACGTCCCGGGGAGGACATGGCCCGATGGCCGCCGGATCCGTCGGCATCGCATAGAGAAACCCCTGGGCGTAGCGGCAGCCCAGCCTGGCCAACTCGGTGGCCTGTGCGTGGCGCTCGATGCCCTCGGCCACCACTCGAAGGCCGAGTGACGCCCCAAGACCGATCACCGCTCTGACGATGGCCCGGTCGTCTGATGCCGTCTCCAGCTGATCAACAAAGCTGCGATCCACCTTCAAGGTCTCCACGGGAAGACGCTTGAGGTAAGACAGGGAGGAGTACCCGGTGCCGAAGTCATCGATGGCGAGATGGACCCCCAACTCACGCAAGGCTTCGAGAGTCAACGTGGCCGCCCGGGGATCTCGCAACAATGCCCCTTCGGTGATCTCGAGCCAGAGCTGGTCGGCGGGAAGACCTGATGACGCCAGCGCATCGGCCACCAGCTCGACAAACCCCGGTTCGCCGAGCTGCTTGGGTGACACGTTTACCGACATGTCCATGGGGGTCCTACGTCCGGCGAGCGCTGCTTCTGCCTCGACCCATCGCCCGCCCTGTCGACAAGCTTCGCGGAGTACGAAGTTTCCCATCGATGTCATCAAGCCACACTCTTCGGCCATCTCGACGAACTGAGAAGGTGGCAGCAGTCCTCGAGTGGGATGCTGCCAGCGCACCAGTGCTTCGGTGCCGCAGACCGTGAGGTCCGCCAGGTCGACAATCGGCTGGTAGTGCAGGACGAGTTGAGACTCCTTGATCGCCCGATGCAACTCGTTCTGGGTGCGCAGGTTGCGTCCCGCATCAGCAGATGCTGCTTCTTGGTACACGGCGAACTGCCCCGGACCGCTCCGTTTGGCTTCGTACATGGCGATGTCCGCACAGCGCATGAGCGCGGAGGGCAGCATGCGCTCCGAGGACGACACGGCTATACCGATACTGGTCGTCACGTACTGCTCGAAGTCGGGTTCGACAATGGGCATGGCCAGCGCACCTCGAATGCGAGACACGATCTCGACCACGTCGTCAGGGTCGGTGACCTCGCAGAGGATGGTGAACTCGTCACCACCAAACCGGGCCAGGATGTCGTCGGCCCGAAGAGCACCTCGAAGGCGCTGGGCAACTCCTCTCAGCAAGCGGTCTCCGGCATCGTGGCCCAAGACGTCATTGACCATCTTGAAGCGATCCAGGTCGAGGAACATCAGTGCGACGTGGTAGCCGTCGTGTTCCGAACGCACGATGGCGTCGGCGAGCTCGGTTGCGAACAGAGTCCGATTGGGCAACCCGGTCAACGTGTCGGTCACCGCAGATCGTGCCAGCTCCTCACGAAGCTCATAGCGCTCGGTGATGTCTTCGATCTGACCGATCATGAATAGGGGCTCTCCGGCATTGTCCCGCACGATCGAACCGTGGACCGCCGCCCAGACAAAATGCCCATCGGCGTGGATGAACCGCTTCTCGTGTCGGAACCGGTCGAGCTCTCCCGCCAACAATCGCTCGATCATTTTGCGATTCTCGTCCCAATCTTCAGGCAGAGTGAAGTACTTCACGGTCTGACCAACCATGTCTTCGACCTGATAGCCGAGGATGTCGGCGTAGGCCTGGTTGACCTGGAGGAAGCGACCGTCGACACCGAGTCGAGAGATGCCGATCGGCGCCCCCTCGATGAGTTGTGCCAACGAAGTTGCCGACGCCACCATCTCCTCTTCGACGGCGTCCATGCGCTCACGAACCCAGGCCAAGAGCTCACCGAGGACCACGCTGACGGGGATGACGAAGATCGCCCCGCCGAGGCCCTGTCCATTCGACCAACCGTTGGTGATGAAGATCGGGGCCAGATAGGCGACCACGATCAGGGGGAGAAACTTGACCGTGGTCCATCGAGATTGACTCATGCCCATGAGCGTGCAGACCAGAGCGAAACTCACCCCGTAGGTGAATCCGTTCGGATCCAAGTACACGTACGCAAGGTCGATGACCACGAAGGCGGCGGGAACCATCCAGAGCAGTGATCTGCGGGACTGGTTTCCCCAGTCGACAGGCAGGGAGAGCGCGCCGATGGCCACCGTGACGACCCCAAGCGTCAACGCGGCCGACCGGGACGCGTGGATCGGTTCCACCAACGCCGAGAAAACGAAAAGCACACCCGCGGTGATCCAAGACCACGCGATGATCCGTCCTGCCAGTGCTCGATGCACGGCATCCACGCTGCGATGGGAAATTAGGTCGATGCGGTCCACTGCCCCTCCTCTCGACAATCTAGATACCGCCACGTAGGGCATTTGGTCCCGAACGGGTCCGATCAGCAATGTTGGGACCAAGGTCCCAACCTGGTCCGGGTGGGCCCAATGGGGCGCATGGCAGCATCCCTTCAGCACGAATACCAGTGGTCGTGCCTAGTGTGAGCCCGTCGGCAATTCCGTGCCGACCTGAGGAGGTGTCATGCGGGCAGCGGTGTACTACGAGACAGGCAGCCCGGACGTCTTTCGGTATGAAGAGGTGCCCGATCCGACCTGTGGACCCGGAGAAGTGCTCATCTCCGTCGAAGCCATCAGCATCGAAGGGGGCGACACCCTCAATCGGCTGGGCGGTGAACTGTCCGGTGTGCCCCATGTCGTCGGCTACCAGTGTGCGGGCACCATCGTCGAAGTCGGCGCCGGCATCGACGACCTGGTCGTCGGCCAACGCGTCGTAACGGTGGGCACCGACGGATCTCATGCTGAGTTACGCGTGGCTGGACGGTCCTTCTGCTGGCCCATTCCTGATGGGCTGCCCACCGTGGAGGCGGCCTGTGTGCCTGTGGCATTCGGCACTGCGCACGACTCGCTTTTCGAATTCGGTCGACTCGAGGCCGGGGAGACGGTCCTCGTCCAAGCGGCCGCCGGAGGGGTCGGCCTCGCTGCTGTGCAGTTGGCCGCACGGGCGGGAGCCCGGGTGCTGGCCACCGCGTCTGGATCTGATCGCCTCGCTCGCCTCACCGAGTTCGGCGTGGATGTTGCCATTGACTACACGCAGGTCGAACTAGCTCCGGCGGTGCGAGAGGCCACCGGCGGACAAGGCGTCGACGTTGTCGTGGACGGCGTCGGTGGAGCCACCCTCCAAGCGAGCCTGCACTGCCTCGCCTATCGAGGCCGGTGCATCTCCTTCGGCGATGCCGGCCGGAACCAGGCCGATCTCCTCGACGTCTCGGGCTTGCGTGGCAACAACCAGACACTGTCAGGGTACTTTCTCGGAGCGGAACTCTTCTTCGGCACACGGGCCCATGGCGTCGTGGCTTCCTGCCTCGATGCCGTCGCCCGCGGTGAACTTCACGTGGTCGTCGACAGCACCTTTCGACTGGAGCAGGCCGGTGAAGCCCATGCGCACATCGAATCCCGACACGCATTCGGACGGGTGGTGCTCGTCCCATGACGTCGGCTGGAGGGACCGTGCGCGAGGCTCGGCTGGATGACGTGCCTGCCCTGTTGCACTTCATTCGCGAGTTGGCCGACTACGAGCGTGAGCCCGACGCCGTGATGACTGATGAAGGCCAACTGGCCGCCTCACTTTTCGGTCCAGCGCCGGCCGTGTTCGCCCATGTCTGCGAAGGTAGTGGTCCAGGTGGGCTGGCCGGTATGGCCATCTGGTTCATTAGCTACTCCACCTGGACGGGGCGTCACGGCATTTGGCTCGAAGACCTCTACGTCCGACCCAACGAGCGGCGACGGGGCGTGGCCCGGGCCTTGTTCACCACGTTGGCCTCCCTGGCCAGCGAGCGAGAGTACGCCCGGATCGACTGGTCGGTGCTGGACTGGAACCACTCGGCCATTCGCTTCTATCAATCCCTCGGTGCCGTGCCGATGGACGAGTGGACCGGGTACCGACTGACGGGCGACGCACTGACGTCACTGGGCTCCGGCGACAACCGAACGTGAGGCGCTGCTCCGGCTGATCGGTCAACTTGGCGAACCTGGTGCACTTGGAACGCGACGAGGAGACGGAGGCGGTTCACCGCCGTGCCGAGACAGTGAACCTCTGCGACAGATCAGGCAGGCCGTCAAGAACACGGCACCCAGTGACCAACTCGCCCATGGAGTTCTCCCCATTGAGTTATCCCATTGGGCTATCCCGTTGGGCTATCCCATTGAGTTAGCCCGATCGGAGGGTGCAGCTGGAGGTGGGAAGTCTCAGGGCCTGACGGTTTAGATGGTGAAGGCCAGGTTTTCGACGAGCTGGCGAGCCAGTTTGTCGTCACCGCCTAGTGCGACCCCATCCGTCGGGCTGAGACCCGAGTCGGCGCGCCCACCGGTCAAGCGCAACCAGCGAACAGCAGGGATGACGACCGTCACCGTTGGTTCACCATCAAGCGCCTCGACCACGGCGGCTCGCTCATCGACCTGAATGAAATAGGTCCGAGGGGCTAGTCCCGTGACATCAATACGCACCCGAGAGCCTGTTGGCATTCCAGCACGGCGGCCAACGATGTAACCCAGTCCGGTGGCCACCTCGTCGAGAGATGACGAAAGATCGGCTGCAGTCTCTCGGGGAGGAAGGCCCAGGGCGATGCGAATGTCGAGTTCGTGGAGATAGGTGTCGTAGTGGCGGATGCGCATGAACCGGCCATAGGTCTCGTCCTTGCCTGCCGGCGTCCATGACGGTGCATCGAACTCTTCTTGAGTCATCGCACCGAGGACGGTCATGCGTCGATCGGCAGCGGCATCGAAACTTGCCAACATTGCCGGACCATCGAGCGTGCGCTTGGCCTCCACCCAACGCTCGTTGGCTTCAGCAATGGGGTTCTGCATATGGGTGAGGTGCGCAATCTCGACTTCGGGAACGGGCTCGCCCAACAGGCCTTCTTCGGCTCCGATGACATGGCTGAGCACGTCGCGCACGCTCCACCCCGGCAGGCTGGTAGGCGTGTCCCATTGAGCTGAGTCGAGCGACGCGCACAGTGAGCGCAGGGCAGTGAATTCGTCTGCCAGAAGTTCGACGGTGGCAGTCTTGTTGAGAAAGGTTGGCACGCCGTCAATGTAGTTGCCGGCGCGCTAGCGGCAGTGCCCGGACGACCTCCCATGCAGGCCGCTACAGTATCGGCATGTCGTTACGAGCGCTTCGCCTTGGACTTGTCGCCGTCCTGGTCGCCACGGGCCTGGGGTTCGGCCTTGCCGCCCAGTCTGCCGGTGCTTCCGCACCTCCAGTGACCACCATGAACGTGTCTGGCAAGCCCTACACGCCCAAGGTCATCAACGGAGCCACTGACGACTACCACTGCACGTTGGTGGACCCCCACGTCACCCATGACTCGTTCATCGTGTCCTCGCAGTTCTTTCCCAAGTCGGCCGAGGTCCACCACGCCATTCTGTTCCTCGTACCACCGAGTCTGGTGACTGCTGCCCGCCAGGCTGACCACGGAGGAAAGGGGTGGACGTGTTTCGGCGAGACCGCCTTGCCAAACACGCTGGCCAAGAACCAGATCTCCAACACACCATGGCTGACCGCTTGGGCGCCCGGCCATGGATTCGACGCCGTGCCTGCTGGCACGGGAATCCAGTTCCCAGCCGGCAGCCTGGTAGTCGAGCAGATCCACTACAACCTGCTCCAGGGCGACAAGCCGGTCCACGCGAGCCTCCAGTTGCACACGGTGCCCACGTCGGCGCACCTCAAGCCCCTCAGTCTTCAGCTCCTGCCAGCCCCGCCTGATGTGCCCTGCCCAGCCGGAGTGGACGGTCCACTCTGCAACAGAGCAGCCGCCATGGCCGACCTCGGCAAGAGGTTCGGCGCTCACGCCGTGACGTTCGACAACCTGATCGAGACGGTGTGTGGTCGGAACCCGAACGATCCTCCCGCTGGCAACACGACCACGTGCACCTGGCCTGCCGGCGCAGGCCAGCAGATCCTTCGCCTGACCCCGCACATGCATTTGACCGGGTCGGCCATGCAGATCACCTTGAACCCGGGAACCCCCCAAGCCAAGACACTGCTGGACGTCGGGAACTACAACTTCGACTACCAGCGGTCCTACAGCCTCAAGACGCCTGTCACGACCCACCCAGGGGACAAGATCGGCGTCACCTGCACCTTCAACGCCAAGCTGCGCCAGCAACTACCGCAGCTTCGCAAGCTCCCGCCCCGCTATGTCGTATGGGGAGACGGATCATCGGACGAGATGTGCTTGGCCATCATTCAGACCGTCAAGGCTCCCGCAGGCAGCTGAACACCCAACAACCTCATGGAGCGCCACCCTGGCACTCCCCCGCTGAGGTAGTCACGTCAGCATCCACACCGTACGTATCCACTGCGTCGGGATCAGCGGCGTCGGGATCCACTGCATGGGATCCGCTGCGTCAATGGCAGCGGTGTAGGTAATCGCAGATTCAGTCCCCGGCCCAGCAGGCGAGGATGACGTCAGCCACGGTGACGGCCACGGAATCCGCCGAGGTTGGCGGCACGCCGAACTGGGGAGGTAAGCCTGCCACGTCTACCGTCAGGACCTTCCACTCTTTGCGCACGACCACGACGCCTCCTTTGCCTTGGAACCCGGCCTGACCCAAGTTCTGCAGGGCCTCCGTCGGAGCGTCACTGACTCGTGCACTGTTGTAGAAGGCATAGGTCTGCGGCCACGACGAGAGTTCTTTGACAGACAGAGTGAACGATCCGGTCGGATAGCCGTAGGTGCAGGCATAGGTGTGGTCGTTCCATGTCGGCGTCGATACCGTCGCCGTCAGCCCGAGTGCCGCTGCCATCTCTTTTTGCGCCTCAGATGAGCAGACCATCCGGGACGCAGGCGATGGCCGGAGACCGGCGGGCTGAGGTGGCCGAGAGGTGGTCGTCGTCGATGCAGGAGCCGACGATTGTCCGCCCGAACAGCCGGCCGCAAGGCCGACGGCCACAACTGCGAGAGCGCAGCCGATGTTGCGTTGTAGTCGCACGTGAGTGAGCGTACATCGGTCGCTCTGTGGTCCTTGGGTCAGCCAGGTGGCTGGAGAATGGCCACCATCTCGACGTGCTCCGTCATGGGAAACAGGTCGAAGGCCCGCAGTGATGCCAGCGACCATCCGGCATCAAGAGCTACTCGAAGGTCACGAGCAAAGGGGGCTGGTTCACAGGAGACATAGGCGACGGCCCGAGGAGGTGGATCGAGCCCGACCAGGGCGGTCATGACGTCGATGCCTGCGCCCGCACGGGCGGGGTCGAGCACCACGACATCGGGTCGTCCGATCCGTCGGGCCACCACGTCGGGTCGAATGTCTGCCCGAATGATCTCCAGTTCGGCTTCGAAGTCGGCAACGTTCACCTCGAGATCAGCAACCGCACTTCCGCTCCGCTCCACCGCCACAACCGCACCGGTCGGCCCTACCGCCCGAGCCAGGGCAGCGCTGAACAGGCCTGCACCGGCATACAGGTCACAGGCCCGCTCGCCAGGCTGAGGTGCCAATCCTTCAAGGACTGCCTCAGAAAGCACCCGCCCCGCTTCAGGATGGACCTGCCAGAAGCCACCCGCCCTGACAGTGAACCGGTGACCGAGCACGTCGAACGTGACGTGACTTGGTGCCTGCAGGGTCCGGCCGCGCCACATGATGCCCGTGGCCACCTCGGGGAGATCTCGTGGTCGTCCAGTTCCCGTATCAACTACGACGACAGGAACCTCAGTGGCGGACGAGGCAACCACCTCGACCTGGCGCACTCCCGGCCAACGGGCATTCGTGACACCGGAGTCATTGACGGCATCTATGGCTATCGGGCAACGTGCCACGGGAATCACGTCGTGAGAGCGGTGGCGTCGGAGCCCTACGACACCATCCTCGTCGACAGCAAACGCCACCCGGGTGCGCCACGCCAATCCTCGAGGATCTCCCGGCACCTCCTCGACCTCGACCCGGTAGTCCACCCCGGCCAGACGCTGAAGTTGCTCAGCGAGCAAGTCGGCCTTCAGCCGACGCTGGGCGGCCGGTGCCACATGCTGAAAGTCGCACCCGCCACATTGACCAGGCCCGGCATGCATGCAGGGAGGGTCAACCCTGTCAGGAGATGCCTCCAGCACCTCTATGGCATCAGCGCGCAAGAAGGATCGTGTCTCGCCCGTTACCCGAGCAAGGACTCGCTCGCCTGGAAGGCTGTGGCGGACGAACATCACCCGGCCGTCCGGCGCACGCCCCACGCACCCACCACCTGCGGCAATCGGGCCGACTTCGACCTCGATGTCTTGGCCGATCTCGGGAGTCGCACCCGATGCGGACGCGTCTCGGTGCTTCCCGGTGTCGTTCGTCGAGCGCTTCGGCAGAGGACCCTCGGTGGTTTCGCTCACGTCCGTGGTCTACCACCGTCGGCAGTTGCCCATGGCCGGACCACGGAACACTCCAGCCAAATAGACAGCAAGACTCCTCTGCTTCTGCTCGTGGCAGTACGGTGACCACGTCTGCCGGCACCCGAGCCAGGTGGACGGAAAGGTCGCCATGGACGTCTATGAAGCGCTGTACACGACCCGTGCCATGCGGAGGGTGAAGCCCGACCCAGTTCCCATGGACATTCAGGCCAAGATCCTTGATGCCGCCATCAGGGCCCCTTCGGGCGGAAACACACAGAACTGGAAGTTCCTGTTGGTCGACGATCGCGACGTCATCGGTCGACTTGCCCCTCTCTATCGGGACGCAATCGACCAGCTGTGGGCGACCATCTACGCCGATCGGATCGCCGCCGCCGAGGCAGACCCTGATGCCCCCGCAAGCGTCCAGATGCGCAAGGTTCAGTCCTCTGCTGACTGGCTGGCCGATCACTTCGCCGAGGTGCCCCTGTTCATGTTCGCCTTCATCCAGGGCGACCCGTCCGGGGGTTCGATCTATCCCGCCGTGTGGAGCGCACAGCTCGCCGCTAGGGCCCACGGTATTGGTAGCTCCCTGACTGCAGTGCTCGGGTTCTGGTATCCGAACGAAACCTTCGAGATTCTCGGGGTGCCCACTGACGAGCAGTGGATCATGGCTGGCTGCATCAGCTTTGGCTACCCGCTCGGACGCTGGGGCGTGGCCAGTCGGCGACCGGTCCAAGATGTCTCCTACCGCAATCGATGGGGCGCCCCGGTGGGCTTCACGGTCGACGAGCCGCTGTGGACTCCGGAACAGCGCTGATCCGAAGCCGCAGCGCACGAAAGGCGTAACGGACTTCGAGCGCCTCTCGTCGTCCCCACGCCGCGTGTTCGCGGTCGTTCCAACCGGAGGCCATCCGGCCACTGGTAGGCTGCAAGCCGCATCCTTGCGGGTGTAGCTCAATGGTAGAGCCCCTGCCTTCCAAGCAGGCTACGCGGGTTCGATTCCCGTCACCCGCTCCACGGGGTCTTGGCGAAAAAGCCGGGGGCCACTAGTGAAATACATCGGTCGAATCGGAGTTGGCGACCGGCACGTACTCACCATCCGCGGCGGCATTCGCCGATCACGCATGGAGCGCCCTCGGCGTTCGGGTCAATGATTTACGTGAACTTGCTTGAAATGTCGCCGGGAAGTCGCAGGCGGTGACGTTGAGGGAGAACGCTGACTCTTGCTAGCGGCTACTGAACGCCGTTGGCCCGGTACCCCTGCCACGCAGCAACAGCCTCGTACTTGGAAAGCACTGCTACTTGCGCCTGACCCCATCCGACCTTGCGTATGAGGTTGCGAACCAGGTTCCCGTCTAGGGCGTCCTGGGGAGGCAGAGGAGACTCTGGATCTGGACGAGGTGGAAGGATTCCCTTCTCGACACAGAGAGAGAAGTCTCCTTCCGTGACTTGCAGCTGCTCTCGGAAGATCGCGGCCACCAAGGAGGGGTCATTGGTCGCGCCGGAGCCGTGAGAGACGCGGGTGTGCAGAATCTCTCCGCTACTGAGCCTCAGTGAGTAACGGAAATGATCTCCCTTCTTCGCCTTGCCCTTCGCAGGGCCCTTCTTCGCCTTGCCCTTCGCAGGGCCCTTCTTCTCCCACCCCTCTACCTCCACAAAGCGTTTGTGGTCGACGTGGGTCAGGGGCCTGAGGCCCGGCATCAGTCTCCGAAGACGGCTCACTCGAGCGCATCCCTATCGTTGGCGTGGAGGGCGATTGCCTCATCCTGACCACGAGCCGAAAGAAGTGCACTCCCAAGTTGACCATCGGTGGCAACCGCCAGGGAAGGTCGAAGAGATCCAGCACGTCGACGTCGAAGCTTGCATGAACGGGATGAGAAGCCAGCGGTCAATGACGCCGTCCGCGTGGCGCCGCCAGACGCACGGTTAGGACCAGATCACGTGCCAAAGGTGCGCAAGCGGACGTGCCACGTAGCCCACGATCTGATGCAGGTAGCGCACGGCCAGGGTGCCGATCGTGACCGACAGGCCAACCCCGATCGCTCCGACGACCAGGCCGCACCCTACGATAACGATGTCGTTGAGCATGACCCCAATGGCGAAGATCACTGCTCCGAGCGCCGGCAGCGTATCGAGGCCGCTGAAGGGAGGGGCGAGAAATGCTGCTGCCGCAAAGGCAACCAGTGCCACCCCCAGCAGGCGGCCAGATAGCGATGCGTGCAAGAGGCGGACACCACGCGGGCGACTGTGCCGCTCGAGTCGCCCAATGTTCCTGATCGTCCATGGAAGCAGGCGTTCGGCCATCGACTTCGGCAACTCTGTCCCCCGCCAGCGTGCAGGGATCCAGATCGATCGCACGCCGACGATCATCTCAAGTCCGAGGAGCGCGGTGATCACCTCGAAGACATGGGTCACGCCTCCCGTGGGAGCTGGCAGGGCGGCGGGCAACATGAGGAGCATGGCCACCACCACGAAGCCCTTCTCGCCGAACACCTCGCCCAAGCCACCCACCGTCGACGGGCCCTCTGCATCGAGCCAGTCTTGCAACTGGGTCGAAAATGCTTCTGATCCCCGGGACGCCTCGCCGTTGTCGTCCCCCGCCGATGCATCCGTCATCGATGTGATCCTTACAGCATGCAGAGCAGGCCGGAGGGCACAGGGTGTGTTGCCTAGCCATCGGGCGAAATGCCTTCGACGAATCCAGGCACTGCCTCAGAAGCTGAACCCGTCAGCGAACAACTCCAGGCAGGCGGCGACGGCTGCAGCGTCATAGATCGTCCCTGATCCCTTTGTGATCTCGTCCAAAGCGACCTCCACCGCGAATCCTGGGCGATATGGCCGGTGATGGGTCATGGCCTCAATGACGTCAGCAACGGCGATGATTCGGGCAGGCAAGCAGATCGCCTCCCCCACAAGTCCCGCTGGGTAGCCAGACCCGTCCAAACGCTCATGATGCTGCATGGCCACGTCGATGATGGGTTGAGGAACACCGGCATCAGCCAAGATCGCCCCGCCCACTATGGGGTGTCGCCGGATCAAGGCAAACTCTTCGGGCTCAAGTCGGCCGGGCCGAGTCAGGATCTCGGTGGGCACAGAGAACTTCCCGATGTCGTGGGTATCGCCGGCCTTGTGAATGATGTCGGCGAGATTGGGTTCCAGTCCCATGCGCTCAGCGATGGCGCTTCCCAGATTGGCCACGTTGTGCTGATGACCGGCCGTCCAAGGGTCGCGGATCTCGGACATCTTTCCGATGACCGCCATGGTGGCATCGAAGGACTCTGCCAACTTGGCGATGTCTCGTGCATGCACCATGCCGAGGCTGAAGGCAGCGGCGAACTTCGTGAGAAGTTCCTCAGAGGGACCGTCGAAGGCGGAAGCCTCTCGCCCGTACACCGTCAGAACAGCCAAGAGATCGTCACCCACCAGGATGGGCAAGGCCAAGACCGACCCGAATCCGAAATCTCGGGCCCGGATCCGCCATGGCTCGTCATTGATCCGTCGTGCCAGATCGTTGGCTACCTGGATCTGCCGTGTTTCCATCGCTCGGGCCGTGAAATCAATGCCGGTCAGATCCCGTCGCTGCGAAGACGAGACTCCCTCCTCGAGAAAGTCGATCCTCCCGGCTGCCGCCACGATGCTGACGTCAAACTCGCCTTCAGATCCAACAGCACCGCGCGATCCGACCCAGGCCAAGGCGTAGCCTCCGATATCCACGATCCCATGGCACAGATCGACCAACAGGTCCTCGGGCGGCAGGGCGCTCGTGATGACGTTGCTCAGATAGGTGAAGGTGGACAGTGCCCGACGCATGGCCATAGTGGCGGTGACATTCACGAAAGAACAGTTGGCTCCGACCATGCCGTCCTCGGTGGTGATCACCTGGCTGGACGTCGTAAGCCAGCGTCGTCCATCCCCTGGGATGTCGATACCGATGATCATGTCGAGACATGGCTGGCCGGTCCGCAGGGCAACGGAGGCAGGGAACTCGCTGGCTTGCAACAGGGAACCGTCCTCATGGACCGCACCCCACAGGGGATCCGAGATGCTGCGGCCTTCGATGTCATCTCGGGACACGCCGAGAAGTTCGAGAGCCGTGGCATTGCACCGCAGGATGCGTCCGCTGCGACCAACCAGCAGTATTCCCTCGCTCAGGGAGTCCATAAAAGCGTCGGACCGGAAGATGTCCCAGGAAGCAGCATCGCTCGCCTTTGCATCTACGTCTGCCATGTTCATACTGTTCCTTCCGCCGTACTCACTGTCCCACACCTGCTTCCACTTGTACCGTCGCGCCGATCTCGAGCGTTGGGCGAAGGATGATGTGGCGAAAATGAGGACGAAGGTCCATGGCTTGGACCGCGGGGTGCCGTTAGGTTCTGGCTCGTGACCGCCCTGCCCACCGGAACAGACCAGGCTGGTCCTGGCAATCAGAACCGAGGTAGCTCCGGCGTCCTCGCGCTCCTGGCCGCCGGTCAGTTCGTGATGACGCTCGACAGCTCGGTCATGAACGTTTCGATCCAGTCGGTAGCCAACGACCTCAACACGACAGTCACCGGCATCCAGACGGCGATCACCCTGTACACCCTGGTCATGGCGGCCATGATGATCACCGGGGGAAAGATCGGTGCCCTTGTAGGCCGACGCCGGTCGTTCGGTATCGGTCTCGTCGTCTACGGCACCGGCTCGTTCGTGACCGCCATTGCACCGAACCTGACCGTGCTCATCCTTGGATGGTCGCTGCTCGAAGGACTCGGCGCGGCCCTCATCATGCCGGCCATCGTGGCCTTGGTAGCGGGCAACGTGACCAAGGAGGGTCGACCCGCGGCCTACGGAATGATCGCTGCGGCGGGTGCTGTGGCCGTGGCCGCTGGACCGCTGATCGGTGGGGCAGTCACCACCTTTGCCTCGTGGCGCTGGGTGTTCCTGGGCGAGGTGGTGGTCGTCGGCATCATCTTGTTCTTCTTGCGCACGGTGTCCGACACTCCCCCCGAAGAGCGCAAGGCGTTCGACGGGGTCGGGGCCGTCTTGTCGGTTGCAGGTCTGTCGATGACCGTCTACGGGGTCCTCAAGTCTGGCACCTGGGGTTGGGTTCACCCCAAGGGAGACACTCCCTCGATCGCCGGCGTCTCGCTGACGTTCTGGCTGATGTTGGGCGGCCTGCTCGTCATCGGCGCCTTGCTCGAGTGGGAGTCCCGCCGTGAGCGGCTTGGGCGTGAGCCGCTGTTCGCCCCATCCATGTTCTCAAATCGTCAGATGAGTGGCGGCCTGGTGATGTTCGGCCTGCAGTTCTTCATCCAGTCAGGTGTCTTCTTCACCATTCCCCTGTTCTTGTCCGTCGTGCTCGGCCTGAATGCCCTCCAAACCGGCCTGCGCCTCCTGCCGTTGTCGATCGCACTCTTGGCTTCAGCCTTGGCAGTGCCTCGGCTGTGGCCCCGCTCATCACCCAGGCGGGTCGTGCGCATCGGCCTGGCCTCCATGCTGGCTGGCACCGTCGTGCTCGTCGGCGGCATGTCTCCTGGGGCGGGAGCCGAAGTTGTGCTTGTTCCCATGGCCCTGATCGGTCTGGGCATCGGCGCGCTGGCATCCCAGTTAGGTGCAGTCACCGTGTCGGCCTTCCCGGATTCGATGAGCGCCGAGGTCGGGGGACTTCAGAACACGGCTACCAACCTCGGTGCTTCGTTGGGCACAGCCCTGGTCGGTTCGGTACTCATCGCCACCCTGACGACGACATTCCTCACCGGCATCCAAGGGAACTCGGCCATCCCCAGCGACACCACGAGCCACGCCAGTGTCACGTTGGAGTCCGGCATTCCCTTCGTCTCCGACGCCGCCCTGACCGAACAGTTGGCCAAGACCACACTGACCCCCGAAGCCCAGGCGGCCGTCGTCTCCGAGAACGAAGCAGCCCGTCTGACGGGGCTCCGTTCGGCGTTGGCACTTGTGGCCGTCGTCGCAGTGGTGGCCCTCTTCCTGGCACGACTCCTGCCCACCACCCCAGTCGCTGGTACTCCGGAAGAACTGGCGCGCAAGGACGATCCGCCCGCAGTTGACGACCAGAGCGATATCGACGACGTCAACGCCATGGAATGACGGCGGGAGATTCCTCGGGCGCCAAGGCGAGCTGCTCCTGTGCCGGAGCGATCGGGATCAAGGAAAACGACGTCAGGTTCGGCTTGGATCAGACACGTTGCAACAGGCGCTGTGACTCGGGCGCTGTGACGTATCGGGGACTCAAGCAGCCTGGATTGCCTGCCGATGCAGATCAGGTGAATCGAGGACTCCGCATTGCCACGTCAGGACGACTGAGAGACGGGGCCGCCTGTGGCTTGCTGGCCGAAGCCGTCATCCTTCCCGCCGTCGTCACCGTTGCGCTCGTGGACCAACAGGATGTGCGGTGGGCCGCCGTTGCCGGTGCCGGTGGCACCCTGGTGGCCGCAGTGCTCTTTCTCGTCATGGTCCGCTTTTTGACCCGTTCGCCACAGAACTCACCGCCGACCGGTGACACCTGGCTGGTCATCGCCTGCCTCGTTCTCGTCGGACTAGCCCTGATCGACCTCGCAACGGGTAGCCCGGCCGCACTGGCCTCCCCTGCCATCCTGTTGGGATCGGCCTACGTGTTTCTGGCCGGAGCACCTCGGGATGCCAAGATCGCCGGACCAGTGGCCCTGGCTCTCCTGGCCACGGTGGCATGGTGTGACGGCGTCCGAGGGGTTCCGCTCTGGCTCACCATCGGCGCCTATGCGGCAACGCTTGGGGCGCTCGCCGCAATTTGCGCCCACATCGGCGGTCGCCGGACCACAACTCCCGATCTCGGGCCTACGCTTGCCCAGATCCGCTGCTCCATCGACGAGGTGTTGGCCGGTCAGCCTGGTACGGGTGACACCCACGTGGACGAGGTCCTCGCACTCGGATTGACGGGCGCGGCCACTCTCCTCAACGCTGATCGGGTGGTCGCACTGGTCGTCGACGGACCGATCGGAGGCCGAACGGTGATCGCCACATGGCCGGACGTCACGACACCGTGTGCCGACCTCGTGTCCTCGGACGCTATTGCCGAGGTTCTCGCCACGCACGGTGTCGTGATGAACGACCGGGTATGCGCGCTTCCCGCTGGCTTCACCACTCACGGCGAGATGATCTTGGTCGCTGGGTTCGCAGCGGAGCACGCTCGAGCCTCAGACTCGGTTGCCGAGACAGCCGATCGCCTCGGTTCCGAGCTGCTGCGAGCCACGAGTCGCATTGCCTTTGAGCAGGGTCCGCCATCGTCGCGGCGCACCGACCCGTTGACCGGCCTATGTGACCTCGATGCCCTCCTCGAACGGCTCGACATCGAGATGCACCGATCACTTCGCTCCGACGCGGCATTGGCCGTGGCGGTGATCGACATCGATCATCTCGGTCTGGTCAACGAAGACTTCGGCACCGCCGCTGGAGACGGCATCCTGCGCGGCATGGCTGCGATCTTGGTGTCGAATACCAGGGCTCAGGATGCCATCGGCCGCACCGGTGGTGGCCAGTTCTGCCTGGTACTTCCCGACACCGACCTCGTCGGGGCCGAACACCTCATCGAGTCGCTGCGCATCGGGGGCCGGGATGCCACGTCATCCCTTGGCACGACCGTCTCGGCCGGAATCACCTGCTGGGACGGGGGCGAGGACCCTGACGACCTAGTGGAGCGAGCCCGGCGGGCCCTCTATCGAGCGAAGAGCGCAGGGCGAAACCGGGTCGTCACCATCGCGGTGGCCGACCACTGATCCGAAGGCTCCACCTCGAACCAGGTGGATCAGGATTGACTGGCCAGCACCAGATAGACGTTGTCGTCGACGGCGAACGAGTGGACCACCGTGAATCCCAGCGCTGCTTGAGCGTCAAGTTCCTCAGCCAGTTCCGTGCGCCGATCGGCAACGACGAGCCGTCCCCCGTGCACCCTCAAGATTTTGTGTGTGGTCACCTCACCCCTCCTTGCTGGCACCGCCGGCCAGCGTTCCATCCGCATCGACCAGCAGGCCGGCCTCACGATGGCCATCTCCCAGTCCGACAGGTTCGGGGCGGATCCGGATGAACCATTCCTGACCCCACACGTGGGAGAACATCTCCTCTGGCATGGCCAGGAAGAAACTCTCCTCAGCAATCTGGCTGGCATGGGCCGCCATGGCGTCACGCTTTGCCGTGATCCAAGGACGCACATCAACCTCCGTGGTGATGCGTTCGCCTGGCTCCCCCATCGTCTCGGTGCCTTCGAGTTCGTCCTCAGAAGGTGCCCAGCCCGACTCGGACTCGTCGGCTGCCGCGGCCAACTCAGCAGCCTGCGTGCGTAGGGCTCGCATGAAGTCACGGTCCATGGTGGTCAAATAGACGATTCGTGTGCCCGCCAACTCGGCGGCCCGCATGCCGGTCACGTGGACCTGCACGTGGTCCGGATGGCCGTAGCCTCCATGCTCGTCATAGACGACGAGGACGTCAGCCGACTCCTCGGTGAGCATCCCGGCCAATCGGCTACTGGCTTCGTCGACATCTGCAGTGGCGAAACAGCCGAGGCGGGAGGCCGAGTCTTCACCTTCCATGCCGGAGTCTTCGTAGCCCAAGAACTCGAGCCGGTGGACCCCAAGCAAGCGAGCGGCTTCGGCCAGCTCCGTAGAGCGCCGATCCCCTAGTCGTTCGCCCTCGGCCAAGAAGCCTTCAGGAACCTCGCCCAACTCTCCACGAGTGGCCGTCACCAGCACCACACGGTGGCCCGCTGCGGACAGTCCGGCCATGGTGCCTCCGGTGGCGATGGCTTCGTCGTCCGGGTGTGCATGAAAGAAGACAACGGTCGACATGCTGCGCACCCTACCCGGCTGGTTGCGACCTCCCCCACCACTGACCTCGATCGGACCTCCAACGGTGGACTGTGAACATCACACGTAGGTCGCGAACATCCGGCCACCGGCCTCACGAAGGGCGGCGGCGCACCTTGGGCGGCACGGGATCACCCGGGAGGAGTGACAACTGAGGGGCTTCGGCCAGGGAGGGAACCTCGATGCCACTGCCCGAGCGGCTTGTGCCGCGACGCTTGGCTGTGACCGGGAAGATGCGATCCGGTTCGAAGGAGCGAATCGACCGGTCCCCCGGCTTTCCCCCTACCACCTCGATCGATTCCGTTCCGTTGTTTGTGTTGCGCACATGGGCACGGAACTCCCAGGTGGCCCCCCGTAGTGACAGCCCACCGACCACGACAGGGTCGCCAGCTTGCAGACCGTTCCAGGTCGCTGATCGCACCAGATGAGCCGCAGCTCCGAGTGCCGCCCGGCGGGTGGCAGCCGATGGCACCTTGGTCAGTGCTGACTCCCCGAGGCGGCCCGCTCCTCCCGCATGGTCTTCACGCGGTGGAAGATCAGGACGGCGACAAGGACGACGAACAGAACAGCAGCGGCGTAGCCGGCGTAGCTGAACTTCTTCTCCACGGTGCTCCATGTGCTTCCCAGCGAATAGCCCAGGCTGGCCAATGCCGTGGTCCAGAGCGCACAACCGATCACCGTGAAGACCAAGAACTTACCCATGGCCATCTCGCCTAGGCCTGCGGCGAACGACACGAAGGACCGAACCAAGGGAATGAAGCGACCGAACAGCACCAGAGGCTCGCCGTGCTTGGCGAACCAGGATTCGGCCCTGTCGAGGTCCTTGTGGGTCAAGAGCACGTACTTTCCGAACCGGTCGACCAGCGGTCGTCCGCCGTACATTCCGATCAGGTAGCCCACGAATGACCCGAGCACCTCGCCAAGCGTGGCCAGCACGATCACCAGGACCAATGAGAGTTGATAGTGACCCTGAGATGCATCGTTGGCCACTTTGAGGACTTCACCCGAGGCCAGTGCTCCACCACCCAAGATCGCCACCTCGGAACCTGCCGGAATCCCCATAGAGGAGATGAAACTCAGACCGAACACGGCTAGGTAGCCATAGGTGAAGAGGATGTTGTCCATCCCGATGTTCTAGTCGGTCACGTCGTGACCCTCGTGCATTCGCCCGGCAGACAAACGACCTCAGCCTGGTTGCCGGGATGATCCCGTGCATTCGGGCGATTAACCTCCGGCCGTGCCTGCAGGATCCCCTCCCGACGTCGAGCCACTGTGCTTCGTCTCCCGAGAAGACGGCATCGACATCGCTGCCTACGACTTCGGTGGTGCTGGACCTGATCTGGTCCTGGTGCATGCCACCGGGTTCTGTGCCGGGGTGTTGGCCCCCCTGGCGTCGGAACTCGGCAACTCCTTTCGCTGCTGGGCCATCGACCTACGGGCACACGGTCGGTCGGGGCGTCGAGCCGACGGCGACCTGGCGTGGTCCTACTTCGCCGACGACATTCTCGCCGTATGTGATGCACTGGAACTCGACCGGCCCGCTGCGTTCGGTCACTCGTGCGGAGGCGCATCCTTGCTCCTGGCCGAACAAGCCCGACCAGGTTCCTTCACCAGCCTCTATACCTTCGAACCGGTCGTCGTTCCTGAGTGGGTCCTCCCGCCTGGCTTCACCGAAGTGCCGTTGGCTATCGGTGCTCGCCGACGGCGCGAGACGTTTCCTTCGCGTGATGATGCCTTCGTCAACTTCGCATCCAAGCCGCCCTTCGGCGACCTCGACCCTGACGCCCTCCGGCGCTACGTCGACGATGGCTTCGCCCTCGTGCCCGACGACGAGGGAGGCGATGGCGCCACAATTCGGCTCCGCTGTCTTCGCCTCGACGAAGCAGAGGTCTACGTCGAAGGGACACGCCACACGGCGTTCGCTCACCTCGGCGAGGTGCAGATTCCTGTGACCCTTGCCTTCGGCTCGTCCACCGATGCCTTCGGTCGGCCCATCATGGAGGCAGATGCCGCGCCCTTACCTGACGCGCACGTCGTCGAACTGGCTGGTTTGGGACACTTCGGTCCGTTGCAACGGCCATCTCAGGTGGCTGCCTCGGTCATTGACGCACTGGGGCGCCAGGAGGCCACACCCGGGTCCTAGGCTGACCCCGTGCCCTTCGACCTCCCTCGATCGCTGTCGCCGTCCAAGGTCTCGTCCTTCCGGTCATGCCCACTGGCGTTCCGGTTCACCGCCATCGAGCACCTTCCTGATCCCTCCACCTCAGCAACAGTGAAGGGCACCTTGGTCCACACCGCTCTCGAGGGCCTGTTCTGGAACCACGATCGTGGCCAGCGCTCGGCCGCCGCGGGCGCTAGCGAGCTTGCTCACGCCTGGGACGACCTCCAGGACCATCCGGACTTCCTCTCCCTTGAGTTGTCCTCTGAGGCCGCAGCGTCCATGCGCGCCGAAGCCGAGGTGCTCGTCGCCAACTACTTCCGCCTCGAGGATCCAGACCAGATCGACCCGGTGGGTGTCGAGGTCACACTCGATGCGCTGATCGGCGGCGTGCGGCTCCGCGGCATCATCGACCGGCTCGATCGCACGAGCGATGGTGAGCTCATCGTCATCGATTACAAGACGGGACGCGCTCCATCCCCCAAGTACGAACAGAACCACATGGCCGGCGTGCAGCTCTATGCCTTGCTCTGCCAAGAGGTGCTGGGCCAACGTCCAGCTGAGGTGAAACTGCTCCATCTGAAGGAGCCGACCGTGATCACCGCTGCACCCAGCGAACAGGGTCTCCGTGGTCAGCGAACCAAGACGGTAGCCGTGTGGGATGCCATCGATCGGGCCTGCCGATCCGAGGATTTCCGACCCAAGACCGGGCCTCTGTGCAACTGGTGCAACTTCCAGGCCTTCTGCCCCGCGTACGGCGGCGATCCCAATCAGGCTGCGGTGGTCTTGGGCGAAAACGATCGGAGCGAGAAAGACCCCGGTGAAAAGGAGATGGTGGGATGAGCAACTCCAGTGGACCCATGGAGGTCGTCAGGAGTATCGATGGTGCTGTCGATCGGCTGTTTGAGCCGTTGCGAGGCCATCCGGCGGCAGACAGTGCCGCACGGGCCATCAGCGTTCTCGGTGATCACGGCTATGTCTGGACGGGCGTGGCCATGTGGCGGGGCCGGCGATCGGGCCGGGCGCGCCGAGATGCCGTGCGGGCTCTAGGCGTGGCCGGGTTCTCCTCACTGGCTGTAAACACGGTGATCAAGCGCACCGTCGGCCGACCTCGTCCCGACACGACCGATCTGGCGCTGTCAGACACGGGAGTGCCGATCCGGCGTCCCACCTCGTCCAGTTTCCCTAGCGGCCACACCCTTGCCGCCTTCTGCTCTGCTGCCGTACTCAGTCGACCCGGGCACCGTGGCGCCAATGCGAGCCTCTACGCCATGGCCGCACTTATCGGCGCCAGTCGGATCCACCTTCGCGACCATCACGCTTCAGACGTGGCTGGTGGCATGGTGATCGGCACCGCTCTGGGCATTGTGGTCCGCACGTTGCGCTGACTGGAAGCCGGCCCACCGAGGGCTCGTCACGGTCGGCTCGTCACGCCAGGCGGCTCGTCACGCCAGGCGGCTCGTCACGGCAGGCGGCACACCGGCATGAACTGTCCGGGCTTTACGGGAATGCTCAGGACCCCTGCGGGGTTGTTGCCACCATGAGTGCACCGACCAAATTCGCCGTGACCTGGGACTATCGCTGCCCCTTCGCCCGCAATGGCCACGAACATCTTCTGGACGGGTTGGCTGCTGGAGCGCCGTGGGAGATCACGTTCATTCCCTTCTTCCTCAACCAGGGGATGGGAACCGACGGGCGCAACACCTGGGACGACCCCAGTCACCAGGCCGATTTGTTGGCCCTTGCTGCGGCCATCGCCGTCCGAGATCGCTTTAGTGATCACTTCCTCGACGTACACCGGACGTTCTTCGCAGCGCGCCATGCCGAGGGAGCCGATCTTCGGGACCGTGACGTTGTTGCCACACTCCTCACCCGTGCCGGGGTCGATGCCCATGCCGTGCTCGCCGAGGTTGACGCAGGCTGGCCCGCTGAGGTCATCCGCACCGAGCATGAGCGGTGTGTTGCCGAGCTCGAAGTCTTCGGCGTCCCTACGTTCGTCGTCGATGACGATGCCGTGTTCGCCCGTCTCATGACCAGGCCCGACGGTGACGGAGATATGGCGCGCGTCACCATTGACCGCGTGCTCAGCCTCATCGGCGAGCACCCTGAGTTGAATGAATTCAAGCACACCCGGGTGGGGCGCTAACCACACACCCGAGCCACGCACCTGCGAAGCGGGACGCCTACCAGCGACGTTGTGCGCGGCCGGTCAGGAACCGACCACGCCTGCCAACGTGTCGATGGATGCCCGGATCTCAGACGGCGAGCCAAAAGGTGCCCCGCAGAAGTCCGTGGTCCCGATGGAGGCCAGATGACGGACGCGGTCGGCCACTTCGGACGCCGTGCCCACGATGGCCACGTCGGCCGGACCTTCTGCACCTTCACGGTCCAACATGGCCCGGTAGGACGGCAGGTGGCCGTAGACGGCGAAGATCTCGGCTGCCTTGGCCCGTGCTGCGGCTTCGTCGTCGGTCACGCAGACGGGGAGACCCACCCCAATCTGCGGCACGGGCCGGCCGGCCTCGGCTGCCGCGGAGTTGATGGTGGGAATGATGTGGTCTTCGATCGTCTTTGGCCCAGTCATCCAGGTGATAGTCCCCGATGCCATTCGGCCAGCGATGTTCAACATCACGGTGCCGAGGGCGGCGACCAGAACGTCGGGAGCCGGTGCGGTGATCCCCAGTGGGCCAAAGGTCGCCGCCGACATGGTCTCGCCGCTGAAGGCAGCCTGCTCGCCATCCAACAGCGGCATCAGGATCTCGAGGTATTCACGCATGTGTCGGGCGGGCTTGTCGAACGACAGGCCGAAGACGTTCTCGATAACCATCTGGTGCGAGAGGCCGATGCCGAGGGTCAGTCGGCCACCAGTTGCGGCCTGCACGGTAAGGGCTTGAGCGGCAAGCATCACGGGATGGCGAGGGTAGGTGGGCACGACGGCGGTGCCGAGGTGGATCCCCGGGTTCTCGCGCCCAGCCACGGCCAGCGTCGTCAGAGCATCCATGGAGAAGATCTGTGACGACCACGCCGCTTCGATACCGGCCTCAGCGAGTCCGGCCACTTGGGCCATCACGTCGTCGAAGGGTCGCTCGATTTCGAACATCACGCCGATGCGCATGGGTCTGCTCCTGCTCATGAGTCGGTCGGCGGACGCTGCCACCGATGGGTTTGACCACCGTACTGTCCCGCACTCCCTCGTGGCGACGACACCCACACGATGCCAAGGGATGCATCCGCGCCCGACCTACGCCGATAGGTGGCACTAGTGAGCGTGGCGAAGGCCGCGTCACACGGCCAGGGAACCCAGTACCTCGCCTGGCTGCCGGTAGGCCTTGATCTCGATGAGATTGCCGCTCGGATCGACGATCATCAGCTTGCCTTGCTCGACTGGCTCTCCCTCGTAGGAGATTGTGGGGGACTCCACGATCAACGAGCTTCCGTCGAAGCGAGCCGCTAGC
>CAIQOJ010000055.1 GCA_903873395.1 uncultured Acidimicrobiaceae bacterium
GCCAGCGTCAGCCGTGAGTTGGCGGAGTAGCCCACCGGAACGGAAAGTCATGACCACAGAGATCGACCAAGCCACCATCGAGGCCGTCGGTCCGGCCTGTACCGGGGAACAGCTCATCGACGTGCGGGACCGCACCCTGGTCGCGGTGCACGAGATCGCTGAGCAGATCACTCCGGGCATGACGGAGACCGAGGCCCGCACGATGGCCGCCGAACTGCTTCGGGCCAGGGGACTGCGCAAGGGATGGCACAAGATCCTGGTCCGGTTCGGTCCCAACTCCACCCTGAACTTCGAAGAACCCTCGGCGCCCGGTGTGGTCCTCGGCGACGATGACATCTTCTTCATCGATGTCGCTCCCATCTACGAAGGCATCGAAGGCGACGTGGGCACCACGTTCGTGGTGGGCAGCGACCCAGAGATGGCCCGAATGGCTGACGACGTCCGAGCCATCTGGCACGACACCCGCACGGCATGGCTCGGATCTGGCCTGAGCGGGCCGGCCCTCTATGAGGTCGCCCGGGAAGCAACCGAATCTCGTGGATGGGTGCTCAACTACGACCTGACCGGCCACCGTCTCGCTGAGTTCCCCCACCATGCCCACTTCGACGGCACGTTGACCGACGTCGGATTCGCACCCGCCGATCTGCGGTGGGTCCTCGAGATCCAGATCCGCCATCCCGAACGGGCCTTCGGGGCATTCCATGAGGACCTGCTCATCGTCGACGACGAGGTGCAGTGGAGATGGCCTGACCTGAGGGGTCCCGAGACGGGCTGCGTGGAGACGACTCGAGCGCCGGCCGTCACCGGCCGCACCAAGGATTCTCAGATCACATAGAGGAGGAAGGTCGCCGAACGGGTTACTCCACCGGCCGTCGTGCATTCGATGGTCACGATGTAGGTCCCCGGGACAGCCTGAGCATCAGCGCTGAAGGTGACCGGAGTGGACCGTCCCACCGCCAGCGATGGGGAGACCTGGGCGGTGACGTGGGCGGGGAGTCCGGTCACGGCGACCGTGGCTGGCGGCGTCGATGCGGAGACCACGCCTGCTTTCTTCAGTTTGAGGGTGACGGTGGCCGGAGTGGACGACCCCCGGGTCGTAGCGCCCTGACGGGCCGACAGGCTGGGGGTGAAGTTCGAGGATGGAGCGGCCAGCACCTGGAGGGTGAGGGGCGTCGAAGCGATGACCCCTTGAGCCGACATGGCGCGCAGCAGGAAGTGGTAGGTGCCGGCCTTGGCGGTGGGATCCGACCAGAACTCCTGCACGGATGCCTGACCAGACACCACCGGTCCCACGGTGACGGTCTGGAACACATGAGCCGGGAGCAGGCCCCGCCCCTGGGAGAGCAGCGAGAAGTACAGCCACTGCGGGGCGCCCGAGACCGTCTGCGTCTGGATCTGGGCGGTGGCCAGGGTTCCGGCCGTCATCTCGATGATGGCCGGGGTGAGGGAGATGGCAAAGACCCCCGGGGTGACGGTGGCGGGCACGTCGATGGTCTCGACGGCTCCGGTGGCAGAGGAGGTAGTTGTGACCATGAGGTCGTAGTTGCCAGCCACCACCGTGGTGTCGGTCGACACCGCCATGGTGGTCGATCCGGTCCCTTGGATCTGGGTGGCACTCAAGGAGACGGTGAACCCTTGGGGTGCCTGGACCGAGATCGACAAGGTGTCCGTCCCCACTGCGCTACCGGTGATGGTGGTAGTCACCGGCGTGCCCGGGCTGGCGATGGCCATTTGCGCAGGTGAGGCACTCAAGGTGAGGCCAGTGGTCGGAATGGTCGTCACGATCGAGTGGGTGATGGCGCAGCTGGCCGAGCTGTTCGACCAGGTGGGCTGCATGGCGAAGGAGGAGGTGCCGAGAGTGACGTTCTGGAGCGATGTCCACGCGCACTTGTCCCCGTTCTCCAGTCCCGAAGAATCCAACCACCCGAGTCCCGGGTCTGGGTCGGTCACCGTCTCGGCGTATTCATGGCCGGCCACGATGGAGAAGCCGTCGAGGGCGCCGGCGGCGCCCGCGTTGACGCTGTTGGTGCCACATCCCGAGACACCCTTGGCATTCACCAGGTCGGTGACGTAAGGGAGGTCGGTGTAGACGAGGTCGCCGGTGGCCGCCGAGGTGGCGAACGAATGGGAAGCACAGGCACCGGTCAACGGATAGGGCGAGGACGGGTTGGCGATGGCGAAGCCTTCCGGGTGGGTTCCGGTCGGCGAGACGATGACGTACTGAGCATCTGCGTTGCTCGTCGTCGTGGTGTTGGCGAAGTGCACGGCTGCCGCCTGGGCCTCGCTGGCCACCTGGCCGGAGGTGGCAATCGAAGGGGCCGCTGTCGAGGTGTCAGCCCACCATCCGGCCAGAGCACCCCCGGTCGGATACCCCACGTGGGGAGCACTCGAGGCGCACACGGTCGCACCCGAGGGTGCGGCGCAGTATTGAGTCAGGACGCCCGACCAGGTCTCTCCACCGGTTCCCAGCGAGGCGTACATGCGGGCCAGATAGTTGGCTGCTCCGAGAGGATCACCGGGTGCGACAGGCAACCCCTGCGCGTCTGATGTCACGCTCCCCCACTGGGAACCCCACAGCACGAGGTAGACCTTGGGGGGGCCCGACACGACGGCCGGGGTGCCGCCGCGGGAGGCGAGCTGGTCCGAAGGAGCTGTTGGCGAAGTCGACGCAGTGGTGGTGCCACTGGTGCGCTGAGCGTGGCGTCGATCTACGTGGCGCATCACCGTGGTGGCTGGCGTCCCTCGTGCTGGGTCGGCCACCGAGGCGATGATCTGAGGCTCTTGGGTTGCCTGGACGGGAGCCGCACCGGCACGGGGCGCAGACATCACCCCAGGGACGAAGGCCGCTGTCACTGTGCTGGCGACAACGAGGGCCGTGGCTGCCCGAACACCCCCCATGCCCGTCGACCGTCGCTGCACCTGAACCCGCTCTCACCGCCGGCCGTTCGCCCGAGATGCGGCGGCTCGGTTGCAATCACAACCGATCCATCACCACTTTGCAACTATTTGGCAACGATCACCACCCAGTGAAAGCTGACGGCCACGCAACGTGAAGGACCTAGGTGGGCACGGTGGCCAGGGAGGGGGACGGACGGTCACCATGTCGCCCGGCTTTGCCCCCGTTTCCCCGACACCGTTTCCCAGACACCGTTTCCGCTGAAGCCGTTTCCGCTGACGCCGTGAGTTCTTGCCATCGATATCGAGCTTCATGACCCCTGAGCGGTGCTGAACATCAACTCGACACCACCAGCTGCTTCGGGCAACTCAGTGCAGGTGTGCCATTCCAGTGATGTGGCGTCACCCGTGGGTCGTCGGGTTCAAACGTGGTTGCGCTCCTCTGGACTCGAGTGGGCGGTGTCGTCCCACACGGTGGTGCCAAACCCTCCGATGCTGAGCATGGAGTTGGGTGCTCACGCCGATGCGAATGGGCCAAACTGGAAGACGAAGCGATCGCCAACCGAGACCGTCACGACCCAGGAGCAGTTCCCATGCGCATCGTCGTCAGCGAGTTCATCAGCCTCGATGGGGTGGTGCAGGCCCCAGGCGGGCCAGATGAGGACACGAGCGGTGGATTCCGACACGGTGGTTGGTCGATGCCCTACTTCGACCCAGAGGTGATGGGTCCCGTCATCGGCGAGATCGCCGAGCGCAGCGAGGTCCTGCTCCAAGGTCGCCGCACCTATGAGGTGTCGGCAGAAGCGTGGCCTGATCGCGGCGGTGATCCGTTCGCAGATTGGATCAACGCTGCGCAGAAGTACGTGGTGTCCGACACACTCTCTGAGGTCGACCTGACCTGGAACCCGACGACGATCATCCGAGGTGCTGATCTCGTCGAGCAGATGACCGGACTGCGCAAGCAACCCGGTGGCGACATCTACGTCTATGGCAGCCTCACCCTCGTGCGGTCGCTCCTGGCCGCTGATCTCGTCGACGAGCTGGTGCTGATGATCGAGCCGATCACGCTCGGCGGCGGCAAGACACTCTTCCCGACCGATGGTGAGGCACGACGCTTCGAACTCCGTTCAGCCGAGACGTCGAGCACCGGCGTGCTGGTCTGCCGGTATCAGCCGGTCTGATCGACAGGAGAACCGTCGCTCCGTGTCCTCCACCCTTCGAGGACGCTCGAGATGACCAGAACGACTGACCAAGTCGAAAGGTCCATCTGCTGGAACCCGCTTCGTCCTACTCAACTAGCCAATTACCCACGACCCGGGCGCCTGATGCCGTGCTGGATGTCACGGGATCACAGGTCGCAGGACGGGTCGATCACGAGATGATGATCGTGAGGTGCTCAGTGGCCACGTGGTGCGTGTGTCGGGTTGCATCCCGGACGGTTACGTCGAACCCATAGGAGCCCGGGGTCAGCGTCTTTCCCGGAGTTCCGTGGATGACCCCCGTCGAACTGATTTTCAACCCAGCCGGCATGACCGATGCCTTCTTCCAGTGATAAGGCGCAGTCCCGCCGACTGCCGTCAACTGCCAGGAGTAGGCCGAACCCCGATGGGCGCCTGGAACCGTGCTTCCATCTGTTGCCGCCAGAGCGTAGGACCAGGTGATGGTGACTCCCTCGTCGGCACGGGTCGACACGCCGGTGCTCACCGGAAGACCGGGGTAGCTGTAGCCACCACCGCTCGCGCCGCCTTGCCCCCCAGAGCCATGGATTGACCCGTTGGACGGGGCTCCCAGTCCGCCCTGTCCGCCCGGACACCCGCCGCCTCCGCCGCCGCCTCCGCCACCGCCTCCGGTTCCACTACCGCCAGATGTTCCTGAGCCGCCCGGGCTTGGATCGCCTCCGGTCAGAGACGAGGCGGATGCACCATTGGCCCCTTGGCCATACGAACTTCCCCCTCCTCCACCGCCCCCTCCAGCGCAGGTGAGGAGAATCCCGGCGGTGACGTCAGACACCGAGGATCCAGCCCCGCCCGAACCGCCACTATTCGAGCAGAACGGGCCGCCAAATCCGAACGAGCACCCAGCGGATGCACCCGTGCCGCCCGACAGTCCGAGAGATTGGATCGACAGCACGTCATTGGAGTGGACGAGGTTCACACCCCCAACAGAAACCGTCGTGACTACCTTCTGACCGGTCCCGCCCGTCGACACTGTTCCACCAGCTGACCTGCTGGGACCCATCTCACCAGATCCCGGGGCACCGCCCGCCGAGATCACCGCTGAACTCACACCAGCGGGAACCACGACCGAGCTTGTGCCGACGAAGCTGACCGTGGTCGTCGCCGGAATGACAACTGTTGCCCCTTCCGCGTCCACCGGGACGGCAATCAGCCCCGTGGACGCAACAGCAAGGCTGACCAGAAGCCCACTGGTTACACGCTCCGTGCGGTGGAGTCTCTTGGCAACATGCCGACGCCTCCCGTCGAGGTGTTGTCCCGCCGTAGTCACGCCGTGCCAGTTCACTTGTCCGCCCTTCCCGTCTGCCGTCACCAACGTTCCGTCCAGGCGCACAAGGTGATCCACAATGTCAGCAGATGAGTGGCCCGGCCAGGGAGTTGCAAGGCCGTTGGTGCACCTCGGATCGATTGATCCGCGCAACCAGCCACGTCTACGTCCCACTTCTTTCTGCATACAGAGTTATCACCGGTCAGCGTGCACTTCTATTGCCAAAGATGCTCGCTAGTCCCGGTCGTCGAATCCAAGGCAGAACAATTCGACGGCAAATCCGTACGACTGCTGGATCGCGGTCGCCAGACCTAGACGGAGCTGGCCCGTGACCTAGTGGATTGGATCGAGAAGTCGAGGTCCTCAGGCGAAGAAACATGCAGATGGTCGACCAGCGTGCTGATCGCCAACAACGTCGGTTCGATGAGCGGAAGAGGGTCGTCCCACGCAGCCCGATAGGCATCTTCATCACGAGTCCAC
>CAIQOJ010000056.1 GCA_903873395.1 uncultured Acidimicrobiaceae bacterium
AGGCGGCCTGACGTTCCGCATCGGTGGCGTGAAGGCGTGGACGTCCAGCCCCGCACGTGCGGCCACCCCCACGCCACACCTAGTGCAGTACGTCCCTGGGGTCCCGGATCCGCCATCAAACAGTCCTCAGAAGTCCTCAGGTCCTCAGATAGTCCTCAGAACCTGAGGACTTCTCCGGTAAACAGCGGACAGCAACGGACACTTAAAACCCCAGGTAGGGACCGATAAATATCAGTTTAGCGGGGGGTGGTGACGGTGAGCCGGCCTGTAGGCGGGATTCTGTGCTCCCCGAAAGGGGAGTAGTGGCCATCCATCTAAGCGGTCTACCTGGGGGCGGTGCCGAGGCACCGGACGGGCCGCCACGACCCCCTGTCTGACCTTGCTCCGAGTGGGGTTTACCGAGCCGACCGAGTCACCCCGGCCGCTGGTGCGCTCTTACCGCACCCTTTCACCCTTACCTGTTCCCCGAGGGGCCATCGGCGGTCTTCTCTCTGTGGCACTTTCCTGCAGGTCGCCCCGACTGGCCGTTAGCCAGCACCCTGCCCTATGGAGTCCCGACCTTCCTCGACAGGCGTTCGTCTGGGTTGCCCCGTTTGAACCCCGCCGCGGCCACCCAGCCGACTCACCGTCGCAGGTATCGTCCCACACGATTGCCTACCCCTGCTCAGATCGTGTGAGCCCAGGTGTCGCGTCGGCCATCTACCCTTGTGCTCGTGAGTCTGGAGGAACGAGCCAAGCGTCTGGCCGAAGGAGGAGGACGTGGTCCTGGCGCCGGAGGCGACGCCATCTCGATCACCGAGCTCTACGACCGGGTCGACCGCGCCGTGCAGGCCAGCTTCCCTGGTGATGTTTGGATCTCCGGAGAGATCCGCTCGATGAAGGTACTGACGAACGGCCACTGCTTCATCGACTTGGTGGATCCAGCTGATGCCGGAGACAAGAGCGCTCCGGTGCTCAATGCCAAGTGTTGGGCTGGCACCTGGCGCGGCGTGAGGAACTCGCTCGAGCAGTTGGGTGTCGCCCTCGAGGTCGGCATGGCCATCCGAGCCCGGGGCACGATCGGCCTCTATAAAGCTCGAGGCACCATCGACTTCAACCTGCGAGAGCTCGATACCGATGCCCTCATGGGTCGAGTGGCTGCCGAGAGAGCTCGGTTGGTGGCTGCTTTGGTCGACGAAGACCTCTATGACCGTCAGCGCCGTCTCGCTCAACCACTCGTGCCCCTGCGCATTGGTCTGGTGGCCAGCAAGGGAACCGAGGGCTACCACGACTTTCTCGGTCAGCTCGAGAGGTCCGGGCTTGCCTTCGTGGTCACCCACGTCCAGAGCGCCGTCCAAGGTGCAGGTGCCCCCGAACAGTTGGCTTCGGCACTGGCCCATCTTCAGTCCGCTCCAATTGATCTGATCGCCATGGTGCGAGGCGGCGGGTCCAAAGCCGACCTGGCCGCATTCGATCATGAGCATGTGGCTCGTGCCGTGGCCACATCGGTCCTTCCGGTCTGGACCGGCATCGGGCACACCAATGATGTGTCGGTAGCTGACGAGGTGGCCCAGCGGTCATGCATCACGCCGACCGAGTGCGGGCGTGAACTGGCGGGCCGCGTGCTCGCCGCCTGGCAACGAACCGAAGAGGCCGCGCTGCGTCTGGCTCGGATGGTCGCCCAAGCCACCGACCGGGAAGCGGTCGCTCTCAGCGCCCGCCGCCGCTCGTTGGCCTCAGGGTCTCGAGCCCAACTCGATCGCCACGATGACCGCTTGGCCACTGTGCGTTACACCGTTGGTCGATCGGCCGTCCAGACCATGGACGTTGCCCGCACGGATGTGACGTCCAGATCCACCCGACTGGGCAGTTCGGCATCACAGGTACTTGAGGTGGCCGAGCTGAGAGCCGTTCAGCACCGCCGACTTCTGGGGGCCTTTGATGTCAATCGACAGCTCGAACGAGGCTGGTCGATTACTCGAGGGCATGACGGAGCAGTGGTGCACTCCGTGGTCGGTTTGGTCGCCGGCACCGTCCTCACTACGCAGTTGGCCGACGGTGTGGTGACTTCCGATGTCGTTGCCACTGCACCGACCGACCCCGCGGTCCAGCCGCCTTCATCCCCATCGCACAAGACAGGAGCATCCTGATGGCCCGAACCCCAACTGGTGACGATCCGACTCCAGTGGTCGACCTCTCCTATGCCGAGGCCTCGGCCGAGTTGGACGGCATCATCACCGAGTTCGAATCCGGCGTGGTCGATGTTGACCGACTGGTGACCCGTCTGGAACGGGCCACCGAGATCGTCGACGAACTCGACGCGAGGCTGCGAGGTACGCGCCTTCGGGTAGACGAGTTGGTGCCACGCTTGGAATCGGCAGGTCAGGAAGACGTGACCTCAGATGACGACGGCGATCCCGGCCCGTCAGAGCCAGGATCGGACGACAGCCTGTTCTGACTTCTGGTGGCACGGTTCGTGTGATTCAAGCTGCCTGATCCAAGCTGCCTGATCCAATCTGCCTGATCTGCATGGCCTGGTCTACGCCAGTCTGGGTGGCCGAGGATGGCAGTTCAGCCGATGTTGCGTTCTCGGCCTTCCCAATAGGGAGCGCGCAACTCGCGCTTGAGGATCTTGCCCGAGGGATTCCGTGGGAGGACGTCGACGAAGTCGATGGATGTCGGGCACTTGTAGCGAGCCAAGCGGGTGCGCACATCGGCGAGGACTTCAGTCGCCAGTTCGTCGTCGGACCCCTCGGCTGCCGGATTGCGCACCACAATGGCTTTGACCGTCTCGCCCCACTTCTCATGTGGAACGCCAATGACCGCGGCATCAGCGACGCCAGGGTGGGACAGGAGGGCGTTCTCCACCTCGGCCGGGTACACATTCTCGCCACCTGAGACGATCATGTCCTTGATCCGATCGTGCAGGAAGAGGAAGCCTTCCTCGCTCAACCAGCCGGCGTCGCCGGTTTTGAACCAGCCCTCGGCGTCGATGGCCGCTGCCGTCTCCGCTGGCTTGTTCCAGTAGCCGAGCATGTTCTGAGCCGATCGGCACAGCACCTCGCCAACCGCTCCAGCGGGTAGGTCCTCACCGGATGTCGAGTCGACGATACGAAGTTCGACGTGGGGGTAGGGGCGTCCTGCCGAACGCAGGAGATTCGCCCGAGGTCCCGAAGGATCGTGGTCTTCGGGCATGAGCGAGGTGATGGCTCCGGTGGTCTCGGTGAGCCCGTAGACCTGAGCGAAATCGCAGCCGAAAGCCTCCATGGACCGGACTAGGACGTCTTCGCTGATGGGGGAGGCCCCGTAGAAGACGGTGCGCATCGAACTGAGGTCGGTCTCCGTCAACTGTGGCGTGGCGAGCAACATCATGAGCACGGCGGGCACGACGAAGGTCTCGGTGACGCCGTGAGTCGAAATGATGCGGAGCACCTCGATGGGGTCGACATCACGCAAGATGACCGTGTGGCCGCCACCGGTCATGCCGGAGAGCGCCCAGCCCACCCCACCGATGTGGAAGAGGGGCATGGCGGCCATCGACACGGTGTCTGGCCCGATCCGGAACAGTTCGGCCGCTCCGTGGAGGATGGTGGTCAGATTTCCTCCGGTGATCATGACGCCCTTGGGCAGGCCGGTGGTCCCTGACGTGTAGAGCTGGGTGACCACGTCGTCGGTCTGCGGTTCGAACCCCGGATCCGCTGGTGTGCCATCGACCTGGGCGGCCAGCCAAGAGTCGAGATCAGCGAGCGGGACAAACGTGCGCACGCTGGGTACGAGTGCCGCAATCTCGGCGACAGCGTCGTCGTAGTCGGATCCGTGGAGGAGGACCGCCGCACCAGCATCGTCGATGATGGTGGCCATCTCGGCTGGAGCGAGGCGCCAGTTGACGGCCACGGTGACAGCCCCGAGCAGGCAGCAACCGAAGAAGATCTCGAAGAATTCAATGCCGCTGCGGTCGAGGAACGCCACCCGATCGCCGGGACCGATGCCGTCGGCGGCCAGAGCACTAGCCACCTGGCGGGCTCGGCCGTAGGCCTCGGACCAGGTGAGGGTTCGGCTGTTGAGGGTCAGCATGGGCTCGTCGGGACGTGTCGCCGCCCAGTGTCGAAGCATGGCGGCCGGTGATGACAGGTGCGGATGCAGGTCTGTGGCGGTAGTGATGCTGTCGGTCATTGTGCTCTCCCCCGAGTGGCCCGGCGAGGTGGTTGCCAAAGGCGACTCGGATCGTATCCCGACGACCGCGGGCGAGCAGGGCCGAACCCGGTGACGCCGGGCACGCTGCCATCAGGCGCAAGGACGCCGCCCTAGTCTGGAAGGCGTGACTGATGCTGCTGCGATTCCCACGGACCGTCTCTACTTCCGCCAACTCCTGGCTGGCCGGGACTTCGCAGTGGGCGATCCGATCGCCCGCCAGATGGTCAACTTCGTCTACCTGGTGGGGGACCGGGAGACCGGTGAGGCCGTCATCGTCGATCCGGCCTACGGCATCGATGACCTGCTCGAGATCTTGGCGGCCGACGACATGCGCTGTGTCGGTGCGCTCGCCACCCACTTTCACCCAGATCATGTCGGTGGTGACCTCATGGGCCACGGCATCGAGGGGATCACCCGGCTGTTGGAGGTCGCTCCGGTGCCCATCCATGTTCAGGCCGACGAGGTGCCCTGGGTCGTGCGGTCGACGGGGACTGGTGCTGACGACCTCGTGGGTCACGCCAGCGGCGATGTTGTCCAGGTGGGTTCGGTGCCCATCACCTTGGTCCACACCCCCGGGCACACCCCGGGCAGCCAGTGTTTCCTGGTCGACGGCAAGTTGATCGCGGGTGACACGCTCTTCCTCGAAGGCTGCGGCCGAACAGACTTCCCCGGATCAGACCCGGCGGCCATGTTCGAGTCGCTCACCACTCGGCTGGCCCGGGTGTCCGACGACACGGTGCTCTATCCCGGCCACCTCTACTCGGCGGCCCCGTCGGCCACGATGGGCGAGACCCGGGCGTCGAACTATGTCTTCCACATCCCGACCATCGATCAGTGGATGACGATGTTCGGGCGCTGAGGAGACCGCAAGCCTGGCGCACCTTGGGTGGTGGCCCATCTACGATGCGGTCATGAGCGCACCGCTTGCCCCTGATGCCACCATTGTGGTCGTCGGCGCTTCACTGGCCGGACTGAGGGCCGCCGAGGAGATCCGTCACGAGCACCATGAAGGTGCGGTGATCATCGTGGGCGACGAGCCCCATGCCCCCTACGACCGACCGCCGCTCTCCAAGCAGCTGCTGTCGGGCAAGTGGGATGTCGAGCGGATCCATCACCACGCCCCTGATGCCCTGGATCTGCTCGACCTCGAATTCCGCCTCGGCCGGACGGCCACAGGGCTGGACATGGGGAATCGCACACTTGCGCTATCGGATGGCTCCACGCTGGCCTTCGACGGTCTGGTCATCGCCACCGGGGCGGCCACCCGCAAGCTTCCTGGCACCGAGGGCATGCCCGGAGTGTGGACCCTTCGCACGCTCGACGATGCCCTCGCCATCAAGGCCGGTCTCGAGGCCGCGGGGCCCGGGCCCCGCTTGGTGGTCATCGGTGCGGGCTTCATCGGTGCCGAGGTGGCGGCCACCGGCCACGGCCTGGGGGCCGCAGTCACCGTCCTCGAGGCACACCACACCCCCCTGTCTCGAGTTCTGGGCGATGAGATCGGCCAGGTGTGCGCCGACCTGCACGCCGCCAATGGCGTCGCGCTTCGCTGCAGCGTGACTATCGATCATCTTGAGTCAGACCCAGGCGGGCCTGATCCTGTCACCGTGGTGCTCGACACCGGCGAGCGCATCGCTGCCGACGTGGTGGTGGTGGGTATCGGAGTCGAGCCATGCACCGGGTGGCTCGAGGGATCGGGACTCACCGTCGACAACGGGGTGGTGTGTGACGGTGCTCTCGTTGCCGGAGAAGGCGTCGTGGCTGCCGGCGACGTCGCCCGCTGGCTGCGGCCGACGACCGGTGCCCTCACTCGCGTCGAACACTGGACCAACGCCGCCGAAGGTGGTGCCCATGCCGCTCGCAATCTTCTGGCCGGCTCGCTTGCTGCCGTACCGTTTGATCCCGTGCCTTTCTTCTGGTCTGACCAGTATGCGGCCAAGATCCAGATGATTGGCCTCCCAGGGCCTGATGACGAGGTCGTGGTGGTCAGTGGTTCCGGCCACGAAGGGAAGATGGTCGCCCTCTACCGGTCTGGTGATCGACTCTCGGCCGTCTTCACTATCAGCCAGCCGCGCCAACTCATGCTCTACCGGCCGCTGTTGGCTGCCGGTGCTTCCTTCGACGAGGCGCTTGCCCAGTCGGGGTCCTGAGGCACCGGGACGGGGCTCCCTCGTCGTCGCCCAAGGCCGCGGAGTCGGTGTGCGGTGGCCAGGGCGGTGGTGATCTGATCCGCACTGGGCTCGATGCCGCCATAGGTGGCGCGCTCGACCAGCAGGGCCACGCCGGTGATCTCCTCGGCATGCTCGGGGGCGTGTAGCGCGAGACGTGCGGCGAAGTTGGTCAGTGGTTCGTCCATGCGCCGTGCGGCACCGAGGCGCACTCCCGCAGCGTTGAGGTCATGGGCCACCTGGTGGGCCCAGGTGGGCGGACGCCGACGCCTGCGCCGGAAGAGGAGGACGGCGGCAGTAGCGCTACCGGCGACCAAGGCCAGTGGAATCCAGGGCAGGTGGTTGAGGGCTTGCTTGAGGTCATGGGCCAGGACGGAACCGGGGGAGGGGTTGGCCGAGGGCACGACCGCCGTTGGGTCGACGTTCTGCCATCCGTAACCTGGATACCAGACCTGGACCCAGGCATGGGCGTCCTTTGCTCGCACGTCCCACAGGTCGGTGATGGGATTGAACGATCCCGGGATGTAGCCGACGGTCTCGCGGGCGGGAATGCCGAGGCTCCGGAGCATGACCACCGTGGCCGTGGAGATCTGCTCGCAGTAGCCCCGGCGGGTCCCGAACAGGAACGCATCCACGGTGTCGGCACCACGGGGGAGTGCGGGGATGTCGGTGGTGTAGCGAACGTGCGTGGACATCCACCGCTCGATGGACTTCACGCGTGCGTAGGTGCCCGGCCCGGCGCCCGCTGTGATGTGCGCGGCCAAGGTGGCAACCCGGGGATAGGCATGTGGCAGTTGGAGGTAGTGGGCTGCCAGGGCGGGGTCGAGGGCGGGAAGCGAGATGCTCGGCGAACCGTCGGGTTGGGTGACGGTCGAGTCGACGGCCTGCAACTGCTCCGGGGTTGCCGAGACGTCTTGAGAGACGACGGTGTAGATGGTGCCCGCCCCCAAGGTGGCGTTCGACACGATGGTGCCGTCCGGGCTGACGAGGACCGAGGGGGCCTGCAGGTAGACCCGCTGCGCATTGTCGGCGTGGAACACCAGATTGGGAAGCGATTGAGCCAGGTAGAAGGTTTGGATGTTGGTCGCTCCCGCCGCCCCGGGGGCCAGTTGGTCGGGGAAGGTGGGAATGGCGAACGGCGAACCACCCACGATCCGCTCAGGGTGACCGATGCCACCTGTGGTGGTCGAGCGAATCCAGCTCTGGCCATCCCAGCGGTCGTAGGTCTGGCCTACCCAGTAGCCCGGTCGGCTGGCTCGTACCCGCATGACCACCTCATTGCTCAACGTGGATCGCACACCGGTGTCGAGCGACTTGGCGAATCCCAGGTAGCCGCCCACCCGGGTGGAGCCACGGGGTGCGGCTGCATGAGCGGGCAGGGCTCCCGCACCGTCCGTCAGGCCCGATGGAGCGGTGACGGGACCGGAGTTGGGCGATGCCGAGGGGAACACGAGCGACGTTGTCACCCGGGGTGCGGGCAGGATGGCGACGACGGCCACGGCGACGACGGCCACGGCCACACCGGCTGCAGCCAGCGACCGCCACGGAATGCCCTTGACCGAGGCCATCGACTGCCACATGGCGACCAGGCCCCAGAGGCCACACAGGGCCCAGGCCACCACCCAAGGACCGAGGGTGAGGTCGACGGACTGTGCGGCGGCTACGGCGACCAGGGCGGTCGATCCGGCCAAGGAGTACGTCACATCGCGTCGGGCAGGCACGTCGAAGGCATGGGTGGACAGCACCCAGGTGAAGAGCACGGCCAAGGGACCTTCGACGGTGGTGATGTCCCCGGGGGTGGACCCATGGGTCACCGTCATCAAGAACCAGGCAAATCCGCCGATGGCGCACAGGGCGAGCACGGGCTTGATGCCCGCCCACGGTCGCCGCCGCGTCACATAGGAGAGCACATTGCCGGCCACCGTGGCCACGATGGCCACCAAGGAGATGATCGGCCCGAGCTCCCCCTGACTCCAGCAGGCGCCGATGCCGATGAGGATGGCGACGGTCGATGCGGCACGGAACGAGATCGAGTCTTCAGGTGGCCCCGGACGGTTGGCCTCGACGACCCGCTGCCAGAGGGTCATCGTGGTTCGGATCCGCCACGTTCGTCATCGAGCCCCGGACTTACTGCTCGGGCCAGCCTGCGGCCGAGGTCGGTCCGGTCGGTGAGTGGACGCATCACGCGCCCCGTCGGTTCGTGGGTGATCAGGACCACTCCTTCGCCGCGATCGATGAGCGCACCTGCGTTGGCTTGAGCGTGCTCGGCTATGGCGTCGCCGGCATCGGTGTCGTCAGGCAAGATGACGTCGATGACGTGTGGTTCGTCGATGGGGCGTTCGCTCTCGCGCACCATGAGCGCCCCGGCGTGGGCGGTGGCCGGCCAGTGCACGGATCGGCGCGGGTCGCCAGGTTGATACGGACGCACGCCTCGTGGTTCGCCCAGGGCGCTGGGGACACGGATCTCCGATTCCCCTTCGGCTCCGGGACGACGCTGCTCCACCGTGTCGGCCTCGACGATACGAGGAGCCACATGCAGCGGACTGGGCAGCGTGAGCCGTACATCGCGGCACCACCACAACAGGCCGAAGGGAGCACTGGACCCCACTTCGACGATGATCTCCTCAATGACTCCTCGGCGCAGTGGCGTGCCGGACACCTCGACGTGGCGATGACCCGACATCCATCCGCCGGCCGGAATGGATCGACCCGTCGGCAGGCGAAGGCGAAGCCGTACGGGCCGATCGGCATCGAGGGTCAGGTGCACCGGACGTCCCACGTGGGCATCGCCAGGCGAAGAGACGACGGTCACTCGAGCCCGTGCGGCGGGCACCGCAGGTGCCAGCATCCCCACGATGAGCACCGCGGCCAATAGCGCGCCGGTCACCTGGACCCAGCCAGCGCCGCTCGAATGGGCGACGGCGAACCAGGCCGCCATCGTGGTCAAGGAACCGAGGACCGGCGTGAACCACCGTGTTGGTCGAGTCAGGCGGCGCACGTTCGGCGCCCCGTCCTGCTCGGACCTGCTCACGTGAGTGGGACGGGGGTGGTCGCCACGGCGTCCTGGACCACGGTGGGTCCATCGGCCGGTCCGCCATCGGCGATCAGTCGATGGGCCAGGCAGGCCACAGCTACCGCTTGGACATCCTGCGGGGTGGCGTAGGTTCGGCCGGAGAGCACCGCATAGGCCTGGGCGCTGCGAAGGAGCGAGATGGCCGCTCGGGGACTGGCGCCCAGGCGCACGGATCCTGACGAGCGGGTGGCCCGGACCAAGGCCACCGCGTACTCGGCCACCGGGGTGGCGACGTGGACGGCAGCCGTGGCGTCGATGGTCTGTTGCCACCGGGCCGGATCGCCGACGGGCTTCAATGCATCCAGGGCATAACGACCGCCGTTGTGGAGCACCAAGCGCGTCTCGATCTCGGCAGAGGGATAGCCGATGGAGGTGGAGAGGCCGAAGCGGTCGAGCTGGCTCTCGGCCAAGGGGTAGGTCCCGAGCTGACCGACGGGGTTCTGGGTGCCGATCACGAGGTGGGGTCGGGGGAGTGGCCACGATTCGCCATCCACCGAGACCTGCTGCTCCTCCATGGCCTCGAGCAGTGCCGATTGAGTGCGGGGAGGCGTGCGGTTCATCTCGTCGAGCAGCACGACATGGGCGAAGACTGGTCCTGGCCGAAACTCCCATGCTCCCGTGTCCGGTGAGAAGACGGTGACCCCGGTGATGTCAGAAGGAAGAAGGTCTGGGTGGCCTTGCACGCGGGAGAGATCGGTTCCGAGGGCGATGGCCAGGGCTCGAGCCAGCACGGTCTTACCGACCCCGGGCACGTCTTCGATGAGGAGGTGGGAGCCGGAGAGCACGGCGACCACCGCTGCAGTCACCGCACCGGGTGCACCGAGGAGGACCTCAGAGAGGCCGTGATGGAGATCGCGGGCGAACGAGGCGGCATCGTCGAGGTCGGGTGGACCGCCGGTGGACTGGTCGCCAGTCAGAGCAAGGAGACGAGGGGGGACGTGTGCTGCCTCACCATCGGGCCCCTGGACGTCGATGCCGCTGGTCATGGGTTCTCCTGCATCGTCGAGGCGTATGGCGCCAGATCGGCCCTTGTGACCGCTGTGGTGAGGCGATACTCCGGAGGGGCCGGGCCCAGCCGGTCTCCGGTCGCTGGCACGCACCGGATGAGGACCAGTGTAGGGGTGACCCCCGCACTCTCACAATGGCGCGATACCCGTGCGCACGGGTATCCGCCTGTGGGTGACTAGTGGTTCAAAAGTCGATGCCCGAGAGCTCGGGAATGGTGCCCTCTGCCCGGGATCGGGCGTCGAGCCAGCGGACGCGGGCCGCAGCCCGGTCGCTGTCCGAACCGACGGGTTCGATCACGGCCTGGGGATTCCAGGCTGCCGCAACATCTGCCTCGTCGGCCCACGTGCCAACGGCCAGGCCAGCCAGGAAGGCAGCTCCCAGGGTCGTCGCTTCCAGCACGGGGGAGATCTCGATGGGTCGACTGCAGGCTTCGGCCAAGGCCTGGGTGAACACGTCGTTGGCCGACATGCCACCGTCCACTCGGAGGACGTCGATCTCCAGGCCGGAGTCGGCCTCGGCTGCCTCGAGCAGGTCAGCGCCCCGATGAGCGATGCCTTCGAGCACCGAACGGACGATCTCGGCCCGCCCTGAACCCCGTGTGAGACCCACCAGCGTCCCCCGGGCCCCAAAATCCCACACCGGAGTGCCCATTCCCAAGAGGGCCGGCACAAACCACACGTCGCCACTGTCGGAACACCCGGCTGCCACCTGGGCCGACTGGTGTGCATCGTCGATCAGCCCGAGGTCATCGCGTAGCCACTCAACGCAACTGCCAGCCGACAGCATGATGGCCTCTACGCCCCAGGTCACCTGGCCGCCACGACGCCAGCCAACAATCGGAAAAGTCCCAGCGGGGCCTCGGCTGGCTTCGGCAGGCCGGGTAGTTCCGGTGCACTGGTCGAGCATGCCTCCGGTGCCGAAGGTGGCCTTGGCAAGTCCGGGCCGAGTGCATCCTTGGCCCACCAGCGATGCTTGCTGGTCTCCTGCCATGCCGGCGATGACCGGAGCCCCATCGAGCACCGAGGCGTGACCGAGGATGCCAGACGAGTCGACGATGTCGGGAAGCATCTGGACGGGGATCCGCAGCGCCTCGAGGGTGCGGGAGTGCCATGCGGTGACGTCACCGTCGACCAATCCGGTCACTCCGGCATTGGTCGCATCGGTGACGTGCAGCGCCCCTTCGGACAGAATCCACGTCACCCACGTGTCCACGGTGCCGAAGATCAACTCGCCCGCCTCGGATCGGCGTCGGTCCGGGTCGACCTCGTCAAGGATGGCCGCGAGCTTGGTGGCCGAAGCATTGGGGGCCAGGCGCAGACCCTGCCCTTGGAGTTCGAGACAGGTGCCGACCGTGCGCAGATCCTGCCAACCTTGGCCCGGAGCGACCGGTATCCCGGTGGCCCGGTCCCAGACCAAGGTGGAAGCGCGTTGGGTGGCAATGCCGACGCCAGCCACTGGACCGCCCTCGGCCAGACTTCGGGCCGCCACTGTCACGACAGCGTCGGCGATGGCAACGCCGTCGAATTCAACCAAGCCAGGAAACGGCGTATCGGGGAGCACGGGGACATGGTGGACGTGCTCGACCGATGCGTCGGGTCGCACTACGGCACTGCGCACACCTGATGTTCCGACATCGATGACCAGGATGCTCACGGCCAGGGCACCTCGCCGAACGTTGTGGGCAGGCCAAGCTTGCCTGGGTTGAGGATGCCGTTGGGATCCAAGGCGGCCTTCACTGATGTCAAGACATCGAATGCAGGACCGAGGCCGTCCGCCATGAATCGGCCTCGATTTAGTCCGATCCCGTGGTGATGGCTGAGAGCACCCCCGGCGGCCAGGGTGGCGCTGGTGACGGCGTCCCACGCCTGGCGGTAATAGGTCGAGGTCCACGAGTCGCTCGAAGGCCTCCGGACTCCGTCGTCATCTGCTGGCGGTCGGCCAGCGAAGGTGAAGTAGAGGCAGGCGCCATCGGTATAGGCGTGGCTCTGATGTGATGAGGCCACCAAGGTGCCTTCCAAGCCAGCCAGAGCACCGAGCACGGCGTCATAGAGCCCGGAGAGGGCCGACCAGCGTGCGGAGACCTCCACGGTGTCGACCACGACGCCCGCTCGCCACAGTGGAGCCAACGCCGAGACGTCGTTGCGATGGGCCAGCCATCGATCGACCAAACCAACGTCGAGTACGTCGGCATCGGCGCACTCGGCGTCGACCACATCGAAGGTGGCCCCGATCAACGCCCCATCGGACTCGTCGAGCACGATCAGCACGTGATGGTCGGGCTGATCGAAGGAACGCGCTGATTCTGTGGCGTCGTAGAGCCTCAGCACGGCTGGGGTGGCCCCACGGCGGAGTATCCGCCGACAGGCGTCGAGTCCGTCGGCGAACGAGGCGAACCCGAAGGCCCGACGTCCCTCGCCGGCCGGCACCGGATGGACCCGGAACCTGGCTTCGGTGATGACCCCCAAGGTGCCTTCGGAACCGACGAACAGCTGCGTGAGGTCGGGACCGGTGGCCGAACGAGGACCTCGGCCCCCGGTGCGGATCACCTTGCCATCGGCCAAGACGACCTCGAGACCGACAACCATGTCCTCGATCTTGCCGTAGCGGTTCGAGTACTGACCTGCCCCACGGCAGGCCAGCCACCCGCCCACGGTGGAGAGGTCCATCGATTGAGGCCAGTGGCCGAGGGTGAGACCGTGGCCCGTGCGCAACCCATCTTCGACCTCGGGCCCGAAGGTGCCGGCCCGGAGGTCTGCCACGAGCGAGGAAGCATCGACGTCGACGATCCCGGCCAGGCCACAGAGATCGAGCGTGACGCCTCCAAAGAGCGGAACCGACGCACCACACACCCCACTACGGCCTCCCGCAGCCGTCACGGGAACCTTGGCAGCGTCGCAGAGCGCAAGAACTGCGGACACCTGATCGGTGTCGGACGGACGAGCGACGACGGCCGGGCGAGATGCCACCGCACCTGCAGCCGCCCATCCGATGGACAGAGGCCACCAGTCCCGACCCGCTTCGGCCCGCTGGGCGGCATCGGTGGTCACGGTGGCGCAGACGTCGCTCAGACGGGCGATCAGGTCGTCACCGACGTCGACCCGACGAGTGGCCAGATGATCGACGATCTGGTCGGGTGAGGCATCGATCGGAGTCACAGGTGTGGGCTGCATCAACCCTCCAGGGCTTGGTCAGCAACGGGGGCTTCATCGAGGCCGGCTCGGGAGAGCTGGGCTCGCAGGTGTGATGCGTAGGTCTCACCAGCGGCGTCGATCTCTTCGTCTCCCCAGCCGAGTTCGGTACCGAGTAGTCGAGCGACCTGTGGGGCTGCTGCAGCCGTGGCGCGTGCATCACGGAAGGCAGCCTGGGTGCGACGGTCGAGCACATCCGACACGCTCGTGGCCATCTCGTTGCGCACAGCCCAGACCGCTTCGACACCGAGGTAGGCCAGCCCGGGAACCAGGGGCTCGAGGAGCTCGGGTCGTCCTTCGGCCAGGGCCAGCACTGCGGGAGCTTCGGTTCCGAAACGCCCAGCGAGATGGGCTGTCTGATCGGTCGAGCCAGTTTTCGATGCGACGACCGGCCGCGCCGCCTTGGCGCTCGATGGGGCGCCGTGGAGCCGGAGGTTCTTGGTCCGACACCGCAGACCCTTGCGCCCCAGGGACTCGACCACGGCATCCACGGTGTCTTCGGCCATCTTGCGGTAGGTGGTGAGCTTGCCGCCGGTGATGGTGATCAGGCCGCTCGTTGACGTCCTGACGGTGTGGCGCCTCGAGAGGTCTGCCGTCCGTTCGTGGGATGCACCTTTTTGATCTGGGGCCAGCAACGGGCGAAGCCCCGACCAGAGTCCGGTGACGTCGGACCGACTGAGCGGTCGGGTGACCACCTCGTTCACGGCCTCGAGGATGTAGTCGACGTCTTCGGGTTCGCATGCGGGGTCATCGAGCGGGCCCTCGTAGGAGGTGTCGGTGGTGCCGAGGTAGACCTGCTCACCCCACGAGACCACGAAGATCGAGCGACGGTCGGACCGCACGGGAATGACTGCAGCGATATCGCAGGGCAGTGCATCAGCGGGCACTGTGAGGTGGATGCCCTTGGCTGGTCGGATCGAGTGGGGATCTTGGTGCTCGTCGAACGTGCGAACTTCGTCCGACCACACGCCTGCTGCATTGACGACGACAGTGGCGCGCACTTCGATCTCGTCGCCGCCCTCAGGGGCGATCCGCGCGCCCCGCACCGTGCCGTCGGGGTTGGTGACGAGACCCGTGGCCGGCGCGTGGTTCAAGGCGACAGCTCCGTGGTCGAGCACCGCCGTGCGCACCACGGAGAGCGTGAGGCGGGCATCGTCTGAGCGGGCATCCCAGTAGAGGAACCCGGCGGCCAGTCGGTCGGCTCGCAGGGTTGGCATGTGGGCCAGCGCCTGGGCTTGGTCGACCTTCTCGTGACGCCGACCGATGCGAACCCCGCCGGTGAGGTCGTAGAGCCACAGGGCCGTGCGGTAGACCCTGGCCACACTTTTGTTGACCACGCCGGACTTCCCGAAGAGGGGGATGAGGAACGGAAGCGGCGAGACGAGGTGAGGAGCGTTGTCGAGCAGGCGCTGACGTTCGTGCAGGTTCTCGTAGACCAAGCGGTACTCGCCCTGCTGGAGATAGCGCAGGCCGCCGTGGATCAATTTGGAGGACTTGGACGACGTGCCGGAGGCAAAGTCGTCCTTTTCGATGAGGGCGGTTCGCAGCCCTCGGCTGGCGGCGTCCAGGGCAACACCGGCTCCGGTGATACCACCGCCGATGACGAGGACGTCGAAGGTCTCTTCGCTGAGTCGAGTCATGGCCTCGGCCCGATCGAAGGTGGCCGTGATGCCGTCTGGAGTCGCTGCGTTGCCAGCCATCTGTGCAGCCTGCCACATGGAGGACGTTCTGCTCACGGTGACAGGACTCGTCGGGAGCGTCCGACGTCAGCCAGTCCTACGATCGACGTAGTTCAGGGGTCATGCCCGGCGCTGTGCACTACTCGCCGATGCACGACTCGACGCCACCCAGGAGTAGGCAGCGAGGAACATCATGACGCTCAAAGGAACAATGACTGAGGCGCATCTGAAAGAGGCATTCGCCTCAGAGAGCCAGGCCAACCGGCGCTACCTCTATTTCGCCCAGAAGGCGGACGTCGAGGGCTTTCCGGACATTGCCGCCCTGTTTCGCTCGGTGGCCGAAGGGGAGACAGGCCACGCCTTCGGGTTGATGGACTTTCTTCGCGAGATCGGCGACCCCTCAACAGGGGAGCCGGTAGGCACCACATCAGACAACCTGCGATCGGCCATCGTCGGGGAGCGTGAGGAGAGCACCCAGCGCTATCCCGCCTTCGCCCAGGTGGCACGGGATGAAGGCTTCGACGAGGTGGCCGAGTGGTTCGACATGCTGGCCCGGGCGGAGCGGAGCCACGCAGCCCGATTCGTCGAAGGTCTTGCATCGTTGGAGTGAGGGCGTAGCGGAGGCGCAGCGCCTAGGGCAGCGTGGGCGGCGTGGCCGATTCGAAACGTCGCGGTGTCAGCGACCCTGAAAGTCGGGGGAGCGGCGTGCCAGGGAGGCGGCGATCCCTTCGGCGAAGTCGTCACTGGCCATAAGGCGCAACTGCTCGTCTCGCTCGTGGGCGACCATCGAGGCGAAGGCATCGAGTAGTCCGCGTCGCATGGTGGCGCGGATGGCGGCAACGGCCAGTGGGGCCGAGGAGGCGAGTTCATCGGCCAAGGCCCGTGCGCCGGCCCTCGGGTCCTCGTCGAGTCGGTCACACAAGCCGATCTGAAGCGCTTCGTTGCCGTCCACTCGGCGACCGGTCGTGAGCAGGTCGAGGGCGCGTTGGCCTCCGACCACATGGGGGAGGGTGATGGAGATGCCGAACCCCTGATGAAAGCCGAGGCGGGCGAAGTTGGCGCTGAACCTCGAGGTCGAGGCGGCCACCCGGAAGTCGCAGGCCAATGCGAGTCCGAGACCTCCTCCGACAGCTGACCCCTGCACGGCAGCAACGACAGGGATCGGGCTGGCGAGCAGTTGGCGGCCGACGCCGTAGAGCTCGGTGAGGGATCGTGCATCCGGCTGGCCTGATGCGCCGAAATCGAGACCGGCGCAGAAGTGCTTGCCTTCCGATCCAAGGACGGCGGCCCGTGCGCCGAGGTCTGCAGCCTGCGTGATGGCGCCCACGATGTCGCTAAGTAGGGCGGCGTCAAAGTAGTTGGCCGGAGGTCGATGGATCTCGACCAGGGCGATATGTCTCTCCACGGCGAGCGAGATATCGGAGATGTGGTCGCCGTTGGTGGTAGCGCTCATGGACGCTCGTCCTTTCGATTGCTGGCCCCGGCGTCACCAGCGACCTCTCTGGCGACCTCCTCATTGTGTTGACCACTGTGCGCTGCTGGACGCCGGACAGTTGGAACGGACGCTGATGCGCCGAATCGCACAGGTTGCGGGATGACCCGGTAGGGACCGGCGTCGGGGTGGACCTCGATGGGCAGTGCCTCGACCATCTCTTCGAGCGTGGCCACGGGACTGGCTGGGATACCTCGTTCGGCGCAGAACGCCAGCCACTCGGCCGTGGTGCGCTCCTTCACGAGGGCGGCCACCTCGGCATAGAGGTCATCGATGTGCTCCAGCCGGCTCGAGGCGGTGGCAATACGGGTGTCGTCGGCCCGCTCAGGATGACCTGCTTCTGTGAACAGATCGATGAAGTTCTGACGGGTGTAGGCCAAGACCATGATCCACCCGTCAGCGGTCTGCTGGGGAGACCGGTTGGGTTCGAGCACCCGGGCATAGCCCGGTGCACCTTGTGGAGGCTCTGCGGTGGCCGCACCGGCATGTTCGACCAGGGTAAATGACGTGACGACGTCGATCATCGGCACTTCGATCTCTTGGCCCTGTCCGGTCCGCTCGCGCTGGACCAGGGCGGCGAGGACGGCATAGGCGATCGTGAGGCCGCTGACCTTGTCGGCCACCAGGGTGGGAATCAGACGAGGCTCGCTGCCCTGTCGGGCAAACACGTCGGCAAGACCGCCACCGGCCTGGATGACGTCGTCGTAGGCGGGAGCATCAGCTTGGGGTGAGTCGGACGGGTAGCCCTGGGCTCGACAGAAGACGATGTCCGGACGGACGTCGCAGAAATCTGCGTAGGTGAGCCCCAGACGCCGGAGGGTGCCCGGCCGGAGATTGGTCACGACGACGTCTGATGTGGCCGCTATGTCGAGCACGGCTTGGCGGCCGGCAGGGTCTTTGAGGTCGTAGACAACGTTGCGCTTGTTTCGGAGGAGGTTCAGGGCAAGGCCGGACAGTCCGGGGAGGGGGCCTCGGGTCATGACCCGTGCCAGGGTGCCCCGAGGGTCTTCGACGGTGATCACATCGGCTCCGAGATCGCCGAAGATCTGGGTGGCCAGTGGTCCCATGATCACGCTCGTCAGGTCGAGAACCCGGATCCCTTCGAGCGGGCCGGCGGGTGCATCAGTCACAGCCATCCTTCTCTCGCGGTCACCTCGGACCTGACCGATGCAGATCCGGGAGGTTTTCTGTTGGCCTCGTGCCAACGGTTCGTCATCGTAGTGATGCACCACGGCGACCCTGGTGGTGTTGCGATGCTCGGCAAGGTGATCAGCACTTACGGCGCACGGTCGTTGGCAAGGTGTCTCCGGCACGGTAGTTGCGTCGCCTCATCGGGCGGCCCGGTGGCGGACCTGCCGCCGGCGAGGAGCACCAGGGCAGTTGTCGCCTGGTGCGGAGAGCAGGAGCGCCACACATGTCGAGTGCTACGACTACAACCATCGTGGGGAATCTCACTAGGGACCCCGAGATTCGCTACACCCGGGACGGCCAGGCCACCGCAACGCTGGGCGTGGCCGCCAATCGCCGCTGGCAGAACCGAGAGACCAACGAGTGGGAAGAGTCGACGTCGTTCTTCGACGTCGTGACCTGGCAAGACCTTGCCGAGAATGTGGCGCTCAGCCTGACCAAGGGGATGCGGGTCATCGTCACCGGCCGACTCGAACAGCGCAGTTGGGAGACCGAAGACGGTGACCGGCGGTTCAAGGTCGAGATCGTGGCCGACGAAGTGGGCCCTGCGCTTCGCTTTGCCACGGTCGATGTCCACCGGGTAGCCCGTCCTGGTGGCGAGAGTGGCTTCGGATCGGGAGACTCCGGTGACTGAGGGTCCCGATCCCACCTGGATGGCTTCGAAGGTCGTGCTGACCAAAGATGAAGCCTTTCGAGCCTGTCAGGTTTTGGCCGACGCCGGTCGAGGCTTGGTTCGTTCAGGCCGGCCTCAGGATGCAGATCGTCTGGCCGCCGTCTTCAACCTGCTGGAGGAGCGTCTCGTCTCAGGGGGGCTACGGAGCATCCCGAACGAGGCATGCAGTCCAGGTCGTTGTGCAGTGGGTGCCACCGAAAGGGGCGCTGCGAACGTGGGTGCTGCGAACCGGATGACAGCCCAGGTGTTGACGGCAAGGGCAACGCTGACGAGGAGTACGACGTTGGCAGGAAGAACTGCCTGGAGCTGATGGCCAGCGACCCTTACAGCACATCACCCCGGCCTGTGGCCGGGGTGATGTGCTGCGTTGTCCTCAGGACAACCTGGGAGCATTCAGTCCTTCGCCGGGTCGAACTCGAGTGAGAGCGAGTTCACGCAGTAGCGCAATCCGGTCGGAGCGGGACCGTCTGGAAAGACGTGGCCAAGGTGACCCCCACATCGGGCGCAGGTGATTTCAGTCCTGCTCATACCGAAGGACCGATCCACGTGCTCGTCGATGATTCCGTCCGCGAGGGCTCGGGTGAAACTCGGCCAGCCTGATCCCGACTCGAACTTGGCGTCGGTGGGGAAGAGGTCGGCTCCGCAGCCGGCGCAGGTGAACATCCCGCTGCCCTCGACGTGAAGGAGTTCGCCCGACCAGGCCGGCTCGGTGCCCTTCTGGCGGAGCACGGCGTAGCGCTCCGGGGTGAGCCGTGCCTTCCACTCGGCATCGGTCATCTCGACGTTTGTCACTTCAGTGTTGCGGCTGGTCTGGGCTGCGGTGGGTTCGGTGGTGCTCATGGCATCTCCTTTGAGGTCGTACATGCTGGCCCTGGTCTGTTGCCTGGACTGTGCATGGCTGATGGTAGGGACGATGGTCACTGATGATGGTCACTGACGATGGTCACTGTCGTACACGGTTACCAACGCCAAGGCGGCGCTAGGTGTTCCCGGCGTACCTCGGAGTTCTGCTCGGCATCTGACGGCTCGTCAGGTATCGTCAGATGCCTGGGCACGCCGCCGTG
>CAIQOJ010000057.1 GCA_903873395.1 uncultured Acidimicrobiaceae bacterium
TCGCCTACCACCATGCCCTCGTAGACCTCGGTACCTGGTCCAACCAGCAACAAGCCCCGCTCTTGGAGGCTCATGAGGCTGTAGCCCGTCGTGACGCCGCGGCGGTCGGCCACCATCGAGCCATTGCGCTTGGTCTTCAGGTCACCGAACCACGGCTCCCACCCGTCGAAGACGTGGTGGAGCATGCCTGTTCCCCGGGTCTCGGTCATGAACTCGGTCCGGAAGCCGACCAGGCCGCGAGCGGGAATGCGGTAGTCCATGCGCACCCAGCCCGTGCCGTGGTTGACCATCTCGATCAGCGAGCCCTTGCGAAGGGCCATCAACTGGGTCACGACACCGAGGTACTCGTCGGGTACGTCGATGGCCACACGCTCGACCGGCTCGTGCTTCTTGCCGTCGATCTCGCGAGTGACGACCTGGGGCTTGCCCACGGTCAATTCGAATCCCTCGCGCCGCATCGTCTCGACGAGGACGGCCAGCTGCAACTCACCTCGGCCCTGGACCTCCCAGGTATCGGGTCGCTCGGTGGGGCTGACCCGGAGCGACACGTTGCCGATCAGCTCGGCCTCGAGCCGAGACAGGACCTGGCGCGCCGTGAGCTTCTTGCCGTCGGCGCCGGCCAGCGGCGACGTGTTGATGCCGATGGTCATGGCCAGGCTTGGCTCGTCGACGGTGATGGCGGGCAACGCTTTGGGGTTCTCGGCATCGGCCAGGGTCTCACCGATGGTGATATCGGCCATGCCGGCCACCGCGGCAATCTCTCCAGGTCCGGCCGAATCAGCCTCGACCCGCTCGAGAGCATCGGTCACGAAGAGCTCGGTGATCTTGGTCCGCTCAATGGTGCCATCGAGCTTGCACCACGCAACCGTCTCACCCTTACGGAGTGTGCCGTTGTGGACCCGACACACGGCCAGGCGGCCCAAGTAGGGCGAGGCATCCAGGTTCGACACAATGGCCTGCAAGGGAGCCTCGTCGTCGTAGCGAGGGGCGGGAATGTGCTCGAGGATGGCGCTGAACAGGGGCTCGAGGTCCGTCCCCTCTTCGCCCTGAGTGTTTGAGGCCCACCCAGCCCGGGCGTTGGAGTAGAGGATGGGGAAATCGATCTGGTGCTCGTCGGCGTCGAGGTCCAAGAAGAGCTCCTCGACTTCAGCCACAACTTCGTCAATGCGGGCATCGGGCCGGTCGACCTTGTTGACCACGAGGACCACGGGGAGACGGGAGCGGAGTGCCTTGCGGAGCACGAAGCGAGTTTGGGGGAGCGGTCCTTCGGAGGCATCCACCAGCAGCAGGACGCCGTCCACCATGGTCAGGCCTCGCTCGACTTCACCGCCGAAGTCGGCGTGACCGGGGGTGTCGATGATGTTGAGCTTCACCCCGTTGTGGATCACGGCCGTGTTCTTGGCCAGGATGGTGATGCCCTTCTCTCGTTCGAGGTCACCCGAGTCCATGACCCGCTCGTTGACGGACTGGTTGTCCCGGAACGCCCCGGACTGCCAGAGCATGGCATCGACCAGGGTGGTCTTCCCATGGTCGACGTGGGCCACGATGGCCACGTTGCGGATGTCGTCACGAGTGCGGGAGGGCATAGGGGGTTGAGGCTACTGCCTGGAGGGACCCGTTCCTCCGCACGATGTCGTGAGCGGCTTCGAGCCGGGTGGACTACCTCAGGATGCAGCGATGCAGTTGCCGGTGCCCGCCGCCGTTGACCCAGTGATCGGGAAGGTGGGCACTGCGGTCACTGGTGTGGCTTGCGGCGGAGGGCAGGACGGCTGGATGCCGGTGTAGGTCTCCGCTGAGGAGACAAGTGCCCACGAGGCGGTTCCCGGGGTGAGGTAGTACGGCGGGCCGTAGAGGGTGAGTCGGGGGTCGTAGTAGTAGCCCTTGGCGTATCCGGTGCTGACCGTCGAGCCAGAGAACGTACCCACCGGCCCTCGGGCATTTTGTTGGATGGATCCATACACCAGGAGGGAGCCGCTCGATCCGCTGTTGGACTGGTTGTAGTTGTTGACGATGAAGGACTGCTTGAGGGCGAGCACCGTGGCGTCCACGATCAGTCCGGCGCTCCCGTTGGCTCCGGTGGCGGTGGAGGGATTGCACAGGGGTGCTGCCAGTGCTCCGCTGGAGCCACAGTTCGGCAGGAGTTTCCCGGCATTTGCCCCGGCCGAGCTGTTGTAGACGGGACGGTTGATGGTCAAGAAGTTGTTGGCGATGAGGCCGAGCACGTCGTTGGTGCCCGTGGTGGCGTTGTTGTAGTTGCACAGGCTCTGGTGTGCCGTGCCCGCCCACGTGCAGTCGGCGTAGGTGATGGGTCCGGTGATGATGACGTCGTTGGCTGCCCCGATGGTCAGGTGGCCTGACAGACCTCCCGCAGTGGTGCCGGTGGCCGGCAGACCATTGGTGGTCAGGTCGCTCACGAATGCATCACCTTCGGTATCTGGTGACGCCGTCTGGCCGTAGTAGCAGCCCGAACAGTTGCTCTGGACCTGTGACGTACCACCCGTGTTGGGACTGAAGGGGTTGGCACCGGTGGTACCGGACGTTGCTTGATCGACGTAGAGCACGCCATTGATCGGTAGGTCGGCTGCCGTGGTGCCGTTGGTGGGGCAGGAACTGGTGTTGATGGAGAGGCCGGTGGTCGCCGCGTTGGGATAGCCAGGGGTGTCCGGGCTCTTGACCAGCATCTGGCCTCCCTTGCCGCTGACCGTCTCCAAGGTGATCGTGGTCGGGCCCTGGTAGTAGCAGCCGCCTTGTTTGGCGGTGTCGCCGAGTTGGGCGTTGGTGGTGGGGAGCGGCTCGACTGTCTGGTTATAGGCGCTCCCTGCTCCGTAGGTGATGCCGGTGCTAGCCGAGGAGCATCCGGGTGGGCCCGGATAGGTGGTCGACACGAAGAGGCACGATGGGTCGGCGGTGAGCACCTTGCCGTTGAAGGTCGGTGTGCCGCTGATGGGGATCGAGTCGTTGGAGAAGACCGGGCCGTTCAAGGTGTCCTGGGTAATGAAGTACACGTCTCCGCAGCCGACGCCTGTCTGGTACTTCTGCGAACCGGTCCAGTAGTAGGAGCAGTTGGCTGCATTGGGCGGATTGCCCGTCGAGTTGAACTGCTCGAAGTTGGTCCACCAGATGACGTTCAAGAAGGTGTTCTGAGGGGTGAATTTGGCGACCGTGGAGTAGAAGACATTCTTCCCGGGGAACCCGGCAGCTCCGACGATCTGGACTTCGATATAGGTGATGGCCTTGGTGGTCGGATCGATGACCTGTTGAGGGTTGTCGAACTTGTAGAACTCAGGGATGACGCCATTGCCGAGATCGGTGCCCGGCACCTGGGTCCACGTCTGATAGTTGATGCCCGCGCACTGCGCACTGGCGTTCGACCCGTTCGGATAGTTGGTGGCCGAGTTGCACGAGGCCAGGTACGGATTGCCGTTGATCACGCTCTGGTAGGAGTTGACCCCTGAAGCCAGCGCCCGATACGCGTATTGACGGATGGCCGCCTGGGTCACGATCGGGTCGTTGTTGCCGATCACATTGACCAGGATCGCACCGATGCCGGTGAGCAAGACGGCCAGCGACACGACGAGGACCAAGGCGGCCTGTCCGGCGTCGCCCATGTGGCTGCGACGACGACGCTTGTGGCTTGTCATGGACGAACGAAGGGATCGGATCATGGTGTGCATTGGGTCAACCGACCAGGGGGCTGTAGAGATACGAATAGGACGACAGGCGGTAGACCACGAAGTAGGTCTCTTGGATCGGTGCCCCCTGGGTCTGGACTTCGAGGTCGACGCCGACGCTCTGGATGTTGTCGCCCGGGCACGACGATGCCGTGCACGTGGAGAATGCGGACGTGGCCACGTTGGGCGAGTAGACCGATGTGGAGGTCACGTAGGTGTTGTACGTGAAGATGGGTGTGGTTGGGTCGGGAAGGTTGACCTGGCCGTTGACCACGTTGTAGATGTTGACCAGCACCCTGCCGGTGGATGACCAGGTGCACGCAGTGCCACTGGACACCCCGGGACAGGTGCCCGAGTTGGCCGGATACTGGGTCACGGTGAAGATCGAGGTGTAGAAGCGGCAGTTCGAGCACCTGGTAGGGGTCCCCGAAGCCATCACGATCTTGGCCGGTCCGTTGGCGTCGCCGATGTTGGCGTAGAACGTGACCGAGGTAGTGCCCACGCTGGAGGTGACGAAGGGGGGAGCGGGCACGCCCGACCCATTGACTGGTGCTGGTTCGACCTGACCGCGGATGAGACGTTGGATGGTTGTAGTGCCCGGGAGGATCTGGTCGACGTTGTTGTAACTCGAGACGACAGTCGTGGCCGTGGACAGGTAGACGGTGATGACGGTGCCGATGATGCCGAACAGCACCAGCATCGCCGTGAAGGCCACGAGAAGCTCGATCAGCGTGAGACCGTCATCACCGGCCTCGCTCTTTCGTCGGTCAACGATCTCGCGCACTACGGCACGGCGGCAGGCTCCGAGGCGGGCATCGCGGTGCGTGCCGGGAAGGTTGCTCATGCGCTCACCGGGACCGGGTTGGGGTGGGCGAAGGTGAAGAGGCCGTAGCTGACGCTGCTTCCCCCGACCACGATCGAGGACGCCTGAGTCACGTTGTTGACCTTCAGTGAGTAGGACCCATAGGGCACCAGGATGCGGCTGAGGCCGTCCGTTCCAGAGGCCGGCAGTGTGTAGGTGTCTGCGCCGCACCCTGTGGTGTTGGCAGTCAACGACAAGGGGATGTTGGGGTAGCCCTGACCGGCCTGGGTGCCGGAGGCACGGTTGACCCGGATCTCCAACAGCCCAAGGGGCACGGTGGCCGAGCTCACCGCTCCCGGGGTCGTGGCCGCCTGGGCAATGTTGAAGCTGCCGGCCCCAAGCTCAGCGGCACAGTCGCCCGCAAAGAGGGCGTAGCCGCTGCTGAAGGGATAGAGGTCGGGAAGCTGATTGATGTTGGCTACCGCACCAGCGGTGACCGCGGTGGCATAGGTGTTGGGAAGCAAGTTGGCATTGTTCATCTCGATGGGGACGCCAGCTACAGCGCTGCCGGTGAGTCCTGATGGGGTCTGGTTGGTCCAGGTGCCGGTGGGACCTGTGGAGGACGAGAGGATGACGGCCCCGTAGGGACCAGCACCGGCTGCTGAGCAGTAGGTGGGGGAGCCTGAGGTCGTGCAGTCGACATCGCCTAGATAGAGGGCCTGATTGGTGGCGGGCAGAGACGCTGCGGTGAAGGTGGCGATTCCACCGCTTGATCCGAGAAGGAAGGCGGTCGGCTGGCTGGAGGCACTGGTTCCTGTGCCGACCACGGCGCATGCTGTGGTCGACGCGCAGGCCACCTGGGTGACCGTGGACAGGGTGCCACTGGAGACCGAGAGGGTCGCTGCGGTGAACGTATCGGCGGTCGATCCGCTGGTCTGGACCCCTGTCGACGTCAGGACCAGAGGGGTCGACCCATTGGCCCCAAGGATGAGGCACGTCGTTGTCGACGGGCAGAGCACCTGGCCGATCGAGGTGACTGTGGGCAGACTCTCTTTCACCAAGGCGCCGGCCGCAGGAGGGCTGGCTAGGAGCACGGGGCCTGAACCGGTGGAGGTCGTGATGAGGCACCGCCCTGATGACGGGCAGATCACGTTGCCGAACCCGGTCGGTGTCGTGCCCGTGGGGAAGGTGTCGTAGGCCAACGTGAGTTGCTGGCTGGCCAAGCCGGTCGAGGTGGCCGCAAACGCCATCGGACCGAGCGCCCCAGCCCCGATCGTGCCAGTGCCGTCGACCACACATGCAGCCGGGACCGCCGTGGCGCAGGCCAGTGATGTCAAGGCGCTGATGGTGAATCCTGCCGGGGCGGCGTTGGCAACCCAGGCGCCGGTCAGCGGGCCCGAGACAACGACGGAGGTGCCGCTCGTTGTGGCGATGGCTGCGCAGCCGCCGCCCCCCGAGGGGCAGCTCAATGAGGAGAGTCCGCCATACGCGGCGGGAAGTGTGATGGCGGTCCAACTGTCCACGCCGCTGGTGATGGTGTCAGCTAGTGCGACGGCACCGGTGGCTGTGGTGCCGATGGCCACACAGTTGGTGGAAGTCGGGCAGGCCACCTGAGTCAGGGCGGTCACGCCAGCAGACGTGATGATGGCGGCTGACGTCGGCGCCACGGTCAGGGCGGGACTTGTTGCGGTGGAGGCGTTGAGGATGACGCCCTTGCCACCACCGTTGCCGACCAAGATGCACTCGGTGGTTCCCGCACACGCCTGTGAGCTCAGTCGAGTTGTGGTTCCCGGAACAGACAACGTCGACCACGCTCCAGCGTTGCCCAGTTCGGCCTGGGCGCCGCCGGGGCCGCTACCTAATGCCAGGCAGGTGAGGCCACCGGTTCCGGGGCAGAGCACGCCATCGGCTGCTGCCGTCGACGACGGATACGCCAGGTTGACCGTCGTTCCCTGGTCGAAGGCCGGGAACGAGGAGGCGTAGAGATTGGTGAGATTGGTGACCGCGCCGATGCTCACGGTGATGCCTGACTGGGTCTCCGTCTGGGGCTGCTGGAGGACGTTGGACGTCACCACACCGGCCGCATTGGCGGTGAAGGCCGGGGATCCGTATGTGGTTCCTGCCGGTGTGCCCGAGGCGGCATTTCCGACGGAGACGGTGTAGGTCGATCCCGGCAGCACCTGGGCGAAGGCACAGCCGTAGGCATCGGGATAGATGGTGAGATTCTGTGGCCCAGTGATGGTCACCGGGATGGACTGGACCCGTTCACTCCAAGGATTGCCCTGGGCGTCGTTGGCCGTCGAGTCACCGCTGAACTGGAGAGCGATGAAGCCAAGGGTCTGGATCCCTGACGGCGGGTAGTTGAGGATGACGCTGTCTTGGACCTGGTTGACGTCGGCGCTGGGTCCCCAACTGACGGTCATCCGCAACTTGAGCAACTGCGGGGAACCTGAGGTACAGAGATTGGGCTTGCTGGTGCGCTGGACGACTGCGGTTCCTGTGCTCAAGGTTCCGGTGCACCCCGAACAGGTGACGCCGGTGAGCGTATTCGACCCCTTGTTCACTCCGGTGTAGGTCACCGTCTGGATTCCGGTGGACGAGGTCAGCTTGACGGTGCCTGATGAGGTGAAGTTCGCCACGGATGCCAGGGAGATCGTCGAAGCAGTGGCCAGCGCTACACCGTTCGAACCCGACGCGATTGTCGTGCCAGCGCTGTTGCCGGACTGATACGACGTCCACTCATACTCTGCTCGGAGCGCATAGACCGTGCTCCCCTTGGTCTCGGTGTCGGTCGTCGCTTGCGCTTGCGCCACGACTGCCCCGCTGGCCACCGATTCTGCCTGAGACCAACCGCTGACCCCGGTGAGCGAACATGCTCCGGCAGCGGTACAGGTGGTGCCGGTGTAGAAGATGCTGTCCTTGCCGGTCGAGGTTGTCACGACGGCGACCTGCGGATTCGCCGACGTGGCAGCGGCAAAGGTAGTTGTGGCGCTAAGGGCGACGGTGGTCGGACCGGTCAGCGAACCTGCACAACCGACCCCGGTGCCCGTCACCGAGTACGCCGCCGTCGTGGTGGCAGCGTTAGAGACCGGCCCCGATGGTGAGACGTCCTTGTTGACGATGACCTCGCCGCAGTTGTTCACCGGAGGAGTGACGTTCGACAAGATCTCTGACCACTTCTCAGCCAGAGACAGCGCAGTGATCTGGTTCTTGGCCTGGCCGGCCTGGGTGACCGCCGTGGTGTAGAGGTAGGCGAGCGGAATGAGCGCAACCAACAGGACGATGAAGGCAACGATGACCTCGATGAGCGAGACACCATCGTCCCCACGCATCACCGTGCCACCTTCGATCCGAGCGCGAAGCATCCGCCTGATCGCCTCCCCTCGTGGGGGCCGACTGCTGGAGAAATGGGGATTCATGTGCGTGATGACCAGCGTAGGACCGCCTGCCTAGGTGTGCTGGGCGCGGGTCGTCCTGCAGTGCTCATCGTCTCGCTGACCGGCGCGCTTGAGTCAAGACTCGCCGCCGCGCTGCATCCGAGGGTCTGCCCACCCCTGGCCAACCCTGTCCTAGTAGCTACGTGGCAGTCGAAGTGAGTGCTGGGCCACGTAGTTGAGGATCATCTCGCGGCTCACAGGTGCGATCCGCAACAAGCGAGCCATGCCCCAGAGGTCGGCCAGGCCGTACTCGGTGGACATGCCGTTTCCGCCATGGGTCTGGATGGCCTGGTCGAGTGCGACCAGAGCGGCTTCTGCGGCGGCGAACTTGGCCATGTTCGCCGTTTCGCCGGCTAGTGCCGAATCGCCGTCGTTGTCGCAGTACCAGGACGCCTTGTCGGTCATCGTGCGGGCCAACTCGACCTCGATCTTGGCCTTGGCCAGCGGATGTGAGATTCCCTGGTGGCGGGCGATGGGGGTGCCCCACACCTCTCGGGTCGTGGCGTAGGCGGCGGCCTTGTCTAGGGCGTAGCGACTGATGCCATTGGCCGTGGCTGCGGACAGGATCCGTTCGGGATTGAGGCCATAGAACACCTGGCGCAGGCCTTCACCTTCGTCGCCGATCATCCGATCGGCCTCGATCTCGACGTTGTCGAAAAAGAGCGTGAACTGCTTCTCGGGAGCAGTGATCTCCACGGGGAGCACCTGCTTTTCAAAGCCGGGGGTGTCGGTGTCGACGATGAAGAGCGACAGCCGACCTCGACCGGTGTCGGGATCCACCCCGGACCGGGTGACCACCATGACGGCCTCGCACTCGTCGACACCGGAGATGTAGTACTTCTGACCGTTCAGCCGCCAGATGTCACCGTCTTTGGTGGCTGTGAGGGACAGGTTGTGGGAGTTCGACCCAGCATCGGGCTCAGTGATGGCGAAGGCCATCTTGAGCTCGCCAGTGGCGAATCGTGGCAGCCACCGCTGCTTCTGCGCCTCGGTGCCGAACATGGCGATGATGGTGGCGCAGATGGCGGGTGACACCACGATGACGAGCAGGGGACAGCCGGCAGCGGCCAGCTCTTCGGCCACGATGGCCAGTTCGGTGATGCCGCCCCCACCACCGCCGTACTCCTCGGGGACGTTGACGCCGAGAAACCCAGCCTCGCCGATGGCATTCCACAACTCGTCGGTCCGCTCGTCGGCCCGGGCCTTCTCGGCGTAGTAGTCGTGTCCGAACTTGTTGGCGATGGCACTCACTGCTTCGCGCAGCATCTGGATCTCGTCAGATTCGCGGAACTCCATGGGTGACTCCTTGGTATCAGTAGGCGCCGCCTTCGTCCGGTCCAGACCGACAAGGTTGGCGCTGTGGTGGTCGCACGGTCCTCACCAGGACCATGAGAACGACTGGCTAGCAAGGAGAAAGGCTAGCGCCCGTTGACTCATTGGGCCCGGGTGACTCCAGCCAGCCTGTTGGAGCAGAGTCTTGGCGTTCAGTGTGAGGTGGCACTGGTGCCCGAGCGTGGCCTCTGCCTGAGCTTGATGGGGCTCAGATGGTGGGCGACGAATCAGACCTCGGCGGGCGGAGCAAGGCGAGTCGCCCTGGTGCCGAAGGGTCCTGGCGTCGCGTCGGTCGACCTCACGGCCCGCAGGGAGCGGGGCAAGATGTTCGGGTCGGCCTGGGCTCGCTCGATGACCTCGAGGATCTCTTCACCCACTAGTTCACTGCGAACCAGGAGAGCGTCTCGCAAGGCATGGAGTACTCGGCGATTCGCTTCAAGGTGACCTCTGACCGCGTGCTTGGCCGACCGCAGGAGTCCTTCGACCTCGTCTCGGGATGCGTCGTTGGACAGCACTTTGGTCACGAGTCCTCCCGGGTGCTCGATGGCTCCCGCCGAA
>CAIQOJ010000058.1 GCA_903873395.1 uncultured Acidimicrobiaceae bacterium
CCGGAGATTCCCGCCCCCACGACAAGTACGTCGACGTGCTCCAACCCTGCCCCTGATGCATCGATATCCATGGGCAAACTGTGCCACAGCGAGCAGTGCTGTCGTCCCGACCACAACCTCGGCGTTCACCCCTGCCCGGCGGATCAAGCCTGGTGCAGGGTCGGCTAGGTCAGTTCAGGTGTGTCGTCCGAGTCGTAACGATGACTGCCTGACCGCTCGACGACGAGCAGGGCTTGGCGGATGCTGATGCTGGCGTTGTGGATCTGGACGAGCACCTCGAGATGGTCGAATGCTGGCGCTTCCTCCCCCATCTCGCCAGCCAACGTCGATGCCTCACCGAGCAGATCCACGGCCCCCGACAGCAGTGCGTGCATCGCGGCATCGGCGTCATGGCTCAGCCCGGCATGATCATCGCCTGACGGGTGCTCCGTCCCGGACGGAGCATCTTCATCGATGTCGAAGCGACCGACGGCAGGTGCCCGATACGACGCGAACCGCTGAGGTTCGCCGTTGGACTCGCCTTTGAACATGCAACTCCTCCGCCAGGGCCGCCTGCTCACACCACAGGACGATCACCTTCAGTGGCAAGTTCGACAGACCTCTTCCTCAACCATCTAATCGGCAACAGGGGCTGGGGCCAACAGGGCTGGTCCTCAACATCGCGGAGAGGAAAACGCTGACATTCTTGGGGTAGTCCCTATCAATCCAAGCGCCACCGCATCCGGGTGGTCGGTCGGTTCGGGTGATCGGTCGGTTCGGGTGATTGGTCGGTTCGGGTGATTGGTCGTCCGGATGGTCAGTCGTCCGGATGGTCAGTCGGTGCAACTCATGCTGGCGGGCCAGTTGAGTCCGGGATGTCACTGCCTCAGACGACCTCGTCGATCGCTCCTCGGACCCACCGGTCAGCAGCCGTGGGCACCACGATGGGAGATCCACGAGCGCACAGAGCGACGTTCACGCCGCTGGTTCAGTCCGGCCAAGTCGGGACGCTGCCCGGCCGGCAACCAGAGGTAGGTCGAGGTACGTGCGCAACCCAGGTTCGGCGGCACAGACGTAAGGGATGGCATTGACGCAGTGCATGGCCGTGGCCACTATGCCGGGGTTGCGCTCAAGTCCAGCGGCGATGGACTCAGGGTGAAGCTTGTGAAAGCTCACCAAACAGCTGGGATCACCGGTGACCTCGATCTCGAAGTGCTCACCCTCGGGACCGAAACTCCATGCCGGCTCCAGGTGCTCCTCGCCCATGAGCCAGTTCACCGCAGCGGTGATCACCGGCTCGCCATCGACCAGGCCCTCCCATCGGAAACGCTGAGCCGCCACCAGACCAGGGTTGATGACACCGATCGGCGAGTCGATGGGTGCGGTGGCGACAGCCATCTCATGGGTGGTGCGGAGCTCGGGGTCGAGGCGGAAGCCGAGTTCGTCGGCGATCATCCCTACTGATTGGCGGAAGCCAGATCCCAGTGCTTCCGCCATGATGCTGGTGCGCGACTCCTCGGGTGTCTTGCCGAAGAGCATCCAGTCTCGGATGACCTCAGGAGCTCCGTAGGTCCGTATGTCCGAGAACTCCTCAGCCCGCACCTTGGTGATCGATCCCGACAAGGCCGAGATCATCAACGGGAACCGCTCGGTGATCCCTCCGGGATGAATGCCGGTGCCATGCAAGGTGACGCCCGCTGCTCGACAGACGTCATCGAATCGGTCCCGATCGGGCGAAGGAGGGTAGAACCACCCCAAGGGCGTCACCACGTTCTTCCCCGACTTCAACAAGCGGACGACCACGGCGGGATCAGCGAAGATCGGGCTGTAGAGGACACAGTCGGCGTCCAAGGCGCACAAGGCGTCGATGTCTCGCGTGGTGGTCACCCCTATGGGACCACGTCCGATGAGCTCGCCTACATCGAGACCGTCTTTGTCGTCACTGTGGACCCAGCAGCCCACCAACTCCAGTTCGGGGTGCCCCAACACACCCTGGATCGCTGCGCGGCCGACGCCTCCCGTCGCCCACTGAATCACCCGGTGTGCCATGCCCCTCTCCCTTGGTCTGGTCGAATGGTCTGGTCGAATGGTCTGGTCGAATGGTCTGGTCGAATGGTCTGGTCGAAAAGGCCCCTCGTGGACCGTTCTATCCCACGGTGGTTCCCGTCGCCGAGAGTACGTGGCTGCTCACCGCTGTCCGATGTACCCCGGCTGACTCATGACTGATGCGTCCTACCCGCCGAATCACTGCTCGAGGTCATCAACATCACTGGACAGGCGAGATGCTTCGCGAAGGTTGCCTACGAACTCATACGCGCAGACGGCACTCACCACCAGTGCCGCTCCAGGATCTGCCCACCACAGACCGAACTCCGTGCTGAGCACGAGCGACACCAGGATCCCGGTGGCCAGACAGCCATCGACAAGTGTCAGGGTCGCCTCGGCGGCTAACGGTGCACTGCCAGCAGTTCGAGCAAGGCGGTGTTTTCGCCATGCCAGCACAAACATCCCAACAGCTGCCACAGACAGATAGGCCATGCCGAGCCACGAACTCGACGGACCTTCACCAGCCAGCAGAGCACGAACGGCGGCGACGGCGAGATACGCGGCGAGCAGTCCGAACGCAGCGGCAACGAATCGGAGTGCCCGAGCAGCCTGGCCACCAGTCTCGTGTCGCGAGATATAGCGGATGACCACCACCGAGGCAAAGACCTCGATGAGCGAGTCCAGGCCGAATGCGATCATGGCCAGAGAGTGGGCGGTGACGCCCAGCCACACGGTGATGAAGAACTCGCCGATGTTCCAGGCAACCGTGGCCCACTCCAGGCGGGTTCCACGATGCAGTGCCTGATGCCGCTGGTCGTACTCGCTGCCCGCCATCGACTCTCCTGTCAGATGCGCCACTCCGATGCTGCCACGTTCGAGCAACATCATCCGGGCGAGACCTCCAGCCGTGGTGGGCAGGCGTGGTGGGCAGGCGTGTTAGGCAGCCGTGGTGGGCGGGCGATCACTCGTGAGAGCATCGGGTGCAGCCACAAGAACGTCCAGGGAGGCCTCATGACGGCGACCACCATCCTCATCGACGGGTTCCAACGGGTGCGCGATGCCTTGTATCCAGCCCTTGGCGGCCTCACCAGCGACCAACTCGCCCATCGCCCCGGCCCCGAGTCGAACTCTGTGGCCTGGCTCGTCTGGCACCTCGCTCGGATCCAGGATGCCCAAGTGGCGGAGCTGGCCGGCGTGGAGCAGGTCTGGATGCTCGAGGGCTGGGTCGAGCGCTTTGCCCTTTCGCTTGATCCAACAGACACCGGCTACGGACACGACGCCGCGCAGATGGCCGCCGTGATTGCAGATGCCGATCTCTTGCTCGGCTACTTCGAAGCCACACACGCCCGGACCATCGAACTTGTGGCATCCATGAGCGATACCGATCTCCATCGCATCGTGGACCACCACTGGGACCCACCGGTAACAGCAGCCGTGCGCCTGGTGAGCATCATCAGCGACGACCTCCAGCACGTTGGTCAAGTGGCCTATCTCCGGGGAATGCTCCTCGCCGAATGACGGGGCTGACGGTCTCGCGACCACTGTCCGGCCAAGGGCCAGCCACACGACGGTCCACCCGATACCGTGGGCACCATGGCTCCTGACTCCTACACACTGGCTGGCACCGACGTGTCGATTCCCACTCTTGGCGTGGGCACCTGGGCATGGGGGGACTCATCCACCTGGGGCATGGGGAGCTACGACAGTTCACTCACGGAAGAGACGATCCGCCAAGCATGGGACGCGTCGATCGATGCGGGGGTCTCCCTGTTCGATACCGCAGAGGTCTATGGCTCTGGAGAGAGCGAGCGGATCATCGGACGACTGATGGCCGCAGATCCCGAACGAGCAGCCAAGGTCGTGTTGGCCACCAAGTTCATGCCGTCCCCATGGAAGCTCAACGTGCGCGGTGCCCTCCTCACCGCACTGCGGTCCTCCGTCGAGCGTCTGGGAGTTCCCAAGGTGGGCCTCTACCAGATCCACGGCCCCATCAGCCTGCGTTCTCACGCTGCACTGGCCGAAGCGTTGGCCGGTGCCCATCAAGCCGGTCTGGTCGATGCCGTGGGTGTCTCCAACTACTCGGTCAAGGAGACTCGCTCGATGGCTGGTGAGTTGACCAAGCGCGGCCTGCGTCTCGCCACGAACCAGATCGAATTCTCCTTGTTGCGACGCGTTCCCGAGACCAGCGGCCTCCTCGCCACCTGCGCCGAGCTCGGCGTCGTGCCGCTGGCCTACTCCCCGATCGGCCAGGGCAGGCTCACCGGCAAATACTCGGCGGCTTCGCCGCCTCCAGGCAAGCGAGGCTTTAGCGCCCATCCGATGGAGGTGGTGGACAAGGTCGTCGCCGAACTACGTGCCATCGGGGACAAGCACGGCGGTCGGCTACCCAGCCAGGTGGCCCTCAACTGGATCATCGCCAAGGGTGCGGTGCCGATCCCAGGAGCCAAGAACCGTCAGCAGGCAGAGGAGAACGCCGGGGCACTGGGATGGAGCATCGACGGCGATGACCTCGAGCGCCTCGACCGGGTCGCCCTGAGTGGAATCCGCAGCCTCCAGAACCGGGTGTGGCAGCACGGCTGATGCCAGCAACGCGCCAAGGGTCCTTGGGCCCTGGCCTGATGCACAGGCGGGGCGTAGGGTCGAAGTGAGGGATCCAGAAGGGTTCCGGAGGAGGTAGCCGATGCGGATACGCAGAGCATCTCCGTCCTGAGGACGGACGGCGAGGGACCACTCGGTCGCCATGACCGAAGGCCCAGGAGTCCGATGGCAAGCGGCTCGGAGTGTGAGCGTTGCAACGGCAGGAGCACCAAGGCCCCCCTGGTTGCCGCCCCTTCGACCACACGTCCCAGGTCAACAAGAAGAGCGAAGCGCCCGATCCCCGCAGTTGCGTGAGACGGGCGCTTGCTCGCGTTTTGCCCTGGAGGGTTCCCCGGACCGCAGAGGTGCGGGCCGAGGAACCTCAGGATCAGGCTGCGGTCTCTTGGCGGATGGCCGATACCTCGAACTCGAGATGGATCTTCTCGCTCACGAGAACACCGCCGGTCTCCAGCGGGGCGTTGAAGGTGATCCCGAAGTCCTTGCGATGAACGACGGCTGAGCCCTCGAAGCCGATCCGCTCATTGCCGAACGGATCCTTGGCAGCACCCTCATAGGTGAAGTCCACGGTGACCGGGTTGGTGATTCCCTTGATGGTGAGGTCACCCGTGACTGCGAAGGTGTCTGCGCCGGTGGCCGCGACCGAGGTCGACACGAAGGTGAACTGCGGGTGGTTCTCCATGTCGAAGAACTCGTTGGTGCGCAGATGTCCGTCGCGATCGGCATTGCGCGTGTCGATGCTGTTGGCCTCGATGGTCAGTGAGAACTCGGTCTTCGAGGGATCGGCCGGGTCGAAGAAGCCGGTGCCGGTGAACTCGTTGAAGGAGCCTCGGACCTTGGTGACCATGGCGTGACGAGCCACGAAGCCCACTCGGCTGTGTGTCGGATCGATGGCGTAGGTGCCGGTGACGTCGGTTGAGGTTGCGGAGATGCTCATGACGGGGTCCTTTCGGTAGTGAAACAGGTTGACCTGTCAACTAACATAGTTGATGTTTCATCTATTCCGCAAACTCCCGCTAGGATGAGGGCGTGGAAGAAGTCACGTGGCTGGACGAGGCCGAAGAGCGGGACTGGCGGGCCCTGGTCTTCATGAACATGCACCTGTCCGCCCAAATGGCGAGACAGTTGGCCGAGGACTCTGACCTCTCCCTGCCGGACTATGAGGTGCTCGTCGCCCTCACCGATCGTCCTGACGGCCGGATGCGACTCTTTGAGTTGGCCTGCCAGCTCGGATGGGAGAAGAGCCGCCTGTCTCATCACATCACCCGAATGCACTCGCGAGAGCTGCTGACGAAGGAGCGATGCGACTCGGACCGCCGGGGCGCGTTCGTCGTGGTGACAGACAGAGGAAGGCAGTCTCTCGATGCGGCCGCCCCAGGGCATGTGGCCGCTGTTCGGCGGCACTTCATCGACGTGGTGACACCCGCTCAGCGCGCTGCGTTGGGTGACGCTGCGCGTGCCGTCCTAGCCGCCCGCGACACGGACTGTCTTCCCTGACCACACACTCAGGCCCCACCACTCAGGCCCCACACGCAGGCCCCACATGCAGGCCATGGATCGGGATACGGTCACAACATGGCTTCACCGGCGGAGGATGTAAGTGGGACCTTGGATGGCAAAGTGGCCATCGTCACTGGAGCCGCCCGGGGTATCGGAGCCGCCACCGTTACGCATCTCTGCAGGCTCGGGGCACGAGTAGCTGTCTCCGACCGTGATGGTGACGGGGCGCATCGCCTGGCCGAGCTGCTGGTCGCCGAGGGTCACGATGCTGCCGGTTTCGTCTGCGACGTGTCCGACCGAGGAAGTGTTGAGGCCATGGTGGCCGATGTGGCCGGTCGTTGGGGAGGCCTGGACCTCGTGGACCACAACGCGGCCTGGACCGACTTCCGAACCGACCTGGACGCAACGGACGTAGATCTCGACACCTGGGACCGAGTGTTCCGGACGAATGCCACAGGAGCGCTTCACCTGGTGCGGGCCGGGGTTCCCCTCATGGAGGCACGAGGCGGAGGTGCGTTCGTCTTCATCTCCTCAGGATCTGCCGCTATCGGTGAGCATGCTCGTGTCTCCTATGGCGTATCCAAGGCTGCTCTCGAGCAGTTGGCCCGCCACGTGGCCACTCGCTATGGACGGCACGGCATCCGCTGCAACGTGATCGCTCCAGGATTCGTCCTGACCGACTCAGCTGCCCGAGGGGTGTCTGAAGTGGGTCGGATCCGACTGGCCGACCAGAACCCACTGGGACGCCTGGGCACTCCCGAGGACATCGCCCACGTTGTCGGCTTCCTGCTGTCGGATCGGGCAGCCTTCCTGACCGGACAGGTCATTCGGGTCGATGGCGGCCTCACCATCGCACCACGCTTGGCGGGACACGACGACTGAAGGTTCCCGGCGCCATGGAGGCAGCACGCCTCAGCCGGTCACCCTCAGCCAGTCGTCACCCAAGCGGTCGGCGGCTCAGCCCGCCGAGATGGCCACGATGTTGTTGACACTCACGCCCAGGCCGGGCAGCGAGCCCCAGTTGGTGGCATCTCCGAAGGAGAACACCGAACCATCGGATCCAACCATCGAGTAGCCCAGGTCCGTTGGTGTCCCGAGGATTCCCACAATGTTGGTGACCCGCACTCCAGAGGCAGGCAGTGAGCCGGCATAGACGGCATCTCCGAAGGTGAAGACGCCACCGTCGTTTCCGATCATCGTGTAGCCCTGGTGGTCAGCGGTTCCCGTGATGCCGACGATGTTGTTGACGTGCACGTTGAGGCCGGGCAGCGAGCCGACGAAGCCGGCATCGCCGAAGGCAAAGACGCCGCCGTCGGAGCCGACCATCCAGTAGCCGAGGCCGTCATTGGTCGGAACCACGCCCACGATGTTGTTCACGTGCACGTTGAGGCCGGGCAGCGAGCCGACGAAGCCAGCATCGCCGAAGGCAAAGACGCCACCGTCACGACCGACCATCCAGTAGCCGTTACCCGAGGGCGTCGGCACGAAGGAGACCACGTTGTTGACATGAACACCGAGGCCGGGCAGCGAGCCGATGAAGCCGGCATTACCGAAGGCGAACACGCCTCCGTCGGAGCCGACCATCCAGTAGCCGTTCCCATCGAACGTGGCCACCATGCCCACGATGTTGTGCACGTCAATGCCGAGGCCGGGCAGCGAGCCCTCGTAGGGCGGGCCGCCGAAGGCGAACACGCCTCCGTCATTGCCCACCAGGCGGTAGCCAGATGTTCCCGCACCACCGGTCACGTGCAGTGTGTACGTCCACGTACCGGTCCGACCCGGTTGGTCACTGGTCGTACCTCCCACGGTGTAGTTGCCGGCAGGCAGAGTCCCAGACGTGGTGACTGCCCCGCTCGAGGACACGATCACGTCACCGGAATGGGCAGATGGTGCCTCGAGGAAGGTCACCGGGCTGGTGGTGCCAGTCGTATGCAGCTGATCGGCGAATGTGGGTGAGTCGACCGGAGTCACCGTCCCGCTCTTGGGAGCCTGCTGGACGATCGGGCCCATGGACACAACAAGCGTGAACACCTGCGTGGCATCTGGGCTCACGCCGTTAGTGGCCGTGATGGTCACCGGGAAGTTGCCAAATCCCACCGCAGTGCCTGAGAGCACTCCAGTCGACGAGTTCAGGGTCACGCCGGTCGGCAAGGCACCTGTCTCACTGAAGGTCGGAGCCGGATAGCCGGTGGCCGTAACCGTGAAGGTGCCCCGAGTCCCTTCGGTGAAGTTGGTCGTCGAGGCGGAGGTGAATCGTGGCTGGTCCTCGACCGTCAGGGTGAAGCTCTGAGTGGGATCGGTGCCGATGCCGTTGGTGGCCTTCAGCGTGATCACGAACGAACCCGACTGGGTGGGTGTGCCCGAGAGCACTCCCGTCGAGGAGTTGAGTGTCACACCGGTGGGCAGCGCACCCGTCTCGCTGAAGGTCGGAGCCGGGTAGCCGGTGGCTGTCACCGTGAAGCTGCCCAACGAGCCCTTCGTGAAGGTGGCGTGGTTCACCGAGGTGATGACCGGGGCAGCGTTGACGGTCAGGGTGAAACTCTGAGTGGCGTCAGTGCCGATGCCGTTGGTGGCCGTGATGGTGATGGGGAAACTTCCCGACTGAGAGGGCGTACCCAAGAGCACTCCCGTCGAGGAGTTGAGCGCCACGCCGGTGGGCAGCGCACCCGTCTCACTGAACGTCGGGGCCGGATAGCCGGTGGCTGTCACCGTGAAGCTGCCCAACGAGCCCTTCGTGAAGGTGGTGTGGTTCACCGAGGTGATGACCGGGGCGTCGTTGACCGTCAGGGTGAAGCTCTGGGTGGCGTCGGTGCCGATGCCGTTGGTGGCCTTCAGCGTGATCACGAACGAACCCGACTGGGTCGGTGTGCCCGAGAGCACTCCCGTCGAAGAGTTGAGTGTCACGCCGGTGGGCAACGCACCCGTCTCACTGAACGTCGGGGCCGGGTAGCCGGTGGCGGTGATGGTGAAGTTGCCGGCCGAGCCCTTGGTGAAGGTGGTGTGATCAACCGAAGTGATGACTGGGGCGTCGTTGACCGTCAGGGTGAAGCTTTGAGTGGCGTCGGTGCCGATGCCGTTGGTGGCCGTGATGGTGATCACAAACGAACCCGACTGGGTCGGCGTCCCGGACAAGACGCCGGTGGTGGAATCCAACGTCACACCGGTGGGCAACGCACCCGTCTCACTGAACGTCGGGGCCGGATAGCCG
>CAIQOJ010000059.1 GCA_903873395.1 uncultured Acidimicrobiaceae bacterium
AGTTCGATTGCCCACAAAGGTCGCAAGGGTGGGCACGTGGATCGGATTGATCCTGTGCGTTCTACCCGCCGTGGTGTTTTCCTTACGAACGGTGTACCCCGGTTCGGCCGTTGTCGTTCCCGTCGTCGGGGCTGCACTCGTCATCGCGTGCGGAACGGCGGCCCCGAATCGTGGGGCCGAGGTCGTGCTGGGCCGGTCGGTCTTTCAACACCTCGGACGATGGTCCTATTCGTGGTACCTCTGGCATTGGCCGCTACTCGTCTTTTGGTACACGTGGTCGAAGACGTCGGTCGTGCAGGCGGACCTCACCCGTACCCTTCCGCTGGCAGGTTTGGCGCTCGGTCTTGCTGTCCTCTCGTATCGATTCGTTGAGAACCCGATTCGACGATCGACGTTCTTGATCGAACGGCAGTGGGCGACGCCACTCGGTGCGGGGCTCCTCATCGGATCTTGCTTTGCCCTGACCTACGCCTTCTGAAAACTTGCTTCGATCGCCCTACGGGGATTGCGTGCTTCTGTCCCCCTGGGAACTCTCCGAGCGGAGGCCCGCGCTGGATAGGTAGCCGAGGCGCCACTGATGCGATGGTTGCCGTACGATCTGGCTCTCGTGGCCCACTCCTCCGATCTGGCAGTTCCAGACCCCGCACATTCGGGCCCTGAGGCAGCCGAAAGTCGCCCACCTCGGCACCGCCACTCGGCCTCCAAACGGGAAGCTGGTCGTCGAACGACCGCCAGCCCCTCGATCCGCCCGCCCGGCTCATGGCTGACTGTTCTGGCTTTTGTCATCGTGGCGGTGCCGTTCGCCTGGGCCATCGTCGCCCTGCTCACTTCCTCGGATCATCTGACGCTGCCTGACGACCTTGCCCTGATCGATCTGCACACTCGGCGGGCGCTCGGCTGGCATCAGCAACTCGGGGTGTTCGACCACAACAACTGGAACCATCCCGGTCCGGCCTACTTCTATCTTCAGTCCTTCGCCTACCGCCTCTTCGGATCCTCGCCGCGAGCACTTTTCGTTGGTGCCGCTCTCTGGAATGGGCTAGCTGCTGTGGCTTGTGTTGCCGTAGTGCGTCGTCGCACGACACCGACCCGCGCAGTGTGGACCTCGTTGTGGGTCTGTGCGTTGGCCATGGTGCTGGCCATCGGTGGGACGGCGGCAACCACCTACTCGGAGAGCGTCCTCGGTGCCCTGGTCAGCCCCTGGAATCCGATGGTGGTGCTGTTTCCGTTGCTGTTGCTGGTGCTGTTATGTGCCAGCGCCCTCGACCGTTCAGGCCCATCACTGGCTGGAGCGGTGCTTGTCGCCACCTATGTCGCCCAGGCTGACATCTCGGTAGGGCCCTTGGCGTTCACGTTGGTGGGGGCAGCCGGCCTGTGCTGGTTGATCACCCTGGTGGCTGACCGTCGAGGTGCGGGGCGAGAAGAGGAAGTGGCCACCGGGGTGACGGTTTCAGCGACTGCAGCTGATCCTTTCGAGGCGAGCGGCCACTGGCATGCCACCACAGGGATGTGGCGGCGGGTCATTGTGGCCGCGGCTCTCGGGGGCACGGTTCTGGCTTGGGTCCCACCGCTCGTCGAACAGGTCACCAACCATCCGGGGAATGTGACCCTGATCGTGCAGTTCTTCAACGCCGGACATCCTGGTCAGCCACTGCACGCAGCTCTGTGGGCCTTTGCCTCGGGTGCTTCGGTGCTGGTGCTCGGGCCAGCTGAGGTTATGGGGTCGCTGCTTGGGAACCCTCCCGCCCATGCCGGAGTTGCTGTTGCGGTTTCCTTGGCCACGGTGGTGGTAGCCACGGCGGCGGCGTTCGCTGGCCTGCGGGCTCGAGCTCGGTTCGCCGGAGGACTGGGTGTTCTGGTCCTGGTGGGATGCCTGGCATCAGTCGTGGCGTTGACCCACGTCATTGGTTTCATCTTCGGTTACCTGGCTATCTGGGTTGTGGTCCTACCCACGGCAGCATGCATCGCCATCGGCCTCGTTCCATTACCGGAAGCAGTGGCTCGCCGCTTTGCCGGGACGGCTCGTGCGATCACTGTCAGTCGGATCGTCCTGAGTGCTCTCGGTGTGGGTGCGGGTGTGGCGCTCATGATCCATGTGCTCGCCATCCCGCCACTGTCCCGGGCCTCGGATCCGCACGTGGGCCAGTTGGCCGACCTTGTCGAGCCCTATCTCCTCAGCGGCGGTCGGGTAGCCGTGGGGGATGCGGGTGCTGGTACGGCGGAAACACAGCTGCTCGATACCGAAGAGTTCATCGGACTCGTCAACCAACTCGAGCGTGATGGTTACCAACCCACGGTCAACGCGTTCTGGAAGTCCCAATTCGGCCCTGGCTATCTCTCGGATACCACCGAGCCCAGGGTGATCTCACTGTCGACATGGACGCCTCGGTCCCACGATCTGCGGGGATATGTCGGCCAGGTGGGAGACATGGCGGTGACCGTCACCACTGACTCGGGCGCGCCGGTCACCCGATCTAGTTGATGCACCAGTGCGTCAGCACGGTCGCCAGCGAGCCGAGATGGGTATCCCTGTCGTCACGCTGGCTATCGAGGGGCTGACGGTCTACTGACCGCCCGCCTACGGGCTGGAGGTCGGGGGTGGCCGAACAGCCGAGCCAACGGTCGATGACGGCACTGATGGGGCCCGGGTCTCGGTGCCGAGCTGATGGGCGAGGTCGAGCAGCCACGGTGCGATCATCGAAGCTCCTGCTGCGGTTACGTGCACGCCGTCAGAGAAGCGCACCGTGACCCCGTTGATGGTTGTTGTGTAGTGCCCGTCTGGGCAGAGGCGGGCGTTGACGTCGGCCACCACTGCAGCGCCATGAGAGCGGGCGGCCACCTGGCGGAGCAAGGCGTTGTAACGGTTGACTCGAGCGGGATCATCCTCGGGCCATGGGGTTCCGTCGGCTTGTTCGAGCTGGTGGTAGTAGGGGGCGGTCAGCAAGACCACGGTGGCTCCACTGGAGTGCAGTACCCCTACGGCCTTGGTCATGGCGGCTAGTTGGGCGGCGTCGAAGGCCGACGAGCCAATGTGAGACCAGCCGGCGGACGTGCGTTGGTCGCGTACTTCGTACTCGCCGTCGGCAAGAAAGACCACGTCAGGGTGGAACGCATCGACATCGGCCTGCCACCGGGTGAGTTGCGTGGAGCACGAGACGATCTGATGGCCGCCTCGCTGGCCCTGAGCCCCATTGACCAAGGTGCCGTGGAAGCGGGTGGTGTTGGTGGTGAGACCGCACCCGAAGACTCCGTCTCCGGCGTAGGCGACGTCGTGGGCATCGGCGGCCGGCCCAAGTCCGAAGCCGAGGAAACTCGCCTCAGAGTCACCGACCAGCAAGAGGCGGACCGGGCCCGTGGTGCCGGCGGCCACCACGGGAACGACAGCGCTCGTGCCGGGGTCGACAGCACCTGGTTGTGCACCTGGCGAGGGATGGGATCCGCCGGGATCGGTGGACATGGGTCCGCTGGGCGCCCCTGGGGATGCCGGCAGGGCGGTGACGGGGGCAGATGCACCGGCGGTGGCCGCCACCACCAAGGCAGCGGTACCGCCGATCGCCAGGGGGGCAAGAGCCCAAGCCCGCCAACCCTTGGCCAGGCCCTTGCGCACCGGCATTTCGAGGAAACGAAGCGAGAGGGCGGCTACCCCGATCGAGACGCCACACCGAAGAAGAAAGAGCGGCCAGCCTGACAGGCCGGTCCTGTCGTGGTTGAGGACGACGAAGATCGGCCAGTGCCAGAGATAGAGCCCGTAGGAGATGGCTCCTAGGTAACGGACCGGGCGCACCGACAGGGCCCGGGCCCATGGGCTGGCCGGCACGAGTGCCACACAGGCGATCAGGCCGGCGGTGGACAGAGCGACCAGGGTGAATCCTCCCCGGTAGATCCAGTCGGTGCCGGCATCGGTGGCCACCGAGCACCCGATGATGACGACCAGGCCCAAGCCACCGAGGGCGACCAGGGCGACCAGGGCACGTTGGGACAGGGTGAACGAGCGGACCAACGAGGTCGTCGGGGGCCGGGCTGCTCGACGGCGGGGGAGAGGGTGGGCCAGCACGATGGCCAGTGCCGCACCGATGAGCAACGCCTGGGCTCTGGTGTCGGTGCCGTAGTAGGCGCGGTTTTGGCCCGAGCCATTGCCGAAGACCAGGACCATGTCGATGGCACTGGCCAGGGCACCCAGGACGGTGACGACCAAGAGGAGCCTCAGGGAACGACCCCACGTGAGCAGGCCCAGGACAACGAGTGGCCAGACGACGTAGAACTGCTCCTCGATTGAAAGCGACCACGTGTGCAACAGCGGGCGAGGCGTGTTGAGTGCGGCGAAGTAGCCCTGGGCTCCCCAGGCCTGATGCCAGTTGTTGACGTAGGCGATCGTGGCCACGGCATCGCCCCGCAGCTGGCTGAGTGTGTCCGCCGGTGCCAGAAACCAGGCGTAGAGCGCGATGCCGCACAGCACGGCCAGCAGGGCGGGCACCAATCGGCGGACCCGATGCCCCCAGAAGCGAACCAGGCCGATGCCGTTGTTCTGGCGGAACTCGGAGATCAGCAGACCGGTGATGAGGAAACCGGAGAGGACGAAGAAGACGTCTACGCCGAAGAAGCCACCGCCAGCCCAGGTGAAACCACCATGAAAGACGAGGACCAAGGCGATGCCCAGGGCCCGGATGCCGTCGAGCGCAGGGATCCGCCGCAACTGAGGTTCAGGAGGAGCTTGTTCGTGGTGAGGATGCACACCCGGCGTTCCGTCTGGAGAGAGCGCGGTGGCACGGCGATTGGACCCCTCGGATCCGCTGGGCGGCCCGGCTGAGGCCTGGTCCCCCACGACGACGTCCACGGGGGGAGATCGTAGCCCTGGGTCTCGGAATGACTGAGGTCGGGTCAGTGCCGGCTTGTGCAGCGCCGGCTGGTTCAGCGCTGTGCGGAGCGCTGACGCCACCTGGCCAGTGGCTTCTCGATGAGGAACCAACTGCCCGTGGCGATGGCGAAGATGATGGCGAGTCGGGCGAGCTCGTTGGGCCAGAAGCTCCAATGCGTAGTGGAGGGCTCGAGCGCGAGGTAGACGGGAAAGTGAACAAGGTAGGCCGTGTAGGAGAGCTCGCCGATGAAGACGAGTACGCCGATGCCGACGAACCTCGACCCCAGGCTCTGGGGGCAGATCACGAAGTAGGTGATGATGATTCCCGAGGCGATGGTGGTGGTGGGTAGCCACCACAGCGCCAGATTCTCGGTGAACAACGGGGCATAGAGCAAGATCCAGCACAAGAAGGCCGCTGATGCAGCTGCAGCACAAGTGATGAGGGTCTTGGCCCACCGGGCCCAGCCGTTGAAGAGGCCGTCGGCGGCCATCAAGCCGAGCAAGCAGCCCAGGAAGAGGGCATCGGCTCGAGTGTCGAAGGCGTAATAGACCCGGGTGAAGACGACGTTGGTGAAGTGGTCGTGCAGCGTCAGCCACGTGCGATCTGCGGTGGAGAGAACGAGGCCGACGATGACGAACCCGTAGGACAGTCTGCGCTTGTGGAGAGCGATTGCCACCACCATGGCCAAGGACCAGACGATATAGAACTGCTCTTCCACCGAGAGCGACCAGGTGTGGGCGAGATAGCCGAAGAATGGCGCGTGTCCCAGGGCCTGGCGGTAGTCGGCGTAGTAGAAGAGGGCGGCGAAGCTGTCTCCCCACAGGCGATGGGCGGCATCGGCCACATGAACGAAGTGGGCGTAGATGGCCAGTAGGGCCACGGTGAGGAGCAGCGGGGGCACGAGCCGCACGGCACGGCGCGAATAGAAGCGCCCCAGGCTGATCTTGCCATTGCGCTGGCCTTCACCGGCCAGCATGGCCGTGATCAAGAAACCCGAGAGGACGAAGAAGACCTGGAGCGCCACCCAGGTCCCAGGCAAGGTCTTGAAGTTGGAGTGGTAGGTGAGGACGGTGAAGAGGGCGAGTGCCCGGATTCCGGTCAGGGGCGGCCGGTTGCCCAGACGGAACCGGGAGATTGCCGGTTCGGGCACACCTGTGCCGGCTGCACCCGTGTTCTCAATTGGTAGTGCGTTGGCTACAGCTGGAGGTGCCTCGGGCGCCATCGGTGCCTGATCGGTCACGTCGAGGTGCTCCCTGGGGCGGGGAGGAAGACGGTGTCCGCTGCTGCCCTCTCAACGACTCGACCTGGTTCCTGCATCGAAGGGATGGTATCCCAGCACCCTGATCTGACCCGGGCCCGATCAGGGTGCGCCTTGCCCCTGCTCGACTGCGGCCCGGTCCCTGGGGCGGGCACCGTCGGAGTGGCGTGACCCACTACCATCACGGCCATCGCACGCCAGGGGGACACCGCGGGTATTGACGGCACAGCCCCGCCTTACTCAGGTGACGTCACCGATGCGGCATCGGGAAAGACGGGTGCTCGGTTGTCGTGGTGGCCGGTGCTCGTACCGGTGGTCGTGGTGGTAGGCGGCGCGTGGTCCTACCGGTGGGTGGACGAGGACGCCTTCATCAACTTCCGGGTCATCCGCAACGTCCTGGACGGTTACGGACCAGTCTTCAACGTGGGTGAACGCGTCGACGTCTCGTCTGACCCCCTGTGGGTTGCCGTCCTGGCGGTGATCCATGCCGTCACACCGTTCGTCTCACTGGAATGGACCTCGGTCATACTCGGCCTGGTGTGCACGGCCGGGGGATTCCTGGCTGGCGGGTTGGCCGCGGTTCGCCTGACTGCTCCTCGGGAGTCGGGCACACTCGTGCCCCTCGGCATGGTGATCGCCTCGGTCGTGGCTGGGGTGTGGGAGTTCGCTACCTCGGGCCTCGAGATGTCCCTGGTGTTCTTGTGGCTCGGCTGCTCGTTCTTGCTCTTGGTGCGTGTCGAAGCCAGACGCCGCCGTGCACTTCCCGCTGCTGTGGTGCTCGGTCTCGGTGGTCTCATCCGACCGGAGTTGTTGTTATCGGCAACCTTGCTGACTGGCGCGTTGGTGGCATTGGTGGCCGCTCCAGGATGGGCTGGTGGTGGCCGGCGGTTACGCCGATGTATCACCACCGTGGCTGCGGCGGCTGCCTTGCCGTTCTTCACAGTGGTCCTTGGGGCCGCCTACTACGCCATGTTGGTTCCTTCGACTGCCCTGGCCAAAGACGCGGGGGCGGCCTGGTGGTCGCAGGGGTTCACCTATCTGTGGAACCTGGTCGACCCCTATGCGCTCTGGGTGCCCGCCGCCTTGGCCCTGCCCGTGGTGGCCGTGCGAGCGCTGCACTGGTGGAAGAAGGGTGATCGGACGGGGACGCTCGTCCTCCTCGCCCCGTTGGTGGTCGGAGTGGCCGACCTCGGCTACGTGGTCCACCTCGGTGGTGACTACATGCACGCCCGGCTCCTCCTGCCCGCCCTCTTCGCGTGCTGTCTCCCTGTATGGGCAACCACCGATCAACTCCGCTCCTGGGCAGTCGTACCCGTGGCCGGGATCGCCATCTGGTCCATCGTCTGCCTGGGTTGGCTCCGCTTCATCCCAACGACACCACACGTGATCGGTCTCCAGACCGTCTTCATCTCCAACGAGCGCAACAGTTGGATCAGCGCTAGCGGTCGAGCGCATCCGGTGACCGCTGCCGACTACGCCGATGCGCTCTCGGGCCAAGCTGGCGCTGTCTTGGCCCGCACAGCGCAAGGCGTTGCACCCGGGGACCAGCGCATCGTGGTCATCACCAACCCCTTCGCTGCGGTGGCGACGACGACCGTGCCGGCCCGTTCTGACCTCCCCTTCCGATTGGCCGTCAACCTTCCTGCGATTGGGGTCATCGGCTATCTCGTGGGCCCGAAGGTCTACATCTTCGATTCGTTCTCGCTGGCTAACCCGATCGGAAGTCACACCACGGTGATCCATCACGCTCGTCCTGGCCACGAGAAGCTGGTGGGACCGGCCTGGATGCTCGGTAGGTTCGGTGTTCACGGCAAGACCACGCTGCCCGACGGACCCGGCGTGGTGCCGGTAGCCGCCGCCCGAGCTGGCGTCGGCTGCCCGCCGCTGCGCGACTATCTCGAGGCCATCACTGCGCCGTGGACGTTGAGTCGAGCATGGAGCAATCTCCTCGGAAGCCCGGGCTACACAACCTTCCGCTTCAGCGCTGACCCGGTGCGGGCCACGACGCAACTGTGCGGGCCGAGCAAGGCACCGTGATGGCGGCAGAACGCAGTCTGGACCAGGACGGGAATCAGGACGTGGGCCAGGACGTCGATCACGACGCCGACCTGGCCGGTTATCAGGCAGGCACTCGGGGAGGAGAAGCATCCTCGGGTCCCGACCCGACGAGGCGGCCAGCGCCGGCCGGTGGGCCTCGAGGTCTGATTCTGGCCGGAGCGAGCTATCTGGTGCTTGCTGTCGGACTGTGGTGGGGCGTGTGGTCGAGTCATCCGACATCGACGGCCACCTGCGGCTGCGGTGACGCGGCTCGTTTCTTGTGGTTCACCGAGTGGCCCGCCTATGCCCTGACCCACGGCCACAGTCTGTTCTGGTCGCCGTGGCTCTTTCACCCCACCGGGATCAATCTGCTCGACGATACGAGCGTGCTGGCCCTGGGGGTCGTGCTTGCCCCAGTGACGCTGGCTGCCGGGCCGGTGCTGGCCATGAATGTCGGCCTCACCCTGGCCCCTGCGCTCTCGGCCCTGGCCATGTACCTGCTGTTGCGTCGGTGGGTCGCCTGGGCCCCGACTGCCTGGCTGGGCGGTGTTGCCTACGGGTTCTCGCCCTTCATGGTCACCGAGTTGGCCCTCAATCAGACCAACATCGCGTTCCTGGTCGTGCCGCCGTTGCTGGTCATGGTGCTCGAAGACCTCCTCGTCACTCAACGGCGTCCCCCGTGGCGGACTGGATTGGCACTCGCCACCTTGGTCATCGTGCAGTTCTTCCTCTCCACCGAGGTGCTGCTCATCTCCGCCATCTCGGCAGCACTGGGCACAGCACTACTTGTTGCCTGGACGTGGACGCACCGTCCTGACGACGTACGCACCCGGCTGCCTCATGCCTGGAGGTCGGCAGTCATCGGCGTGGGCGTGAGCGTCGTCGTGCTGGCCTACCCGTTGTGGTTCGTCTTGGCTGGCCCAGCCCACCTGTCGGGGCCCATCTGGTCACAGGGCGCCACCTCGCGCTTTGGGACCACGCCGTCCTCGTTCGTGTCACCCTCGGGACTCGAAGCGCTCCGGCCAGGCATGCTGCGCCTCGGTGGCTACCAAGGACCCGTGCTGGCTGGGTTCGGCACTGTGGGCCTGGGCATCCTGGCATTGGCTCTGATGGGCGTGGTGTTCGGGCGTGGCGATCGCCGCCGGTGGCTCTTCGGAGCGCTGGGTGGCGTGATGGCCTTGATCTCCCTGGCCCCCGGTCGAGGAGTGTGGGTGCCATGGGCCGCGCTGCAGCACATCCCTTGGGTCGGCGACATCGTGGAGGTCCGCTTCGTCTTTGTCGTGACGCTGTGCGTGGCCATCCTGGCTGGACTGGCCACGGACGGCGCCGCCGACTGGCTTGCCCGACACGGACCGTTCCGACACGGACCGTTCCAACACAGATCGTCCCGACACGGATCGTCGCAACACGGATCGTCGCAACACAGATCGTCGCAACGAAAGTCGCTCCTCGCTTGGCCCCTGATCGTGCTTGCCGTCATTCCGACGGTGATCGTCTTGGGTCCCAACGTGCCCCTCACCGTCCGTCCGGTGGTCCTGCCGGAGTGGTTCTCCCAGGTAGGCCCGACACTGTCGGCGGGACAGGTCGTCCTGACCTATCCGATGCCTTCGTCAGGACTCCAGGCCTCACAAGCCTGGCAGGCCGTCAATGGCATGACGTGGGCCCAAGCCAGTGGCGGTGGTCCCGGTGGCCAGGCATTCCGTACTGCACCCGGGGCCCGAGCGGGCTTCCATGCACTGGTGGCTGCTTCGCTGCCGTTGGCCGCTGCACCTCTTCCCACCCCTGCATCCCTAGCTTCGGTGCGCTCGGCCTTGGCCGCCTGGCAGGTCACCACGGTCGTAGTCCCCGTCCAAGAGGATCTTCCCCTGGTCGAGCAAGGTAGGAGTACGGCGTATGCCGTTGGCTTCATGACGGCTGTACTGGGACGGGCGCCAGCCCTTTCGCACCGAGCCTTCGTTTGGAGCGACGTGGCCTCTGCACCTGCTGCCACACCGGTGGCGTCTCGTCGGTTCGCCGACTGCACCGGCACGGCGAAGCCTGTTCGGACGGTGCCCGCGTGCATCCTGGATGGACCGTGACGCAGGTTCCCTCTGACACGCCAACGATGGCCACCGCCGGGTTGGGGCATTCGCCTGAGCCTCAGCCTGAGCCTTGGCCGGGGCCTGGGTCACAAGAGTCGAGGGAGCTGACCAGGCGTCGAAGTTGGCGGTCGCTCGCACTTGCCGGTGGTGCGTACCTGGTGCTCTCCCTGGTGGTCTGGTGGAACGTGTGGTCGGCACCGACCTCGACGACCACGTGTGGCTGCGGTGACAGCGCACTCTTCCTGTGGTTCTTCGCCTGGCCCGCGCATGCTCTCGCCCACGGCCTGGATCCCTGGTGGTCGTCGGCCATGTCGACTCCCGGTGGGGTGAATCTGCTGGCCAATACGTCCGAACTCGGCCTGGCCGTGCCTCTCGCCCCGGTGACTTGGATCTGGGGGCCGGTGGCCTCCATGAATGTGGCGCTCACCCTTGCACCTGCCCTCTCGGGCCTGGCCGCCTTCGTGCTGCTCCGCCGATGGGTCTCGTGGTTGCCGGCAGCGTTCGTCGGTGGTCTGCTCTACGGATTCTCGCCACTGGTCTTGGTAAGCCTGACCGACGCCCACCTCATGTTGGGCTGGGCCATGGTGCCGCCATTGGTCATTGCCTGCATCGACGAACTTCTCTTCCCGCGGGGATGGGCATTTCGTCGTCGTGGTCCGGCGGAGATCGGCATGGTTCTCGGCCTGCTCTGCATCTTTCAGTTCTTCGTGGGTACAGAGGTACTTGTCCTCTGGGGCATTGCCGCCGCCATCGGGGCGGTCTTCCTCGTTGCCTATGGGCTGGTGGTGCATGGCCGACGTCTGGGCGCAGTGCTCCAGCCGCATGTGCGCCGGGTAGCCACCGGACTCGGTGTGACAGCCGCACTCGCCGGACTGGCGTTGGCCTATCCGACGTGGTTCGCGTTGGCTGGCCCGGCCCACACGTCGGGCCGGGTGTGGCCAACGCTCGAACTTGGCTACGAGGGCACCACTGTCCATGACTTTCTCTGGCCCGCTCCGGTTTCGGCTGGTTTCACCCTTTTCACCCACCGAGTCGGTGGCTACCAGGGACCGACGCTGTCGGGCCAGTACGTCGGGGTTGCCCTGCTCGTCGTGGCAGCGCTCGGCGTCGTCGCCTGTCGACGGAACCGGCGCGTGCTCCTGTTCGGATCACTGGCCGTGGTGGGCGGGGTGTTGTCCCTGGGAGAGCGCAAGGACTTGTGGCTTCCCTGGCAGGTTCTGGCCCGCCGTCCGCTCCTCGAAAACATCATTCCCAGCCGTTTCGTGCTCGTCGTCTACCTCGCTCTGGCCGTGATCCTGGCTATCGCCGTGGATCAGACCCGCCACGTGGTCCTGGAGCGCTTGAGCGGCGATCCAGGACCGCCTAGCGCCAGCTATCCGAGCACCAGCAGGTCAAGCCGGAGCAGCAGAGTTCTCGCCACGAGCCTCGCCGTGATCGTCGGCGCCATTGCTCTTGTCCCGATCGGCACCTATCTGGCTCGCAGTATCCCGACCACCTCTCAGCAGGTGCGATCGCCGACCTGGGTGACCCGAGTCGCACCCGGCCTTCCTGCTCATCACGTGGTTCTGATGCTCCCGGTGCCTTACCAAGTCATCGAAAGTGCCATGGCTTGGCAGTCCGTCGCCGGATTCCCCTATCTCATGGCCGGCGGTGGCGGCCCGGGGGGCGTGGTGCAACGGGCTGGCTCCTACCAGGCCGGGGCCGAAGCGATCGGACAGGCGTCGTTCTCCTTCACGGGCCAGGTCGTTCGCCCGGCTGACGTCGTTGCCGCTCGACGCGCCCTCGAGGGCTGGAAGGTCGATGAGGTGGTGCTGCCTGACGAGGCCGGATTAGCGGCCTATGACCAGGTGACGTCTGTTCCCTTTGCCGTGGCCTTCTTCACGGCGGCCACGGGTGAGGCACCGGTCCGCCAAGCCGGGGCCTGGGTCTGGACGGGGCTGGCCCACGCACCGCCGACGATCCTTGCCCCGACGGAAGCTGCAGCGAGGTGTCTGCCCATTGACATGCCTACACGTCCGGCTGTCACAGCCGGAGTGGCTGGGTGCATTCTTTCTCTGAGCGGACGGACCGGCAGTGCGCAGCGCTGACCTGGGATGGTCTGCAGGTGGCTGGTAGCGTCCTCGCCGATGCTCCGTGTCGCACCCCCGGACGGGTCGGACCGCCGGGGGCGCCTGCCCGGGTTGGCCGTCACCGTGGTCGCTGCTGTCGTGGCCGCTGTCGTCGGCGTCGCGCTGGTGGGTCAGGCGTCCCGGGGCTCAGCGGTGGTCGATCGACAGTCAGCCACGTCGACCGTGCGCAATGCGTCTCTCGACAACGCCTTCTACCGTTGCATCGACATCCAGGCGCACAGCCTGGTCCGACCAGGACAACGAGTGACACTGTCGACGTCGAACCTGGCCGATGTCATCACCCTCATCAAAGGAACGGGATCGTGGGTAACGGTTGCAGATCCTGCGAGGTCGGCCGACGTCGTGTTGACGCTGCGCAATGGACAGACCGGACCGGGGACGTGTTCGGGCACGGTGGTCGTGGCCACGTCGAAAACCCCCGATGGACGTTCGGTCGTCAGGATCGGCACCGGGGCCGAGGTGCCGGGTCAGGGGCCGCCGCCGGCCCCACCACTGTGATGCCGGCGCCGCAGGCATGAGTACCACCGCTGCCGCGTTTACTGGCTTGGTGGTCCTCGGGTTGGCTGGTGCCCTCCCGGTGGTTGTTGGAGTTGGGCTTCGGTGGGTGACGCTTCCTCTGGCCCCGTTGGCCGGAGCCGTTCTCGCCTCACTGGCCGCCACCGCGTATGTCGCTCTTGGCCTCTCGTTCATGACGTGGTTCGTGGCGCTGGCGGTGCTCGGGGCGGTTGCCGCCGGTGCATGGTGGTTATGGGGTCCCACGCTCGGACTTGGACGGACAGACGGGAAGCTCGGGGTGAGCGAAGGAGACCTCGAGGAAACGGTCCGACATCCCCGAGACCACCGGGTCGCACTGGCGGGAGCGGTCGGCGCCCTGATCGTGGGAGTCACGTGTGTCGCCTCGTTGCGAGGCATTCGCACGCCGACGGTCGGATTCGATGCCCGAGCATTGTGGGTGATGCGTCCGGGATGGTTCCTGCAGTCGCACCAACAACTCTTGGTGGATCTGAAGGTCCGAGGACTCGTGCTGACGCAGTCGGCCTATCCGCCGCTCGTGAGCGCGGCCTCTGCCATTGCCTGGAAGGTGACCGGGGTCCATACAGCTCGGCTTGGCGTTGTCGTCACCGCTGCCCTCAACGGTTGCGCCCTCGCTGTCGCCGCCTTTGCCGTGGCTGACGTCGGCCGACGGGCCGCAATCGGTCTTTCCGGCCGACGGGCCGCAATCGGTCTTTCCGGCCGACGGGCCGCAATCGGTCTTTCCGGCCGACGGGCCGCACATGCGGCCTCGGCTCCTACGCCGTGGACGCCTCTGGTCGCCGGTGTGGTGGTCGCGGCGCTGTTGGTGCTGGTGGCCGCCGGTGTCACCGAGCCATTCTTGACCAACGGCTACGCCGATCCCATCTGGTCACTGGCCGCCGTCGGGGCGGTGGCATGGGGATTGCAGTCCCCACGGGAGCGCAGCGCTCAGTCCATTGCGGTAGTACTGGTGTTGGTGGCTGGCGGGGCCAAAGACGAGGGGTTCGTCACTGCGGTCGCCATCATCGCCCTGATCGCCGTGCGCTCCTTGGCTGGCGTGGTGGCTGACCACGGATGGCGTGCACCGCTCTCTCGGTTGGCTGCACCCGTGGGTCTGGCCGGTCTCGAGCTGGTGATCATCGGGTGGTGGCCCGAGTTGATGCAGGTGATCGGAGCTCGTGGCGCGTCGTCCACGTTCACTATCCAGAGTGATCTGACCTCCAGGACGACTGCTGTGGTGCATGGCATGAGCCCGTACCTGCACGTCCTGGTGCTAGCAGTTCCGGTAGCCATCGCAGGCGGAGTAGTCCTGTCGGGGGTCCGGCGGCGCACTGACACGGGCAACGACTTGTGGGCATGGGCTGCCCTGGCCTGCGGGCTGGTTGCCGTTGCCGGTGCGTTGATTACAGGCCAGGGGGCCATCGGTCCGTGGATTCTTTCGACGGTCCATCGGATCACCGAGTTTCCGACTCTTGCGGCATGGTGGATCGTGGGTACGTGGGGCGTGGTGGCAGCGACCGCCCTCGTCGAAGGCAACCACCGAGTCGAATCGACCAGTGGCGAAGCGACCCCTGTGGGCGATGCCCCCGCGGTGGCTCAGGCGAAGGTCTCTGCATGACGACGACTGCCCTGCCCACCGCTACATGCAACCCTGACGGGCTCGACGTGAACGATGAGGCGTCGGGCGGAGCAGGGGAGATGTTGCGCGAGTCCCGGTCCTCGGGATGGCGCTCACTCCTGGCCGGGATCAGCGCCTATTTCGTCGCCGCTATCGCCCTGTGGTGGCAGGTGTGGTCGACTCATCCGACATCGACTACCACCTGCGGCTGCGGTGATACCTCGCTCTTCACCTGGTTCCTCGAGTGGCCCGCCTACGCAATCTCCCATGGCCTCAACCCGCTGTATTCGAACTACCTCTTCCACCCCGGCGGTATCAATCTGCTGTCCAACACGGCCGAAGTCGGCTTGGGCATCGTGTTGGCCCCTGTCACCTGGATCTTCGGGCCGATCGCCACCTTGAACGTGGCGCTCACCCTCAGCCCATTCCTCTCTGCATGTGCTGCCTATGTGCTGCTCCGACGGTGGGTGGCCTGGGCGCCAGCCGCATGGATCGGTGGCCTGCTGTACGGGTTCTCGCCCTTTGTCATCGTGAGCCTCACCGATGCCCATCTCATGCTGGGCATGGCATTGGTGCCGCCCTTGGTGGTGTTGTGTCTCGACGAGATCCTGGTTCGCCAACGCTGGCGTCCGTGGATTGCTGGCCTCGCCCTTGCCGCCTGCGCCACGGTGCAGCTCTTCGTGGGGACCGAGATGCTGGTGATCATCACCATCGGTGCCGCCGTGGGGCTCGTGCTGGTGGTGGCCGTAGCGGCCTTGTGGCGCCGCACGGTCCTGATCGAGCGTGCTCCCTACGCACTTCGAGCATTGGTGATCGGGGCAGTGGCCTCGGTGGTGGTGTTGGCCTGGCCGGCGTGGTTCGCCCTGGCCGGACCGGCTCATCTGGCAGGTGACGTGTGGGGGAGCAACGGCCTGCTTGCCTACGGCGGCAACGCGATGCGGTACTTCGCCTCACCGATGCCGCCCGCTCCCCGGATCACCGCCCTCACCCACCAGCTCGGTGGGTATCAGGGCCCGAGTTTGTCGGGTCAGTTCTTCGGCATCGGCCTTCTCGCGGTGCTGGCCGTCGGCCTTGTCGCCTTCTGGCGAGACGTGCGCCTCTGGCTCTTTGCCGTCATGGGCGTCATCGCTGCCCTTCTCTCTGAGGGCCTGTCGTTCCACGGATGGACGCTCTGGCGCCTCTTCGTCCGTCTGCCGCTGATGTCCAACGTGATCCCCAGCCGATTCGTGGTGATCACCTACCTCTGTGCTGCCGTGATGCTCGCCGTGATCTTGGATCGGATCCGAACGGCTCTGGCTGATCGTGTGGGGCTGCGACGCCCGACGGCATCGGCGGGCGCCCTGGTCCTCGCCGCCGTCTGTCTCGTGCCCATCGCCACCTACCTCGACGAAGGGGGACTCCCCCTCACCGCGGTGCCGGTCCGCCTACCTCCGTGGTTCGCCACCGCAGCACCGCACCTGCCTGAGGGCGAGGTGCTCTTGGTCTTTCCCTTTGCCTTCCGTCAGTCGAACATGACCTGGCAGGCCGTCAATCGGATGTCGTATGCCATGGCAGGCGGAGGTGGCCCGAACTCCCTGGCTTCTCGGGCGGGCAAGGAACGGGCGGGACAGACGGATCTGTCCAACATCTCCCTGGCTGGTGGTCCCTCACCGCTCCTGCCCGACCAGGTGACATCGGTGCGATCCGCACTGGCGGGCTGGGGTGTGACCGGCGTGGTGCTTCCCAATCCGGACCGACTGCCCCTCTACGAACAGGTCTTCTTGGTCCGCTCCATCGTGGTGTTGATGACCGCGGCTACCGGACAGGTGCCCCGCTATGAGCACCAGGCCTGGGTGTGGTCGGGCATCGACCGGTCATCAGCGACCCCGACCCCCACGCCAGCCACGCTCGCCCGTTGCGCCGAAGGACCACAACGTGCCGCCCCTGCCGATATTGCCGCTTCGGCCGCATGCGTACTGACCCCGGAGTCTGCGCCGTGACCGCGTTCCTGCTCCGGGGAGCGCACTCGAGATCGACGAGCCGTCACGTCGACCATGAGGCGCTGCGCACCTCGGCCACGGGCAGGAGCCGGGTCGTCCCCCTCGACGGTCTCCGTGCCGTGGCCCTGCTCTTGGTCATGGGCTTTCACTTCGGCATCCATGGGATGCCTGGTGGCTTCGTAGGAGTCGATGTCTTCTCCGTGCTCTCCGGCTACCTGATCACCGGTCTCCTCCTCGGCGAGTGGGCCACCAAGGCCCGGATCGCCCTCGGGGCCTTCTGGGCGCGGCGAGCCCGACGCCTCCTGCCTGCCCTCTGCG
>CAIQOJ010000060.1 GCA_903873395.1 uncultured Acidimicrobiaceae bacterium
CCGATCTCGGCCGCGCACTTCTCGATGCCGTCGCCGCCGACCCTTCGCTCGAGATCACCATCGATGTGGCTCGAAGCACAGTCGAAGCACCAGCGGCCGGCATCTCTGGCAGCTTCCCCATGGACGACTTCACTCGCGAGCGGCTGCTGAATGGGTGGGATGACATCGGCCTGACCATGCGTCACGAGGACGAGATCTCCACCTATGAGGCCTCTCGGCCGAGCTGGCTTCCCACCACCTCCACCTGAGCAACGTGGCTGAGCCGGAGGCTCGTGGGCAGTTGGCTGAGATGACCCCAATGCCAGATCTCCTGCAAGGGAGCCGATGGCGCTCTGTGATGAGTGGCAACCGTGACTACAAGCGGTGGCTGACTCGCGGTGGCTGACTCGCAGCGGCCGCTAGGTGAAGGGTGAGACGTGACGGGTGAGGTCTACCGGTTGAACTGCGGGTCCTCGATGAACCGCTGATCTCTTCTGCGGCAGTCCCCACCCGGCACCACTGAACGAGCGGGAGCGAAGTGGGGAGCGGGTTCTCACCCGGAGGAGAGCCCGCCGGGTCCCCGGCGAAGACCACCACGAGGGGCAGGGGGGTGGCCTACACCGGGAGACCCGGAGGAGTATGAATCGGTCGAGTGCATCTCTATCTCCACCGACTGCGATCTTGTTCCGCCAACGGCGGATTACTGCATTGGCGTACGTGTAACCGCCGGTGAAGGGACCTTACACGAAGGTAAACGTGCAGACAGGGATCGCACTAGCGAAGTCTGCGCACCCGACCAAGTTCCGACATGCGTCGGTACTTGTCGTGACATGGTCAACTCCTCGCGTCACACTGGGGCGGTGAGCAACACTTCTGGAAACTCGACTTCTCGACCGTCTGGTGCCCGCTCTTCCGGTAAGAGCAGTTCTGTTGGCCAGGCCTCGACCGCCGAGCAGTCGAGCCAGCGCCCGACGGGCGGGCCCGAAGGCAACTCACGACTCACGGGCATGACTGCTGCCCTCTTGTTCGTCCTGTTGGCCGGCGAGGGCGTCACCATCTTGTCAGTGCAGTCGTTGTTCACCCCCCACGTAGTGATCGGCATGATCCTCGTCCCTGTGGTCTTGGTGAAGATGGGGACAACCATCTGGAGGATGGCCTCCTACTACCTGGGAACCCCGGCCTACGTGTCCCGAGGCGCTCCTCCCCTGCTGCTCCGACTGCTCGGACCCCTCGTGGTGCTCCTCACTGTCGAGGTATTCCTTTCGGGAATTTTGCTGCTCTTCGTGCCATCCTCCTGGCAAGACCTGACGTTTCTGGCCCACAAAGCCGGATTCGTGCTCTGGTTCGGCGTCATGGTGGTCCATGTGCTTGGACACCTGTTCGACACGACCAGACTTGCCCCCGCAGATCTGTTCCGTCGCAGCCGCGCTCAGGTTCGTGGGGCAGGCATGCGACTGTGGACACTCGCAGGTAGCCTGGTCGTCGGTGCCCTATTAGCCGTGGTCACAGCCCCGTCGGCGGCCTCATGGCTGACCACCTATGGCAGCGCTCATGGGGGCTGATGCGCGTGTC
>CAIQOJ010000061.1 GCA_903873395.1 uncultured Acidimicrobiaceae bacterium
CCGGTGGTGGACAACTCGGCGGAGTCAGTCGTCCCGCTCCCGCCGCAAGAGGCGACAATCATCGAAGCAGCGGCGATGACGAGTCCCGCCAGACGGTGTCTGGCGTTGCGTCCACGAGCGGATTGCGCGGACAAGGCCGGGGGTGGGGAAGGTTCGTTCAGCATGATCGGAAGAGGTGCACTCACAGTGACCTTGCGACACATTTCCCGACCCAACAAGGCTTGTCAACGCGGCCCAATAGGACAAAAAGCCCTCTGAACTGGGAGTTCATCCTCCCGTCACCTGTCCTGACCCAAGAATTCACCTCGAGTCCCCTGGGGAGGTCACCGACTACCATCGAGGTCATGAGCAGTTCGCGCCTCATTGGCATCACGGCTCTCGTGGCCGGAATCTCGGTTCTCGGCATGTGGCTGGTGCGGTCTCGTCGCACCGGCGACGTTCTGCCGCCCATCGGCGGCGACACCTGGCCGCCGGTTCCGACAAAGGATGCTCCGGGCCGAGCCTGAGGTCTCCTGGGTTCCGGCCTAGCGGTCGAACCGCACCACGTAACTGGTCGATGCGTTCACGGGGTCCGATCCCCAGTGCGATCAGGTGCGAATGGCGTGTACGTCGTCGATGCCTTCGGAACCCTGAAGTGCGGCCAAGGCTGCGTCGGGCACCGGACCCACCGTTGAGAGCACCATCAGTGCCGTGTGGCCGGTAGCCGAAGGGCCGACCGCCATCGACGAGATCGACACGCCGGCATCACCCAGGATGGTGCCAACCACGCCGATCATGCCGGCCCGGTCGTCGTTGCGCACAACCAGCATGTGAGGGGCCGGCGGCACTTCCAGGGTGTGGTCATCCATCATCACCAGGCGGGGCTCACTACGCGGGCCGGCCAAGGTGCCGGACACCGAGTGGGCCCCGCTGCGCAGTGTCATCAAGTTGACGAAGTCGTGCGCGGTGACCGATGAGGACTCTTTGATCTCGAGACCCCGCTCCTCAGCCATCTGCGGCGCATTGACATAGGAGACCGGCACTTCGGTGGCTTCAGCGAAGAGCCCCTTCAGAACCGACAGCGTGAGGATCCCTGTGCCTGACCCGGCCAGACCACCTTGGTACTCGACCTCGAGCATCGATGGCAGTCCGTCTTCGAGTCCAGCCAGGATGCGTCCCAGCTGTTCAGCCAGGCCCATGAACGGCCGGACCGTCTCGGACACGTCGGTGGCAGACACGTTGACGGCGAAGGGCACGAAGTCGCCGGCCAGGGCCAGGTTGACCATCTCGGCGATGGTCACGCCGGCCTTGTCCTGAGCTTCGGCCGTCGACGCCCCGAGGTGGGGGGCGACGATGACCGAAGGGAGTTCGAAAAGCGGTGACTCGGTAGTCGGCTCCTTGGCGAACACGTCGAGCCCCGCCCCCTGCACGTGACCGGACCGGACCGCCTCGGCCAGCGCCTCTTCGTCGATGATGCCGCCTCGGGCCGTGTTGATGATCCGGATGCCCGGCTTGGCACGAGCCAACAGATCGGCTCCGATCAG
>CAIQOJ010000062.1 GCA_903873395.1 uncultured Acidimicrobiaceae bacterium
CGACGTGGTAGACCTCGAGGTCGCCAAGGCCAAGTTCAACGAGCTCTGTCGTTGCTCGATTGAGCGATCGAGCGCCGAGTGACCCACCAACAACTGCGAGGACTCGGCCCTTTCCAAGACCGAGCCGATCACGAGCAGCAGCAACAGATGCCTTGTTCACGTCGACGCTCATGATGGCTTCAGCCAACGGTGCCCCAGTGACAATCGGGTGCGGGAGCTCGGTTCCGGGGAATCCCACACATGAAGCCACAGCAAAGCGACCAAAGATTCGGTGTACGGCACCGGGGACCGCATCGATATTGATGAGCACGAGAGGAATCCGCAGCACCACCGATGCCACAACTGCGGGCATCGCGGCATACCCACCGGCAGAAACAATGACCCGTGGTCGCCAGCGGCGCACGTTCAGCACCGTTGTGCCAATGGCGCGCAATAGCCCAAAGATCGCTGCCACATTGTCACGAAGAGCTCGTGGCTTCATTGAACGCTTGAGACCACGACCGGTGACGTAGGTGGCGCTGAAGGCAAGAGGTTCAAGCAAGGTCCGGTCGGGCCCTCTCGCTGACGCAACAAACTGAATCGATGACTGGCTTACCCCGGAGGCAACGAGTGCTTGGGCTACTGCGACAATGGGAAGCACATGGCCGCCAGTGCCGCCACCAGCGAGGACGATGCGCTTTGGATTCACCTCGATCGACGCTGTGAACCTTGAGCCGGCCTTGACCAACCAGCCCCGACCAGTTGGCGAACAGGACGAGTGCCGCGAGCCGAGCGATGGCCACTTCGCGGCTCACGAGGTGTTGTCGAGTGTTGGTTCGACTTCGTGGTGGTGGACTCGGTCTTCGCCACACTGATCAGCATGCCAACGGCAGCGAGGTCGGCCAACAGCGCAGTGCCGCCATAGGAAAGAAACGGCAGCGGTACCCCGGTCACGGGGAACAGTCCAACCACCGAGGCGATGTTGATGAACGCCTGAGTACCAATCCAAGTGGTGATGCCGAGCGCGAGCAATTTCCCCGTCACGTCAGGAGCTCGCATTGCTGTGCGAATCCCGAACCAAATGAGCAAACTGAACAAGACAAGAACCACCGTCGTGCCAAGGAGGCCAAACTCCTCACCGAGAATTGAGAAAATAAAGTCGGTGTGCGGATTCGGAAGTGCGCCGTACTTGAGCGTCGATGCACCGAACCCCTTGCCGACCATCCCGCCTGATGAGATGGCGATCTTGCTCTGGTGGAGTTGATAATTCTTGCCCAACAGATCGCTGCCCTGATTGAAAAGTCCGGAGAAACGCTGCATTGCATACGGCTGCATTTTCGCATAGAGCAGTCCAAGTGCGGCAATGCCTGCGGTCACCTTCATCAAGGCCTTTGATGAAATGCCGACGGCATACAAACTGATCAGGCCGATTGCGACGAGGATCGAAAAACCTCAACAGACATCCGTTGGCAGACAAGTGCGACGCAAATTTTCTCGGTTCAAATGCCCGCATCAGTCCCCCAGCAATCGGCGCTTGAGACGGATGCTCGCCATGTCCTCGACATTCCTGCGCTCCTGCACGCCGAACTTTCGCTCGACCAGCGCCAGGTAGTCGGCATTGCTGAAGTAGGTCTGCCAGGCCTCATCGCGAAAGCGCAGCACCTCGGCGGCGCTCACATGCTTTGTGGCCAGCGGCTGGCAGTCATACGACAGGAAGGCATAGCCGGCGTAGCTGTCGGGCAGCTGCCAGCCTTCCTGGAGCGCACGGCGATGGATCGGGCTGCCGGGCAGCGCCTGGCAGGGATACATATTGGCCATCTCGGTGTTGAGCTCGAGCGCAAGCTCGAGCGTCTGCTGCATGGTCTGCAGGGTGTCCTCCGGAAAGCCGAAGATGTAGTTGCTGATCACATTGATGTCAGACGACCTCACCGTATTGCAGATCTCGCGGATATTGACTTCCTGAAAGCTCCCCTTGGAGACTTCCTTGCGCACCAGCTGGCTGCCGGCTTCGATGCCCAGCGCCAGCCAGCCGATGCCGGCGCGGCGAAACAGATCGAGCG
>CAIQOJ010000063.1 GCA_903873395.1 uncultured Acidimicrobiaceae bacterium
CCCGGCGCTCTAACCAACTGAGCTACAGCCACCAAGGAGGACATAGTCTGGCACAGTCCGACGATGCTTGGGAACGCTCGCGACGATGTGCCTCGCCCCTGTAGCTCAACTGGATAGAGCAGGTGGTTTCTACCCATCAGGTTGCGGGTTCGACTCCTGCCGGGGGCACGTAGAGAAGCTGGCTCGCAGGGGCCGGCGCTGCTGGTCGCAGGTCCGTGGGACTGCAAGGGATACCCGAACGGGCGTCCCTGCTTCTCATCAAGGAACGCAAGCTGCTTCGGCAGCACCAGCAGGGGATGCCTAGACTCCGGGCGTGACCGATGTCCTGGCTGTTGCCAACCAGAAGGGTGGGGTGGCCAAGACCACCACCGTCCATTCATTGGGTGTGGCTTCGGCCGAACTTGGACGCAGGACACTGGTGATCGACCTCGATCCGCAGGCGTGTCTCACATTTTCGACGGGGTTCGACCCAGATGGGATCGACCGCTCGGTCCACGATGTCTTCGTCCGACGTCAGCCGATCGCCGATGTCGTTCGTCCGATACCAGGCGTACCCGGCCTTGATCTGCTGCCCGCCACCATCGACCTCGCTGGCTCTGAGGTCCATCTTCTGACCCGAACCGGACGAGAGCATGTCTTGGCCCGGGCGCTCGAACCGGTGCTCGACGACTACGACCTCGTCCTCATCGACTGTCCGCCATCGCTTGGCGTGCTGACCATCAATGGTCTGACGGCGGCCCATTCTGTGGTCATTCCCCTGCAGTGCGAGGCACTCTCCCATCGAGGAGTGGGCCAACTTCTGGAAACGATCGAAGATGTTCGGGCCTTTGCCAACGCCAGCCTCATGGTGCGGGGAGTGATTGCCACGATGTACGACGACCGGACCAAGCACGCGCGTCACATCATCGAAGAGGTCGAAGCCCGCTACGGGATCCCGGTCCTCCAGCCTCCCGTCCGCAAATCGATCCGTTTTGCCGAGGCGCCAGCGAGAGGCAAGTCGATTCTCCAGCACGCGCCGTCCTCTCCCGGGGCCGAGGCATATCGCGCCTTGGCCGCCGTGCTCCTCGGCCCGGTGGTCGTGGCGGACGCCGCCGGCTGATGACCATGGGAGTGGACCCGCTGGGCAAGCGAGCTCTGTTCTGGATGCCAGTCGATGCCGAAGCCGAGGATGCCGTGGATGACGGCGGCGACATCGTGGTTGCGCATGACCACGTGCGCCACACCCGACCAGCCGGTCGTCACGCTCTTTTCTCGGATGCCATGCCGGCCGACGAAGACGATCGCCAGGCTGCAGTCGTGACTGCCGACGATCCTGCCCATGACCATGGGCCGGTCACTGTGGCATGTTCCCGCTGTGGCGCCGTGCGGAGGGTCGGGTTGATCGAGTTCGTGTCGCTCCATCTGCCCATCGCCGTCTGGCTGCCTGGACGCACCTTCGATCGTTGGATGACGTGTCCGGTATGCCATAAGCGTGCCTGGACGAGTGTGACGCTGACGCGGTGATCGACGACACGCCTTTTGCTGCCCTCGTGGCAGCATCGAATTCATCGAATCCTGGCGGGATCACCGGATGGATCCTCAACGTCCTCGAAGGGGTTCCCTCGCCAGCCGTCTACGCCATTGTCGGCTTCCTGGTGTTCGCCGAGGCCGCCCTCATGATCGGGTTCGTGTTTCCCGGAGAGACCGCTGTGGTCATCGGCGGGGCGCTGGCGGGCCTTGGACGGGTCAATCTCGCCGGGCTGATCGTGGTCGTGGTGGTGGCGGCCATCGTGGGGGACTCAGTCGGATACGAAATCGGCAAGAAGGGTGGACCGTGGCTGCTCGAGCACAAGCCCCTCAAGGGCCGTTCTGCTGTGCAGCGGACACTGGTGCTTCTCGAACGCTATGGAGGTCCCGCGGTCTTTCTGGGCCGGTTCACAGCCTTTGCTCGAGCGATCATCCCAGGCATGGCTGGCATGAGCGGAATGGCCTATCGGACGTTCCTCCCTTGGAACGCCCTCGGCGGGATCGTCTGGGGGACCGGATTCGCCGTCCTCGGCTACGTGGTGGGCCTGTCCTTCGAGAAGGTGCTGTCCCTTATTGGACGGTGGGCCTTGGTGGTCGTCGCTGTGGGCGTGGCGGTCATCATCGTCCTCGAAGTGGCCAAGCGCCGCAGAGAACGGGCGCGTCTTGCCGCCGAGTTCGATGCCCCTGATCCGCCTGGCGCTGGATTGTCGGACACCGGGGAAGCGGTGAGCAACTCACCGGTGGAGTGACCGCCAGCGTCAGCCGGTGACACGGTGGTGGGTCGGGGTGGTCCTGTCCGTCAAGAGGTTGTCGAACCTATCGGGAGTGTTGACCATCCCTGGAGCGGTGCCCGCTACGTCGGTCAGCCCCTACTGCCACACGATGGAGTTGGTTCCATGACCACCCCGCCCTCTCGAGTTCCAAAGCGCAGACGAGGCCGTAGCGAAGGGGGCTGTCGGGAATCGGCACGGGGATCGACCACAGCCCAGAGCGGACTTGTTCGACATGTGGGATGACCCGCCCCCCACGCCTGCTTCTGGAGGGTGCCGGTCAACCTCAATCACGTTGCGCACGGCACATGGCGGGCTGGCGGGCCTGGTCGCATCAGGGAGGATCCTTGTACCGGCGCGCGCCTCTCCCTACCATTGGCGTTGTTGCGCGCCCCGTCGGGAGGGGCTGCGCCTGCGGCGAGGACGCACTGGCATGCATGGACACGACGAAGCGGCACATGAGACTTGGCTGCATCGTGCGGGGCGTGGATCTTGCCTGGTCGCCCGTTGACCACCTCGCTCGAGCCTGACGTGCCGGCCACCTTGACCTCTGGGGATGCTGACGTCGTTGATGCAGACCTCCACGACCTGCTTCCCGCCCGAATGGCCCGGTTGGTGGCGGGCTGTCCAGATGCAGTGGTTGAAATCGACCGGCGAGGCGTGGTGGTCGAGTGGAACCAGCGAGCCGAGGAGTGGTTCGGTTGGAGTCGGCAAGAAGTGCTCGGCGGGTTCGCCACAGACACCGTTCTTCTTGGCCCGTTCGCCCGGTCTCCGTTCGCTCTCCTGCTCCATGACGTGGCTGGTCAGCCCATCGCACCTCTGACGGGAGTGGTCGCCGATGGTGACGCCGGTCGGACGGCCGACTTGGCCATTGACGTCCTCCATCGAGACGGACATCGGATGCGCGTCGAAGCCCGACTCTTCGTGGTGGCCTCGGGCCGGCATGGATCGGTGGCTGGGTTCCTTCGTCCCCAGGCCGACGACAAGACTGGCAGCGAAGGAACCGGTGGTGATGAACTGACCGGGCTTGCCGACCGCTCGGCATTCGGTGCCCACCTGACCACGGTGGCTGCGGCCCATGCCGCCTTGCCGGGCAGCATGGCCGTAGTCCTGCTCGACCTCGATCGATTCAAGGCTGTCAATGACGCCGTCGGCCACGGTTCCGGCGACACGGTCCTCGCGGCAGTCGCCCGACGCCTGGCGGCCGTGGCGGACGGCGTCGAACTTCTGGCCCGGCGTGGTGGTGATGAGTTCCTGGCTCTGGTTCGGGCCCCAGCCGGTCTTGCCGCCCGCCAGGCGCAGTCGTTCATCGAGCGGGTGCGTATCGCCTTAACTGAGCCGTTCGCCGTGGACGGCGCTGAAGTGCTCCTCAACGCATCGGTAGGAGTGGCCCTCAATACATTCGGCGTCGTGGATCCTGACACGCTCCTCTCTCACGCCGAGGCCGCCATGTACGAGGCTAAGCAACGCAGCGGGTTTGAGGTAGTGACCTTCGGTGAGCACCTGCGCATCCAGCTCTCCGAGCTGCGGGCCACTGAACAGGGCCTGCACCGGGCTCTCGAGCGCAGCGAACTCATGCTGCACTACCAGCCCGTCGTCGAGTTGACCACGGCCACGGCCATCGGTGTGGAGGCACTCATCCGATGGTGCCATCCCGATCAGGGCTTGGTGCCTCCGGGTCGGTTCATTCCGGTGGCCGAAGAGAGTGGTTTGATCATCCCGATCGGTGCCTGGGTGCTCGAACAAGCCTGCCTGCAGCTTCGAGACTGGAACCTCGATGCGCAGATCGGGTCGCAGGCCACAGTTGAAGTCAATCTGTCGGCTCGCCAGATCGATGACCCGCAGATTGTCGCCACGGTGGAGTCCATTCTGGAGCGCACCGGTCTGCCAGCCAGGCATTTGACGCTGGAGATCACCGAGAGCGCATTGATGAGGGATGCGGCCTCAGCACTTCGGGTGCTCGGTGCCCTCAAGGAACTTGGCGTGCTCCTGGCCATCGACGATTTCGGTACCGGTTACTCGTCGCTCAGTTACCTCCAGCGCTTCCCTCTGGACATCCTCAAGGTCGACCGGATGTTCGTCGGTGAACTGGGGGAGGGGACCGGGGGCGATGAGATCGTGGCTGCAGTGATCCAACTTGCGCACGCGTTGGGACTCCAGGTCGTGGCCGAAGGGGTCGAGACCGAGCAACAGCTCGACATCCTGCGGCATATGCACTGCGACTACGCCCAGGGCTTCTTGTTCTCTCGCCCAGTTCCGGCCGACGAACTCCGCTCCCGATTCGGCCAACGCCTCGACGTCTGACGGCACCGAGTCACGACGGGTGCCGAGCCGGACGGGTGCCGAGCCGGACGGGTGCCGAGCCGACAGTGCTTCAGGACGGCGGGACCCACCAGTTCCGGCAGGTCCCACCAGTCTGGATTGCCTGGTCCGTTAGGGAAACGTAGCGGCCGGTCCAAACCAGCAGCCGGTTCGTTGCGTCGGCCCGTCGTGGACGCCATCCAGGTGGTCCCGGCGGAGTGGCGTGTCATCCGTCACGTGTCACCTGTCGGCCATGCCGTCACCGGCCCCCGCCAACCGACGTGTGCTCCGATATCGATCACGGTGTCGCGTGATCCGACATCGACCACTGTCACTGTGGTCGGGACGACAGGATTTGAACCTGCGACCCCCTGCTCCCAAAGCAGGTGCGCTACCAAGCTGCGCCACGTCCCGTTGAAGCTGATCGCTTCGCTCCACAGCGTAGGGCACGTCTCGGTACCTGAGGTGCGCCGGGTGGTCGACGGGTCGGACTAGCGTCACGCCGTGCCCAGCGTCCGTGTCGCCGTCTTCGATCTGGGCAGCAGTTCGTTCCACCTCATGGTGGTCGATGCGTTTCGGGACGGACGCCTCGTTCCTGTGCTTCGTCGTCGATCGTTTCTCCACCTGGGTACCGAGGTAGCCAAGACCGGCGAGGTGCCTCGCGAGCGTTCGACAGCGGCCGTTGCTGCAGTACGGCGCCTCCAGGAGGCAGCCGACAAGGCCGGTGCCGATGTCACCGTCGCGCTGGCTACGGCCGCCCTGCGGGATGCAACCAACGGAGCACGGGTCCTGGCCCGGCTCGAGCGGGAGCTGGGTACACCGATCACCCTGGTGTCGGGCGACGAAGAGGCCCGACTGTGCTTCATCGGTCAACGTGCCGGCGTGTGGGTGGGCGCTGACCCAGTGCTGGGTTTCGACCTGGGCGGCGGCAGTCTCGAAGCAGCCGTGGGCACTGCCGACTCTGTGCTGGCCGTGACCAGCGTGGCGTTGGGCACCGCACGGATCCAAGGAGAGTTCTCCACCGGTGATGTCTTGAGCGCCGAGGAGCGGCGAGCCATCTCCGACGTGGCGGTGGCTCGGGCCGAGCCCATCAAGGCCATGGTGGTTGGCGAACCAATGGCGGCACGTCGAGTCATCGCCAGCGGCGGCACGGTTCGAGCTCTGGCCAAGTTGGCCATGGGGATCCACCGACCGCCCCCGGCGTCAGGTGCATCGACGTCGGTCAATCAGGTGGAGGTGCCGGCAGGCCAACTGGCTGAGTTGGCAGACCGCCTGGCCAGTCTCGACCTCGAGTCCAGGCTGGCCCTACCGGGCATCCAGGCTCGACGAGCCCCCTTGCTTCCCATCGGGGCCATCGTGCTGTCCGCACTTGTCGAACACCTTGGTCTCTCGGGCCTCGTGGTGAGCGAGTGGGGCCTGCGCGAGGGGGCGATCTTGGATCGTCTTGCTCTCACCGCTGCCGCCGACTGACGGCGAACGACGACGGATCCTCGCATGTGGTGCACCCATGTCGTGCACCGGTGAGGACGACATGTCGTCCCGGAGGTGGCGCGGAAGGCTCCGTGCTTCTCTCGATGGTGGACCCACGCATCAAGGAAGCTCATCCATCAGAGGGCGAAGAAATGGCGGTGTGCATGGCAGATCGCCTGCATGGCAGAACGCATGCATGCCGGATCAAGGCGAGATGGATTGGGGGGCACGAGGACGGCGGGCCCGAACCCGCCGTCCAGCCCCATGCTGATCAGGAGTGTCTGACCAGGTGCAGTGGATCAGGCGTTCTTGCCCAAGATCCGGTTCATGCCGGTGCCACAGGTTGGGCACTTGCCCTTGGCGGAGCGCCGACCGTTGGCCATCTCGACGATCTCCCCGTCGAACTCTCGCTTCTCCCGGCACTTGACGCAGTAGCCCTCATAGGTGGCCATGGTTCCTCCCTCATGTTGCCTCGGTAGCGTCCGTGAGGACGCCTGACACTCCGACGGTATCGGTGCCTTGCGGCGGGGCGGGGGATGGGATGGCGAGGCGCTCGCATTGGCGAGCACCGAGAGCGGCTAGGAACTCGGCGTATCGTTCCCCTCCACGGGCCTCGGTGGCTCGGCGAAGAAGTCGGGAACCTCGGCGGGCGTGGCTGACCGAATCATCGATTCGAAGGCTTCGGCGGTCAGCGGCTCACTGAAGTAGTTGCCTTGGGCAAGTGTGCAGCCACGCTGCAGCAGAACCTTGGACTGCATCACTGACTCGACACCTTCGGCCACACAGGAGACCCCCAGTCGGTTGGCCATGGCGATGATGGCCGATACGAGTGCGTTCTCGCTGTCCTCGGGGCCGATCCCCGAGACAAAGGATCCGTCGATCTTGACGGTCGAGACCGGGAACGATGCGATGCGGTCGAGGGCCGAGTAGCCAGAGCCGAAATCGTCGATGGAGAATCGGACGCCGAGTCGATGGAGGCGGTCGATGTTCTCGGTGGAAATCCCATCACTCGTAAGTACCACTCGGTCGGTGATCTCGAGCTCGAGGAGCGCCGGGTCGATGTCGGTGTCACGGAGCGTGCGGTGCACGGTGTCGAAGAACTCCGGGCTGGCAAGGTCCCGAGAGGCGACATTGACCGACAGCCGCATGGGCTCCAATCCATGGTCGAGCCAGGAGCGCAACTGACGGCAGGACTGCCAGAGCACCCAGCTGTCGAGTGACACGATGAGATCGCTTCGCTCGGCAAGCGGGACGAAGAGCGCTGGGTCGAGTACGCCGAGCGAGGGGTGTGCCCAGCGGATCAGAGCCTCGACGCCGACCACATCAGCGGTGCGGAGGTCGATGGTCGGTTGGTAGAGGAGGAAGAACTCGTTTCGGGCGATCGCCTTGACTAGGTCGCCGTAGAGCTCGCGCTCGTCATGCAACCGGCGCCCCGGATGGATCGGGCCGTCGGGGTCCTCGTAGATCTCGAAGCCATCACGCCCATGGTCCTTGACCCGGAACATGGCCTTGTCGGCCCGATTGAGCAGGTCGTCGTAGGTGTCGCCGTGCTCGGGGGCGATGGCGATACCCAGGGATGCCGAGATGGTAACCACTTCGCCGAAGATGTCGAACGGGGTGTGAACGGCGTCGAGTGCTCGCTCGGCCAGTTGATTGATGGAGAACTGGTCGGCCAGTCCGGGTAGGAGGATGGCGAATTCGTCCCCGCCCAGGCGGGCCACCGTGTCTTGATCGCGTACGCAAGCCTGGAGGCGCTGACCGACCTGGTTGATCAGCGCGTCTCCAGTGGCGTGGCCGAAGGAGTCGTTGACGTCCTTGAAGCGGTCCAGGTCGACGAAGAAGATGCACACCGGGTCACCGAGACGCTTGGAGCGGACGAGCTCTTGGTCCACCCGATCCTCGAAGAGCCTGCGATTGGGCAGGCCGGTCAAGGCGTCGTGCCATGCCATGTGCGAAACCTGCTCGAGCAGTTGCAGGTTCTGAATGGCGGTGGCGGCATGGTCGGCGAGGGCACCCAGCCGCTCGTGAAGCCGGGGATCACGGATGACAGCGGAGCCGATGGTGTGATCGAAGTTCGCCGCCAAAACGCCGAGGAACTCGCCTGCGGCAAAGAGTGGCGCCACCACGGATGCCGCCAGGCCGGAACTGTCCAACATGGAGCGGAGCAGCGGATCAGTGGTGGTGTGGTCGAGCACCAGGACCGAGCGGTCCTTCACCATGCGGTCGACATCGGGGCTGTCCATACGCACGGTGACAGGTAGGTCTGCGTGGCGATCTTCGCCCAGCGCTGGCTGGTGCCAACCGTGGCGGACCGGGCGGGCTTTGGACCACGACGGGACAAGGACCTGAATCTCGTCTTCGGGAGCCTCGACGCCCTCGGTGTGGGCGGCGGCGGCCAGGCGGAACCGAGTCGCATCCCAGAGATAGACGGTCGATTGGCTGGATCCGGTGACATCGGGCACGACATCGGCCAGGACCTGGAGGGCAGCGGTGAGTGTCGTGATGCCGGACAGTCGATCGCTGAACGAGAGTAGGGCGCGTGCGGTCGAGTCGCTGTGACGGGCTTCGGACAGTGCCGAGAACAGTTCCAGCGTGGTCCTCGCCAACGAGGCGACGCGCTCGAGGGAACGGGTGACATCGGCTGGAGGTATGCCATCGAGGTCGGTGAGGATGCCGATGTGTCCATGTACGTCGGGTGCGACGCCAATGTTCGCTACATGTAGGCCTGGTCGACCGCTCCCCGTCCACAGGGCGGCTTCGACGTCCCGCGCTTCGCCCGGGTCGAGGCCATGCCAGCGCAGCCGAGCCGGGCTGCCGTCGAATGGTCGGACGACGAGGACCAGGCCCCGTCCATCGAGTGCTTCAGCCGCTCGGGCAGCCAGGGAATCGAGGACGCCGTCGATGTCTTGGACCAGCAGATCTGCACCCGTGGTCGCTGGGCCAGCGAGCAAGCGCTCGAGTCGATCGACCTCCAGCCGAAGGCGGTCTACCTCAGCCTCGAGGGCGGTTCGAGCGGCATCGGAACGGTCCCGCTCGATGACCACCCGTCGGCCGGCGATCGCCTCTGCCTCCCATCGCGCTGCCGCCGAAACGGCGTGCTCGAGAGCTGATCGAGCAGCAGCCAGCTGAGCCTCGAATGCCAGGATGGCTCCGGCACTGGGGTCTTCTGGCTCCTCGACCCATGTCGTCTCGTCCTCGGTGTCCAAACGCACCGCCCCATTGGTGGACCATGACGGAACGTCGTCGACGTAACTTCCCGCTGCCCACCGTTCACCTGGATCGGTCGCAGGATGCACGTTGGGGGTCCCTGGACCGGGACGATGGTTGCCATCGTCAGCGGTGCGCCACGTCAGCTCGTAGCGGCACACTTGGCCACCTCGGGCAGAGCACTCAAGTTCGACCACGGTGGCTCCCGTGGGCGCGAACAGTGCAGGCACCTCGGCGAGCAGTCCTCCGGTGAGCTCACACACCAGGGCATGGCGAGTGGTTCCGAGGTCGGTGGCTACTTCGACGAGCGCATGTCCTGGGCCGACCTCAAGAGTGACCGTGTCGGCTCCGGTCTGAAACCGGTCGACCACCGCACCTACATGATGTAGCGCTTCTTCGGCTGATCCGAGGGACCGCAGGCGACCGCCGAGGTCTCCTCCGTCTCCGGTCCACATGAGCTCCTCACCGACATGAAGGGCGAAGTCCTCATCACGAGTCAGGATCGAGGCGGCCTGCAGGAGGCCGACCGCGTCGTCCAGCGCGGTCCAACCGCCTCCGAGTTCGCTGTAGGGACGGCGTTCTGCAGCCATGGCCAGCACTTGGGTGACGCCGATGTCACCACAGGTCTCTCGGACGAGGGTGAGGATGGTGTGGACGACAGCCCCGGACACGCCCTGGGCCATCATTCCTGCGTCGCTGACTTCCTCGATGTCGAGTGCCATGCAGCCTTCCGTGTCCTCGGTCCTGAGCCCCGGCACGTGCCGCCGGGCGCTTCACAGATCACATCGGCGTCTCTCGGCCGGTACTTGACCCCGGATCGACGAGGCCGACTCCGTCGACACCGCTGCCGGTTGACCCTTCGCCTGGTCACGCTCAGTGAAGAGCAGGAGCCGTCGGGAGACGCACGGCGGCAGGAACAGGGCCGGTGCATGTGCGCTGACATGCACAGCGACCGTGCATGCATCAGGGGCGGCATGCGCGCGTCCGAAAATGTGTTGGTCGTAGAGTTGGGCGCATGTCCATCCACGACGTGACCATGAACAATCTCCAAGGCGAGGCCGTCAATCTCGGCGATCACGAGGGAACTGTCCTGCTTCTCGTGAACGTTGCTTCGAAGTGCGGCCTTACGCCCCAGTACGAAGGCCTGGAGCAACTCCAGGAAACCTACGGAGCCCGGGGATTCTCGGTCATCGGCTTTCCGTGCAATCAGTTCGGGGCCCAAGAGCCTGGTAGCCCTGACGAGATCGCCACGTTCTGCTCGACGACCTACGGCGTCACCTTCCCATTGATGGAGAAGCTCGAGGTCAACGGTCCCGGCCGCCATCCTCTCTACGGCGAGCTGACCGCAGTGGCCGATGCCGCCGGCGAAGCGGGAGACATCCAGTGGAACTTCGAGAAGTTCCTGGTTTCGGGCAACGGCGAGGTGGTGGCTAGGTTCCGCCCTCCGGTCGACCCCACCTCGCCCGAGGTGGTCGACGCCATCGAGGCCGCCCTGGGTTCGTGACCCGACCTGGGGGCATCTGAGGGGCGGTCGGGTCCAGAGTCATGGCGGTGCGGCCTCGCAACGCCAACCCGGAAAACGACCCTCTCGGGACCGGTACACTCCTCTACTCGTATGCGTGCAACTGCAGCGCCCGAAGAGGGCAACAAGGTCCGTCTCACCGTCGAACTCGACGAAGCGGAGGTGGACGAGGCCCTCGCTGAGGTGCTCCGCCGACTCGCCCGTGACGTCCGGGTGCCGGGTTTCCGCCCGGGAAAGGTGCCTCGGAAGGTGATGGAAGCTCGGATGGGTGGCGCTGGCGCCTTGCGAGGTGAGGCGATCCGCGAGGCCATCCCGGACTTCTACGCACGGGCCGTGGCTGACACGGAGACCGACCCCATCGATCAGCCCGACATCGACATCACCGCTGGCGAGGAGTCCGGCCCCGTCTCGTTCGAGGCAGTAGTCCTGGTCCGGCCCACCGTCTCCATCCCCGGTTACGGGGGACTGGTGGTGACGCTTCCATCGCTGGCCGTGTCTGATGACGAGGTCGAAGCGCAGATCGACCGGCTGCGTGCCACCTCGGGCGAACTGGTCGACGTGACCCGCCCGATCCAGACCGGTGACCAGGTGACTCTCGACATCACTGGCGTGCGGTCGGAGCCCGATGACGATGGTGACGACAACGACCTGACAGCCAGTGACTTCCTGTACGAAGTTGGTTCTGATGGTGTGGTCCCAGGCCTCGACGACCAACTCGTCGGAGCGAAGGCCGGAGCCACGATCACCTTCGACTCCGAACTCGAAGCCCTCGCCCAGACCGTGGCATTCACGGTCGAGGTCAAAGACGTCAAAGAGTTGTCCCTGCCTGACGCAGACGACACCTGGGCTGCCGAAGCGTCCGAGTTCGACACGCTTGCCGAGCTGCGTACCGACATCAGTGAGCGCCTCCAACAGCGAAAGACCGTCGAAGGCCAGATGGCGCTGCAGCAAAAGACCGTCGAAGCGCTTGTCGAGTTGGTGACCGAAGAGATTCCCGAGCAACTCGTCGTGTCTGAGTTGCGTGAGCGGATCCACGACCTCAATCACCGGCTGGAAGGCCAAGGGATGAACCTGGGCCAGTTCCTCGGGGTCACCGGTCGCTCGGAAGAGGAGTTTCTCGAAGAGCTGCGGGCCGGAGCTCTGCAGAGCGTCAAGGCCGATCTGGCCTTGCGTGCACTGGTCGAGGCCGAATCGATTGAGCTCACCGATGACGAGCTCGACGAAGAGCTCGCCGCCATGGGTGCCCGTTTGGACATGGACGCCGCTACGGTGCGCAGCCAACTGGAACAGGCCGGGCGGCTCTCGGCGGTACGCTCAGACCGACGCAAGGCGAAAGCCATGCGCTGGCTGATGGACTCGGTCGAGTTGATCGACGAGGACGGGTCTCCCGTGTCACGGGACGATCTCATGGTGAACCAGGGTGAGGAGGACTCGGAGTGAGCGGTATCGAGACGAGACGGTCGATCGATGCACAGGCCTACAGCGTGCCGTGGGTGGTGGAGTCCACGAGTCGAGGTGAGCGCAATTACGATCTCTTCTCGCGCTTGTTGCGCGAGCGGATCATCTTCTTGGGCACGCCGATCAACGACACGGTGGCCAACCTGGTCTGTGCCCAACTCCTGTTCTTGGAGTCAGAGGAAGCAGACAAGGACATCCACCTCTACATCAACTCCCCGGGTGGTGACATCACCGCCCTGTTCGCCATCTACGACACCATGAAGTACATCAAGCCGGACGTGTCGACGTTCTGCTTCGGACAGGCCGCGTCAGCGGCTGCCGTCCTGCTTGGCGCTGGGACCAAGGGGAAGCGGTTCGCTCTTCCTCATTCGCGGATTCTGCTCCACCAGCCCTTCGGCGGAGTCGAGGGCCAAGCCAGCGACATCGAGCTGCAGGCAAAAGAGATCCTCCGGATGCGCGACCTGCTCAACGGCATGCTGGCTGCTGACACTGGCCAAGACCAGGAGCGGGTGGCCAAGGACACCGAGCGTGACTTCATTATGACCTCGGCTGAGGCTGTCGAGTACGGGCTGATCGATGAAGTCATCACCGCCCGGGACACGCATCCCATCGAGGCGATCGGCGCCGCCTGAGGGTCACACAGGTCCGGTTCGAAGGACCACGCCCGCTAGAGTTGGGTCTCCGGACCGGGCACTTGCGGGCGGGCAAAATACAGTTGGCCAACAGCCCTCGGTGGTGCACTGCTCACCGTTGACGGAAGGACACAAGGGAACAACGTGGCGAAATTCGGAGACGGTGGCGATCTGGTGAAGTGCAGCTTCTGCGGAAAGTCGCAGAAGCAGGTGAAGAAGCTGATCGCCGGACCGGGTGTCTACATCTGTGATGAGTGCATTGAACTGTGCAACGACATCATCGCCGAGGAGTTGGCCGACACCACGGAGCTGAGCTTCGACGAGTTGCCCAAGCCCAAGGAGATCTCGGAGTTCCTCAACGACTACGTGATCGGCCAGGACTACGCCAAGAAGATCCTGTCGGTAGCCGTCTACAACCACTACAAGCGGGTGCAGGCTGGTGCCCACGACCAGGACGTGGAGCTCGCCAAGTCGAACATCCTGCTCCTCGGACCGACGGGGTGCGGGAAGACGCTGTTGGCCCAAACGTTGGCCCGCATGCTGAACGTGCCGTTTGCCATCGCCGATGCCACGGCATTGACCGAGGCGGGCTATGTCGGCGAAGACGTCGAGAACATCCTCCTCAAACTGATCCAGGCTGCCGACTATGACGTCAAGCGGGCCGAGACCGGGATCATCTACATCGACGAGATCGACAAGATCGCTCGTAAGTCGGAGAACCCGTCGATCACCCGAGACGTGTCCGGTGAAGGCGTCCAGCAGGCGCTCTTGAAGATCCTGGAGGGGACGACGGCCTCAGTGCCTCCCCAAGGCGGGCGCAAGCACCCTCATCAAGAGTTCATCCAGATCGATACGACGAACATCTTGTTCATCTGTGGTGGTGCGTTCGCCGGGATCGACCAGATCATCGAGAACCGTATTGGCCGCAAGGGCATGGGATTCCGAGCAGAGGTGCGCAAGGCCTCCGAGCGAGACGATTCCGAGCTGCTCCGTCATGTGCTCCCCGAGGACCTGATGAAGTTCGGGCTGATCCCGGAGTTCATCGGGCGCCTTCCTGTGGTGAGTGCCGTGTCGCACCTCTACAAAGAGGCCCTCATCGAGATCCTCGTGGAGCCCAAGAACGCCTTGACCAAGCAGTATCGGCGAACGTTCGAGCTCGACAACGTGGAGCTCGAGTTCACTGACGATGCCCTCGAGGCCGTTGCCGAGCAGGCCCTCCTACGAGGGACGGGTGCTCGTGGTCTTCGGGCCATCTTGGAAGAGGTGCTGCTCGAGGTCATGTACGACTTGCCGAGCCGGACCGACATCTCCAAGTGCGTCATCGATCGAGCCGTCGTGCTCGACAAGGTCCACCCGACGCTGGTCCCTCTGGCGCCGCCGGCCAAGTCGACACGAAGCCGCCGGGCCGCTTCCTGACCCACCGGCCCGACGTGGGCCGGGCGCACTCTGTCTAGGCATTCATGACCTTCCCCGATCTTCCCGCTGCCCTGGCGTGGCTTGACAGCCACATCGATTTCGAGTCGACGGCCCCCACGAAAGTCACGCTGCCCTCGTTGGATCGGATGCGAGCCCTCATAGGGCTGCTGGGCGAACCCCAGTCCGCCTACCCGGCGATCCACATCACCGGGACAAATGGCAAAGGTTCCACGGCGGCGATGACCACCGCTCTCCTGGCCGCCCGTGGTCTTGCCGTGGGGACCTACACCAGTCCCAATCTGGCCCGGGTCAATGAGCGGATCTCTCGTAATGGCGAGCCGATCAGCGATGAAGCCCTCCTCGAGGTGCTCGACACCTTGGCTCGAGTGGCCAGCCTCATGGACGAGCCGCCCAGCCGATTCGAACTCCTCACCGCCGCCGCCCTCACCTGGTTCGCCGACGAGGCGGTGGATGTCGCAGTGATCGAAGTGGGCCTCGGTGGCACCTGGGACTGCACCAACGTTGTCGACGGTGAGGTATGTGTCGTCACGTCGATCGGATTCGATCACACCGAGGTATTGGGTCCCACGCTCGAGAGCATCGCCACGGACAAAGCGGGCATCTTCGTGCCTGGGTGTCGGGTGGTCATCGGCGAGGTGGATCCCGGTCTAGTGGCGCTGTTCCGACGGGTGGCCGACGAGGTGGGAGTCGCCGAAGTGTGGGTGCGAGGGTCGGAGTTCGCCTGCACCTCCAATCGGGTTGCCGTCGGGGGCCGTTTGATCGACCTGCGTACGCCGGGCGCTGCCTACGGCGAGATCCTCTTGCCGTTGCACGGATATCACCAAGGCGAAAATGCCGCATGCGCCTTGGCGGCCACCGAGGCCTTTTTCGGTTCCGCCTTGGGTGAAGAGATCGTCGAGGAAGGGTTCGCCACTGTCTCGGTACCCGGCCGCCTCGAGGTCGTCGCTCGCCAACCCCTGGTGCTGATCGACGGCGCCCACAACGCCCCAGGAATGGCGGTACTGGCTCGGAGCCTCCTCGAAGAGTTCCCGACCGACGGGGAGACGATTGCCGTAGTGGGAATGCTCACCGGCCGGGACCCGTCGGCCATGCTGGGGTCGCTGGCCGAGGTCGGCGTCCACTCGGTGATCTGCTGTGCTCCGAATTCGCCTAGGGCCATGGCCGCAACTGAGGTGGCTGATGCCGCCCGCGGGTTGGGCCTTGCCGCCCAGATCGTCGACGAGCCGGTCCAAGCCGTCAACGCGGCGATCGCTGGTGCCCAACCGGGCGATCGTGTGGTGGCCTGCGGGTCGCTCTATGTGGTGGCTGACGTTCGGGCGGCGTTCCTCGCGGGTGCCTGACCCTCCGAGTCTGCTCAGGTGGGGTGCGGTCTGGCCTCTCCTTGGGGTGGACTAGCCTGCCTCCCCGTGGGACGCACACTTGTCATTGCCAAGCCGGACGCCGTCGAACGAGGCCTTTCCGGAGAGATCATCAGCCGACTGGAGCGCAAGGGCCTTCGCCTCGCTGCGGCCGAACTCCGCACGCTGACTGCCGAGGTTGCTCAGGCTCACTATGTCGAGCACGATGGCAAGCCATTTTTCGGAGAACTCGTGACCTTCATCACGCGTTCGCCGGTCCTGGTCATGGTGGTGGAGGGTCCCGACGACACCTTCAAGATCGTCCGGACACTCATGGGGGCGACCAACCCGGTCGACGCGGCGCCTGGCACGATCCGGGGTGATCTGGCCACGGAGATGGGGGAGAACCTGATCCACGGTTCTGACTCTGTCGAATCCGCTGAGCGGGAGATCGCACTGTTCTTCCCTGGTCTCTAGAGGCTTCGCTTAGCTCTTCCCTGGTCTCTAGAGGCTTCGCTTAGCTGGTTTCCGGCCCCGTGAGGCTTGGAGCTCAGCCGGGCCTCTCGACGACGCCTTGAGGTTCTCTTCACAATGGGCGAGTGCCCCTTGTGCCCTCGGACCCCTTCCCCTAGCCTTGGGGGTCACATGCCAGCTGCTTCTGATTCCCTCGCAGCGGAAGACCCGGTGGGGACGCGCCTTGTTATGCCGCCCCGACCTCTGATCTACGGAGGAGTGCATCTCTGATGCGCGACAACAATCTCTCACTGCTCGGCCGCGATATGGCCGTAGACCTCGGAACGGCGAACACCTTGGTGTACGTCCGTGGGCGAGGCATCGTGCTCAACGAGCCATCGGTGGTGGCCGTCAACACCAAGGACGGTCGCCCCTTGGCTGTTGGCGCCGAGGCCAAGCGCATGATCGGCCGAACTCCCAGCCACATCCAGGCCATCCGACCGCTGAAGGACGGAGTCATCGCCGACTTCGAGATCTGCGAGAAGATGCTCCGCTACTTCATTCACCGGGTCCACCAGCGGCGCTTTGCCAAGCCCCGCATGGTCATCTGCGTCCCGTCGGGAATCACCGGTGTAGAACAGCGCGCCGTCATGGAGGCAGCCGAGTACGCCGGGGCTCGTCGGGCGTACATCATCGAAGAGCCCATGGCCGCAGCCATCGGTGCCGGTCTCCCCGTCCATGAGCCCACGGGCAACATGGTGGTGGACATCGGAGGCGGTACGACCGAAGTCGCCGTCATCTCGCTCGGTGGCATTGTCACCAGCCAGTCGATCCGCATCGGAGGCGACGAGCTCGATGAAGCGATTGTCTCGTTCGTAAAGAAGGAGTACAGCCTGGCGCTCGGCGAACGTACAGCGGAAGAGATCAAGATTGCTCTTGGCTCGGCCTACGAGCTTGAAGAGGAGCTCCACGCCGAGATCCGGGGGCGCGACCTGGTCACGGGACTGCCGAAGACCGTGGTCATCTCGACCCAAGAGATTCGCCAAGCCATCGATGAGCCGGTGTCGGCCATTGTCGATGCCGTCAAGGTGACCTTGGACCGCACGCCACCCGAACTGGCCGCCGACATCATGGAACAAGGCATCGTCCTTACCGGTGGGGGTGCCTTGCTGCACGGCCTCGACAGCCGACTGACCCAGGAAACGGGCATGCCGATCGTGGTGGCTCGCGACCCGCTGAACTGCGTGGCAATCGGAAGCGGGCAGTGTCTGGAGGAGTTCGAGGCCCTCAAGCAGGTCCTCATCACCTCGTCGGCCCGCTGACCGCACCGGTAGCACTGCGCCTGTGGCGACCCCGCGCCGATCCCGGCGGCCCCGGACGACACTCCTACTGCTCGTCTTGGCCGCTGTCACCATCATCACCTTGGATGCCCGAGGCACCTTCCACCCGGTGACCTCCGGGGCTCGATCGGTGGCTGGCGACGCCTTTAGACCTGTCCAAGAGGGCGTGAACGCCATCGTGGAGCCCATCGGTAGTTTCCTGGCCGGTTCGGTGCACTACGGCGCCGTCCGGGAGCAGAACCAGAAGTTGCAAGCCGAGATCGCCAGGATGCGGCTCCAGCAAGCTGCGGGGACCGATCAAGCCGAGGCCCTGGCACAACTGTCATCGCTGCTGCACCTGCCCTTCCTGGGCAATCTCCAGACCGTGCCTGCCGAGATCACCGATTTCGGAACCAGTAACTTCGCAGCCACCGCCGATATCGGGGTGGGCCGAAGTGATGGGGTGCTGGTGGGGATGCCCGTTGTCGCTTCGGGTGGACTGGTCGGCCAGATTGTGGCGGCTGGACACCACACTGCGGTGGTGAGGATGGTGACCGACGGGCAGTCAGTGGTGGGGACGCGTTTTGGGCCTCCGCCCGGCTCTCTGGCCGTGGTCAACGGGGAAGGATGGGGAAAGCCGTTGTCGGCGGGCCTCATTCCCGCCTTGACCCCTCTCGCCGTAGGTGACGTCTTTGCCACCAGTGGCCTCCAGGGTGCTGCATATCCGGCGGGCATACCGGTTGCTCAGGTGACGGCCACACGCAATGGGGCCGCCTCCAACCAGGAGAGCGTGACCCTCTCGCCGATGGTCGACCTGGCCCACCTGCGGTATGTCGCCGTGCTGCTGTGGGGGCCCGGCTCGTGACGGGCCAGACCGTGGGTCGGGCCATGTTGGTGACCTTTCTCTTCGTCCTGGTCCAAGAGACGCTCATGCTCAGGCTGCGGATCGGAGGTGTGCATCCCGACGTGATGGTCCTGCTACCGATCTTGGCGGGCATCGTTGCCGGGCCAGCCCGGGGAGCCACCGTCGGCTTCGGTGCGGGACTCGTGGCTGACCTGTTCCTCCCCACCCCCTATGGCCTGTCCGCCCTGGTGGGCTGTCTCCTCGGCTTCGGCGTCGGTATGGCTGTCGTGGCCGTAGATCGCTCCGCATGGTGGTTGGCCCCCTTGGCGGCTTTGGTGGGAAGTGCCGTCTACGAGGTGGCGTTTGCTGCGTTGGGCGCGCTGCTCGGGCAGCAGCAGATGCTCCACGTGGCCATCGTGCGCATCGTGGTCGTGGTGGCCGGGGTGAATGCGATCCTGGCCGCTCCAGCGCTTCGTCTGGTCGACTGGGGCCTGCCGGAGGCTTCCACCGAAGGCCTGCCCAGTGCAACGGCAGCGACGGTTCGATGACCGGCGCCCGATGAGGCGCGTACCGCCGGGCCAGCCGGGTTGGGATACTGGGAACTCATGAAACGCTCCTTGCGCCATCCCTTCGGCGATCGGCGTATCTTCCATCGCGCCGGTGCGAGCGCGGGCACAGGTACTGGTCGGACCAGTACTCGTCAACCGCGTCGGCGCTCGAGCCGGTTCTCGGTCGAGGCGATCCTCGATGCACCTGATACCTCGGAGTCGCGCCCCAGCCTCCGACTCCGACTCCTCGGCATCGGCGTGGCCGGTCTGCTTGCCGTACTTGGGCTCCGATTGTGGACGCTCCAGGTCCTCCAGGCCCCGGCTGCGGCCCAGGCCGTGACGGCTAACCAAATCCGAGAGGTTCCCATTGCCCCGGTGCGAGGGATCATCTTGGACCGAAACGGCCATCCGCTGGTGGGTAACGTCGTCACCCAGCAGATCACGTTGGACCGCCAGGCGGCAAAGAAGCACCCAGAGGTGGTCGGGCGCTTGGCGGCGGTCATCGGCCGCACGCAGGCTCAGATCCAGGCCGATCTGGCCAATCAGCAGTTCAGCCTGTACCGGCCGGTTCCCGTGCTGAGTGACGCTCCTCTGTCGACGATCCTCTTCATCAAAGAGCATCAGTCGCAGTTCCCCGGGGTGGACGCCATCCAGACCGCCCAGCGCACGTATCCCCAATTGGAGCCGGTTGGGCCGGCACAAACCTCGTATCCGGCGGCCCAGGTGCTCGGCTATGTCGGGACCATCAACAGCGCCGAACTTGGCTCACGGAAAGCTCAGGGCTACCAACCGGGCGATGCCTTCGGGCAGGCTGGCCTCGAATATCAGTATGAACAGCAGCTCCACGGAACCGTGGGTAGTCAGCGCCTCGAGGTGGACTCCCAAGGCCGGGTAGCTGGCGTGCTGGCCACCAAACCAGCGACCTCGGGTTCGAATCTGGTGACCAATATCGACACCAACCTCCAGCAGGTGGCTGACGCATCCCTGGCCTCTCAAGTGCAGTCGCTACGGCGCACCTATGACCCCAAGTGCAACAACAAGGCCGGCTGCTATCCGGGGGCTACGGGCGGAGCCGTCGTAGTCATGAGTCCCAAGACCGGGGCCATCTATGCCATGTCCTCGTTCCCGAGCTACAACCCCTCTGCGTGGGTGGGCGGCATCTCTCAGGCGGACTACTCGGCGTTGTCGGATCCCGCCAACAACCAGCCGCTGCTCAACCGTGCCATCCAAGGCCTCTACACCCCGGGTTCGACCTTCAAGCTCTACACGGCCACCGCAGCCCTACTGACCGGGTTGATCTCGCCGAACTTCTCCTACTACGACTCGGGCACGTTCAAGACCCCTGACTGTCAGTTCAACTCGACGAGCTGCATCTTCCACAACAGTGCGGGCGACCCAGCCGGGACCTACAACGTTGCCGGAGCATTGACGGTCTCGAGCGACGTCTTCTTCTACAACTTGGGCTACCTGTTCTACGCAAAGCAGTCCCAATACGGCCCGACGCCCATCCAGGACCAGGCCGCCCAGTACAGCCTGGGTCAGCTCACCGGCGTCGACCTGCCTGGTGAGGTCAAGGGTCGTGTGGACAGCCAAGCGGTGAGGGTCAAGCTCCACGCCCTCAATCCCAAGGCCTTCCCCAACTCCACCTGGTACACCGGAGAGAACATCGAGATGGCGTTCGGGCAGGCGGGCACCTTCATCACGCCGATTCAGCAGGCGGTTGGCTATTCGACCTTCGCCAACGGTGGTACCCGGTATGCCCCGCAGATAGCCGCTGGCGTGGTGTCGTCCGACGGCAAGACGGTGCTGCGCAACACTCCTAAGGTCCTAGGGCATGTCAACCTGTCGCCGGCCAACTACCAAGCGCTCCTGACTGGCTTCAAGGGTGTGGTCCAGAGCCCGAATGGCACGGCGTATGGGACGTTCAAGGGCTTCAACTTCCCCGGTGGACTGGCCGGCAAGACGGGGACGGCGGACACGGTGGCGGGTAAGGAGCCGACGGCGTGGTTCGCCGGATTCGGACCGACCGCCGACCCGCAGTATGTGGTGGTCTGCGTCATCGACCAGGCCGGATTCGGGGCAACGGCCGCCGCCCCTGTCGTTCGGGACGTCTTCTCCTATCTGGCCACCCATCCCATCGGCCCACCGATGCTCCCTCCGGACTCCCAAACCGCACGGAACAACGTGCCATTGGCGCCGGTGTCTCCAGGCGCCTAGGTCGGATGCGTCGGTAGCGAGGAAGGCCCAGCGCTAACCGACGGACCCGGCGTGCGTGTGACTGGCGGACCAGGGCGTAGGATCTCCGGGGATGACATCCCTCTGGACTCAGGTCGAGCCCCTGTTGGCTCATGTCACCAAGCCCGCCCGCTATATCGGTGGCGAGCTCGGTGCTCAACAACCCGAACACGGCCCCGGTGTGGTCTCGTGGTTGTTGTTGTATCCCGACACCTATGAGGTCGGACTGCCCAACCAGGGCCTGCAGATCCTCTATGAACTCTTGAACGAGCGCCCTGACGCTGCCGCTGAGCGTTCCTATGCGCCGTGGGTGGACATGGAGGCAGCCATGCGGTCCGCTGGCGTGCCACTTTTCTCTCTGGAGGGTCACCGCCCGGCGGCCGAGTTCGACGTCATCGCCTTCAATCTCTCGGCCGAACTCGTCTATACCAACGTGCTCAATCTGATCGACCTCGCTGGACTCCCGGTGCATGCCGAGGAACGCACCGACGAGGATGCTGTGGTGATCGTGGGCGGCCACTGCGCCTTCAACCCCGAGCCTCTGGCCGACTTCATCGACTGCGCAGTCCTCGGTGATGGCGAAGAAGTGGTGGGCGAACTGAACGATGTGCTCGCAACCTTCCGGCGCCCCGATGGGGGTTGGACAGACCGCCAGGCGTTACTGCGGGCCCTGGCTCAGGTGCCTGGGGTCTACGTCCCGTCCTGCTACGACGTGAGCTATGACGAGACCAGTGGCAGGCTGGCTGCGATCACCCCTCGGTTCCCCGAGACGCCCGAGCGGGTCGAAAAGCGCACCATTGCCGATCTCGGGGCTTGGCCGTATCCAAAACAACAGCTCGTGCCCCTCATCGAGGTGGTCCACGACCGTCTGAACGTCGAACTGTTCCGTGGGTGTACGCGGGGATGTCGGTTCTGCCAAGCAGGCATGATCACCCGCCCGGTCCGGGAGCGCCCGGCCGAACAGGTCCGCACGATGGTCCGTTCGGGACTCGATCGCACCGGGTATGACGAGGTCGCGTTGACGTCGCTGTCGAGCGCGGACTATTCCGGCATCGAACCAACGGTGACGTCGATCATCGACGATCCCTCCTGCTCGGGGCAGGTGTCGGTCAGCCTTCCGAGCCTGCGGGTGGATGCGTTCACCGTGGGCACGGCCGCCCAGATCCAGCGGGTTCGGCGCACTGGTTTGACCTTTGCCCCCGAGGGCGGAACATGGCGGATGCGCCAGGTCATCAACAAGTTGATCCGAGAAGAGGATCTCTATGCAGCAGTTGACGCAGCATTCAGCCAGGGTTGGAAGCGAGTAAAGCTCTACTTCCTCATCGGACTCCCCACCGAGACCGACGAAGACACGTTGGGGATCGTGCGCCTGGCATCTCGATGTGTGGAGATCGGTCGTCGCTACCACAAAGGGGTCACCGTGACCGCGTCGGTCGGTGGCTTCGTCCCCAAGGTCCAGACGCCATTCCAATGGTTCGGCCAGAACACCATCGAAGAGCTGACTCGCAAAGTCCACCTGCTCCGCGACGCAGCCCGGCCGGTGCGAGGGCTCACCATTCGCTGGCATGACCCTAAGGCCAGCGCCGCCGAAGGGATCTCGAGCCGAGGTGATCGTCGCATCGGGGCCGTCATCGAGCACGTCTGGCGCCATGGCGGCACATTTCAGGAGTGGTCCGAGTACTTTGACCTCGCCCTGTGGACCGCGGCGCTCGAGGCCCATGGCATGTCCTTGGAGGATGTCGCCTATCGCCATAGGGGCGAGGATGACGTCCTGCCCTGGGATCACTTGTCAGCGGGCCTCCATCGCGACTTCTTGTGGCAGGACTGGAAGGATGCGTTGGCCGAACACGGCCTCGAGGACTGCAGATGGACGCCGTGCTACGACTGCGGGGCCTGCACGGGCTTCGGGGTCGAGCATGTGGTCGCTTCGGCTGTGCCCCCTGCGGGTGGGAGCCAAGGGACCGGGCAGGATCTCTCCACCGGAGGACAGGTGCCGGTACGATTCCTAGCTGCGGCGCCATCCGGTGCCGCCCCGGCAGCGCCGGGCGGGACGGCTGTGACCCTGGCCGCGGAGGGGAGTGCCTGACGTGCGGATTCGCTTCCGCTTCGCAAAGGTCGGCAAGCTCCGGTTTACCGGGCAACGAGATGTCGCACGGATGTGGGAGCGAGCCTTCAGGCGCGCCTCGCTTCCCTTGGCCTACACCGAGGGATTCTCACCCCGGCCGCAACTCAGCTTCGGTCTTGCCCTGCCTACTGGGGCGGAATCTCTCGCCGAGTACCTCGATGTCGTCCTTGACGACTCGAGGGCGGAGACGGCGTCGGTCGATCTCGAGGCTCTGCCCGATCTCCTCGGGCCACTACTGCCTGATGGCATCGTGATCGAAGAGGCCGTGGTTGCCGAGGGGCGGATCGGATCGCTCCAGGAGCACATCACGTCGTGCTCGTGGACGATGCGTCTTGCTGGCGTTTCGCGGCCCGAACTGCACGAGCTCATCGATGCCATGCTCCGGGCCGACAACGTCCTCATCGAACGCGAACGCAAAGGCAAGAAGGTAATCGACGACCTTCGACCTTCGGTCCTTGGTCTGGCCATGGTCGACACCGTTGTCGATCAGGAGATCGATCCGAGTGGTCGGACAGTAGGAATCATGGCCGAGTTGGCCACCCAGCCCCGGGGCGTGCGCCCTGGCGAACTGGTCGCTGGTCTGGCCGCCATGGCCACCCAGCGGGACGAAGCATCGCAACCAATGGATGACGGGTCGGCCGAAGGCCACCCCAACGGGTTACCGGTCCTCGACCGGGCATGCAGGACACATCAATGGATCGAGCGCGATGGGCTCCGTGAGGAGCCGCTCCGGCGTCGGGATGACCCCGCCGGCCGCGCCACGTACGCCTTGGAGCGTGCGTTGTGAACAGTTGTAGAAGGGATCTCCATGTCAGAGACATCGACCGGCCAGACGCCGGACACCCCGGCGGCCACTCCGCCGGCGTCGAAGGCGCCCTCACCGCCTGATCGCCCAGCAACGGGCTCAAGCGAGGCCCGCCCAGCAACGGGCTCAAGCGAGGCCCGCCCAGCAACGGGCAGCAGCGAGGCCCGCCCAGCAACGGGCAGCAGCGAGGCCCGCCCAGCAACGGGCTCAAGCGAGGCCCGCCCAGCAACGGGCAGCAGCGAGGC
>CAIQOJ010000064.1 GCA_903873395.1 uncultured Acidimicrobiaceae bacterium
CGTGTCGACGTCGGGATCGTCAAGGTGGCCGTAGTCCGCGCTGATGATGGCCCCGGGGGCATCGTCGCCGAGATGACCACCACCCACCGGGTCGGGCACGGTGACGAGGCGGGAGCCATCAGAGAAGACCGCTTCTACCTGGACCTGGGTGACGATGTCAGAGACACCAGGGAGCACGTCGTCCGGGCCCAGAACTGATCGCCCTACTTCCCGTGCTTCGACGACCGTCTTGCCGTCTCGAGCGGCCTCGGCCACGGCGTCGGCGACCAAGGCGATGGTCTCGGGAACGTTGAGCAGGAGTCCGCGTGCTCGACGACTACCAGCCAAGGAGGCGGCTAGGTGGAGGAGCAGGCGGTCGGTCTCGGTCGGAGTGAGGTCCATGGTGGTCAGGGCGTAGGGATCGGACGAGCAGGACGCGACGACTGGGGTTGTTGCTGGGTGATGCAGTGGATGCCGCCACCCCGGTCGAAGATCGGCCGGGCATCGACCCCCACGATCTCCCTATCGGAATAGCAGGCGGCAAGGATCTCGGCGGCGACGGCATCGTTGGGATCATCGAAGCTGCAGAGCACCACGCCGCCGTTCACCACGTAGTGGTTGATGTAGCTCCAGTCGACCCAGCCTCGGTCATCGTGGAGCACCGTCGGAGCGGGAACCCGGACGACGTCGATGCCCTCGAGTAGGGACACGGCCTCGAGCACCTCGCCGGTCACCTCGTGGTCAGGATGCGAAGGATCGCGTTGATCGTGGACCAAGAGAGTGGTGGGTCCAGCGAAGGCGGCGACGATGTCGACATGGCCCCGGGTCCCGAACTCTTCGTAGTCCCTCGTGAGTCCACGGTCGATCCAGACGGCCCGGGACGTGCCGATGGTGCGCGCCAACTCGGCTTCGACTTCGGCACGGCTCCACCCGGGGTTCCGTCCTTCGCCCCGCTGGACGGTCTCGGTCAACAGCACTGTTCCGGCACCGTCGACGTGGATTCCTCCACCCTCGTTGACCATGGACGAGGAGATGACGGCAACACCAGCAGCCTCAGCGACGGCGTCGGCCACCAAGGCATCCTTCTCCCATGTCGACCAGCTCTGCGCACCCCAGCCGTTGAAGACCCAACTGACTGCGGCCACCTGCCCCTCGCCGTCGAGGACGAAGGTCGGTCCCATGTCCCGCATCCAGCTGTCGTCCAGAGGGACGAGTACGAGGTCGATAGATGGCCCCAGAAGCTCGGTGGCCGACGCGACATCGCCTGGATCCACGACCATGCGCACCGGTTCGAACCGGGAGACGGCACGAGCAACGTCAGCCCAGGCCGACCGCATCTTGGCCAGGCCGGCCTCGTCGAGGTCGGCTGAACTCGGGCCCTCGGTGGGCCAGGCCATCCATGTCGCCGCGTGACGGTCCCACTCGGGTGGCATCTTCCAGTTCACGGCACCTTCCTTCTGTGGTCCAGAGCATCGTTGCACAGGCGGCTTCTGCTCTCTCGCACAAGGACGTCAGCGAGCGAGACGGCCCGAGGGCTCAGCATGGCGCCGGACTGCCAGTGATCGTCGGGCTCCAACGAGCAAGACGCCGACGTGGTGCAGTTGGGCCGCGGTGGACCTGACCCAGAGTCCCAGACCCGCGGGCAGGTCGACGGGCACATCGAAAAGAACCTCTCGGGTCGGATCGGCAAAGGTGAACTGGACCGAGGGGCGCGCCTGGCCTCGCTGGTCAGCGTGGATGCCACACACGGGTGACGCCGAGCGGAGCCTGACTCGAGTCAGGTGGCGGCTGGCACAGGTGTCGGCTCGGCCTCGCCCACACGTCCCGACGGTGTCAACCGCGCCGAGGCGACATAGGACACGACAACCGAGACGATGATCAGGGGCATGAGGTCGGTGGCGTCGCTGGCCAGCAGCAAGGCGGCGAGAAGCACCGATGTGAGGGGTAGTCCGAGCATGGACACGGTCATCGCACCGATGCCCATACCCACGCCGGCAACCAGCGGCAGTCCTGGCAGGTGCGACATGAGGACGCCGATGGCCGTGCCGAGAAACACGGCGGGAAAAACCGGTCCGCCTCGAAAGCCGGCGAGGGAGATGGCGTAGGCCAGGCCCTTGCAGACCAGCAGGGCGACCAACGCACCGGCGGACCATGTCGAGGCGTGCTGAACCAATCCGCCCAGTGCCTGTTCGCCCGAGAAGAGGACCTCGGTTGCACTGTGGCCTGAGTGCTGACCGAAGACGATGGCCAGCGCGGCGATGACCAGACCGGCCACCGGGGTCCAGATCAGACGCTTGGATGCCACGATCGGCTGCAGCAGGCGCCCACCTTGTTTGATGGCGGAGCCGAGGAGTGCGCCCAGCAGGCCGATGGCCGTCGCCCACAAGAACTCGGTCCCGGTAACCGAGGTGAAGGAAGGAAGGCTGGGGATGCCGAGTGAGAACGTCCCGAGTCCGGTGAGGTCGCCCATGCCGATGAAGATCAGGGAACCCACCCCGGCGGCCAGCAGGCCGGGCACGAGGATCACGCCGAGCAGCGGTCCGCCGATTCCGACCACCTCCATGAGAAGGAACGCTCCGACCAGGGGTGAGCCGAGCAGGGTGCTGACGGCAGCGAAGCTGCCTGCTGCCCCGATAACCATGGCCGCCTGTGCCGGTGCGTCACGCTTGACCGCATGGACCGCCCACGCCGCCAAACCACCACCCAGGGCGATGAGCGGAGCCTCGGGGCCGAGGACTGGGCCCATGGTCAGGGTGGCCAAGGAGGCCACCAAGACCCCTGGAAGTTCGGCGATTCCAGGGCTGCCCTCCATGACGAATCCACGTGAGGGCTCGTGCCCCGACGTCCCAGGCAGGTGGCGGATGGAGGCACCGACGATCAGACCGCAAGCGGCCATGACGGGAAGCGGCCACCAGGTCGGCGTGTGGGAGAACCCGAGAGCGGACGGGAGCGAGTCGTAGAACCACGTCTGCCCCTTGCTGACCGCTGCGAGGTAGAGATAGGCGAGAAAGGCGATCGGTATGCCGATCAGCGCGGCAAAGAGCAAGGCGACGATGTAGATCTTGCTCTTCAGCAAGTCGACGGGATTGGGCAGTGCGGCGGCCTCAGGGGTCACGACGTGCACCGTAGACCTCAAGAGACCACAGGCGGTGGAGTACGTACAGCCCGCTCGGCAAGGCGGCTGCCGGGGTCCGTTTGCTTCAGGTCCTCACTTCGGCCACGTCAGCTCGCAACATGGGCGGACGCAGATCGACGGCCGGTCCTCGGCGATAGAGCTGGGCCGGTCTGCCCCCGGAGCCTCCCGACGGACGGGCACCGTCCTCGGGCACGACCATGCCGGTAGCGGAGAGGACTTTGCGTCGGAAGTTGGCCAGATCCGGCTCGGTGCCCCAGACAGCGGTGTAGATCCGGCGCAGATCAGAGAGCGTGAACGGCTCAGGGGCGAAGGCGGTGGCCAAGGTCGTGTACTCGAGCTTGGCTCGAACCCGCTCCCGGGCATCGGCAACGATCTGGGCATGATCGAAGGCCAGTGACACCAGATCGTGGCGTCGGCGACCGGCCCTCGGCCCGGGAAGATCGAGGTCGTCGAGCGGCCAGTAGCGGGCGGCGGCCGCGTCGCCACCGGCCACGGGCTCGGGAGGGTCGGCGACGAGGGCGACGTGGGCTACGGAGACGACCCGCATCCGCGGGTCGCGATCCGGTGCGCCGTAGGTGGCCAACTGTTCAAGGTGGATGGTGGTGTCTGACAGGCCGGTCTCCTCGGCCAACTCCCGCCGAGCCGCCTCCTCCACGGACTCGTCTTTCAGGACGAATCCGCCGGGCAGGGCCCATGCGCCCTGGAAAGGAGGTTCGTCGCGCTGGACGAGGAGGATCTGGAGGGCCCCTGCGGCCACAGTCAGCACGGCCAGGTCGACCGTGACAGCAAAGGGGGGGAAGGCGTGTGGGTCATACTCCGGCGGGGCCAGGTCGCCTTCTTGGGGCCGGGGACGAGTCGTCATCCGAGGGGGTCGGCCAGGTGGGGAAGCCTGGCGTGGAGTGCCACCTGGGCCAGTGCTCGCCCTAGGCGCTCGGGCCGACTGCCCTCGAGAAGTGCCCAGGGAGCAGGCTGACGGTCAAGGGAGGTGGAGAACATCTCGGTCATGTCTACCCGAAGGTGTTCGCCATCTCGTAGTCCGTCGTCCTCGAAGGCCACGCCATCGGGCGAGGTCAACAAGTAGAGATGGGCCGGATGGGTCCGGGCGATGTCGAGGGCGGCCTGGTGGGATCCGCCCACATAGCGGTCGTGCCACACGCTGGTGGCTAGGGGGTCTGTGTCGGACACCACGAGGGCGTGCGCCTCGGCGACGCGATCCATGGCCGCCTGCTGCACCGAGGCGATCTGGGTGAACTCGTCGCTCGTCCATGTCAGTCCTTCGAAGGAGGGTGCAGGCAGTCCGGACGCGGCCGCTTCCTGGCGGGCAGCTGCCAACTTGGCCGCTGACCACGACCGTCCGTACTCGGCGACCACGGGGACGTCGAGGTGGCGAGCGAGATCTGTGGCCAAGGTGGTCGTCCCGGTGGATTCGGCCCCGACCACCACAATGCGTCGGGCTAGACCCATGCGGGCTGCCGGTATGAGCGTCGCCCACCGACCAGCCAGGTCAGCCCGGGCTGCGGTGCCGCTGTGGCCGGTCACGCTGCGATCGACCCGGATCGACTCCGCCTGCAGCCGTCGAGCGAGTTCGTCTCCGTAGTCCTCTCCGGTGATGACGGCATCCACGGGCACCCCGGGGGCGACCTCGGCAATGGCCGAGATGAAGACGTCCATGTGTAGGTCCCAGATGGCCGGGTCGTCGTAGTCGACCGGGTGGTCGTCGACAGCGCCGACCACTGTGACGTGTGGCGTGACGGCGTGGTGCCATGCCAGCCAGCGCACCCGATCTCCCAACGGGATCGTCTCGACAGCCGAGGCAGCAACCACCACGGTCACGCGGTCGCACACGGCGGCAGCACGCTCAATCAGATCAGCGTGTCCCAGGTGGGGTGGGTAGAACTTGCCGACCACGACGCCGTGACGGTGGGATGCCACCGTTGGGAGCGTCATGCTGCCTCCAGGGTCCGCTCCGTCACCGGCAGCACTTCGTCTGTTGCCGCCCGCCTCCAGGCAGCAAGGCCCCGGACGCAGAGGGCCAGGAAGACGACGTAGACGGCAGACGTCAGCCACAGGTGCTTGGACCCATAGAGAGGGATGTAGATCACGTCGGCAGCGATCCAGAACCACCACGTCTGGACCTTCTTGGTGTTCAGCAGCCACTGGGCGGCCAGCGACAGCGCCGTAGTCAACGCATCCCAGAAGGGAGCGACGTCGTTGACGTGTCCAAGCAGCACCGTGAGTCCCCAGGTGATGAGCACCACCGCCATGATCAAGGTGATGATCTCGCGACTGCTGGCCCAGCGAGCATCGAGACGGGTGTGGTCATGTCCACCGTGCAGCCATTGCCACCAGCCGACGAAGCCGAGCACGATGTAGACGACCTGGAGCCCGGCATCGGCGTAGAGGCCGGCGGCCAAAAAGAGGACCAAAAAGAAGGATGAGTTGGCGATTCCCACCGGGAAGTTGCCGATCTTGACCTTGACGGTGAGCCACACGCACCAGAGTCCGGTGATGAAACCGAGGAGCTCCGCCGTTGTCACCTGGTCGTTGCCGATGGTGAAGAGGACGTGGTTGAGGGGGGCGATGAGGTCAGCCAGGAAGGTCATGGGCAATCCGCCGTTTCTGCTCGTGTCATCCTGTAATAGTCAAGATGACTGTAACTGCAGGCACTTTAGCAACCCGGTGTCACATCGTGCTTGTGCGCTGGTCCAGGCCCAGTGGGAACCGTGCTGGAGGAACCACGCGGTGAGAACACGTCGAGGTCACCTATCGCCCAGGTTGGCCAAGGCATGCCGAACCTGAGGCCGCCCGTCCATCGCCTCAGCGAGGTGCCAGGCCATTGGGCTCCCCGCCGACGAGGTGCCGTGTCACACCCCTACGCGACGATGAAGCAACGGCTTGGCGGTCCATGGGTATCGCGCACGGGTATCGCGCACGGGTATCGCGCACGGGTATCGCGCACGGGTATCGCGGGTGGTGGGTCCATCTGACCCGCTCCTTCAGAAAGCAAGCCGCGTGCCAAACCAGTGGAGGTTGCCTAGTGCCGAAGAAGGCGAAGCCCAAGACGTGTCCAACCTGTGGGGCTGAGTTCATCCCCGTTATCTACGGCATGCCCGGGTCCGAATTGTTTGAGGCCGAGGAACGTGGCGAGGTCGTCTTGGGCGGGTGTGTGCCGGACTTTGGTCCAACGGTCACCTGGTACTGCAAAGGGAATCCGCGGCATCGGATCGAAGAAGACCGCCGAGGCCGCCTGACCGTTGTCGAGTCGCAAGACGATGATGATCTCGACTTCGGCTAGGACCTCGATCACGTGGCTGGCGACGAACGGGCAGTTGGTCGTCGGGAATCTGACGAGACGAACTCCGAGCGACTTCCGCCGATGAACCGGTGGTTTCCGCCGATAAAGCAACGGCCGCTGCGCAGGACACCAGTCCTGGCCAGCGTCGGTGACCCCCTCAGGCCAGGAGGTCTCGCACCATGGGTAGGACCTTGGTGCCGTAGAGCTCGATGCTCCGCATCATGAGGTCATGAGGCAGATGGCCGGCGCTGTATTTCAGGTCGAACCGGTCGAGGTCGAGCATCGTCATGGTCGCGGCGATCTTGCGGGCCACCGTCTCAGGTGAACCGACATACCACGAGCCGTTCGGCCCGAGGCTCTGGTGATACTCGGCTCGGGTGATGGGACCCCAGCCGCGTTCAGCTCCGATGCGGTCACGCATGACCTTCATGTGGGGCCACAGCTCCTCGCCAGCACCTTCGTCGGAGTCAGACACGTAGCCAGGTGAATGGACACCGATGGGAAGGCGGGGTCGTTCCAACGCATCGAGGGCTCGGTGGTAGAGGTCGACCAAGGGACGGAAGCGGGCAGGCTCACCTCCGATGATGGCGATCATCAGCGGGAAGCCAAACCGGGCAGCCCGAGCCACTGACTCAGGGCTCCCTCCCACGCCGATCCATGTCTTGAGATGACCAGACTCGGTCGTCGGATAGACCCGTTGCTGGGCCAGCGGCGCACGGGTGTGCCCTTCCCACGTGATGGGCTCTTCGCGGAGCAGTTGGGCGAACAGGCCGACCTTCTCCTCGAAGAGGAGCTCGTAGTTCTGCAGGTCGTAGCCGAACAGAGGGAAGGACTCAGTGAACGACCCGCGACCCAAGATGACCTCGGCCCGGCCGCTGGAGATGGCATCCAAGGTGGCGAATCGCTGGAAGACCCGGACAGGGTCGTCAGAGCTCATGACCGTCACGGCCGAACCGAGCCGGATAGTGGTGGTCCGAGCTGCGATGGCGGCCAGCACCGTCTCGGGAGTCGAGATGGCGAAGTCGTCCCGATGGTGCTCGCCCAGTCCGATGAAATCAACACCTAGCTCGTCGGCCAGCACGGCCTCGTCGATCACGTCACGGATCACCTGTGCCTGCGAGGTGAGCGTGCCATCGGGCCGCACGGTGACGTCGCCGAAGGTGTCGAGTCCGAGTTCGATCGCGGTGTCCATGGGTGCCTCCTGGGTCGGCTGGCCGAAGTGGACTGGGGAGTTCAACAGCGCAGGACGCCACTGTGTTCCCGCCACTGTGTTCCCGACGCTGTGTTCCCGACGCTGTGTTCCCGCCTCGAGCCTTGCCCCTGGCTTGCACCTCGGCCCGACCTCGCACGCCATTGATACGCCAGGTAGGGTTTTGGCATGCGCTGGGGGGCTCGCACAACGGTTCTGGTCGTGGCTGTCGCCGTCATGGCGGGGGCAATTGGAGTGGTTGTCGCCTCGGCAGGCGCATCGACGCCGTCGACGACAACGATCAATCTCCAAGTGGCCAAGGCCTACCAGCCCAAGGCCCAGGCTGGCAGCACGGACGATTACCACTGCACCGTGCTGGATCCCCATGTCACCAAGAGTGCATACATCACGTCGAGTCAGTTCCGCCCGGGCAGCATCGAGGACCATCACGCAGCACTCTTTCTCGTCCCGCCCAACATCGCCCAGATCGCTCGGCACAAGCACTCGATCGGCACGAGTTGGACCTGTTTCGGCGAGGCTGCCCTGCCGGGCACGACGCTGGCCCAGTTCCTCCAGTCTCCTTACCTCGCGGTGTGGGCCCCGGGACACGGCGCCGACGTCATGCCCGCTGGCACTGGTATCCCCCTGCCGGCCGGCAGCTTGGTGATCATGCAGGTCCACTACAACCTGCTGGCCGGCACCAAGCCGGTCAAGGACTCGCTGTCCCTGCGCACCGTGCCGATGACCAAGGCGATCCAGCCGCTTCGAGTCGGCCTCACGCTGGCCCCACCCGATGTGCCCTGCCCCTCGGGCGTGACTGGGCCGCTGTGCACCCGAGATGCCTCGCTGGCCGACCAGGCCAGTCGGTTCGGTGCGTCGGCAGTCGAGCAGGCCAACGGCATCGAGGGACTGTGCAGTCATGACCCGGCGACGGCCTCCCCGGGAAGCACGGCCACCTGCACCAGCACAGTGGGGAGTGATGGCTACATCTTGCGCAGTCAGGCCCACATGCATCTGCTGGGCACGAGTTTCTCGTTGGTGCTGAACCCGGGGACGCCGAGCCAACGCACCATCCTCGACATCCCGCACTACAACTTCGACTACCAGCAGGCCTATCTGCTCAAGCACCCCATCGCCGTAACGAAGGGTGACAAGGTCCAGGTCACCTGCACCTATGACGCCACCCTGGCTCAGAAGCTCCCCCGCCTACGTAAGGCCCCGGTGCACTTCGTCACCTGGGGTGACGGATCGACCGATGAGATGTGTATCGGTTTGGTGTGGACGTCGGCCTCCCTACCCAAGACCAACTGATCTTCAGCGCCTCAGCCACCGAACTCCCGGCGACGACCATGGCTGTTTTCGGGTCCCAGGGGACGCCCGCCGTGCTATCCGGATCTTCTGGTCTCACCCCTCACCGTCGGACCCACCCACGACGGCATCAGGTGTACGTGTCGAGACTTCCTAGTTCGAGGACCTGGTCTGCATAGCGAGCCATGCTCGTCGTGAACATGGCGTCCCCGCGATC
>CAIQOJ010000065.1 GCA_903873395.1 uncultured Acidimicrobiaceae bacterium
AAGCACTGAAACGCACGACACCTGAAGTTCGGGCCCTGTGGTTCGGGCCTTGTAGTTCTGGCCCTGGGTTGCGGACCCTGTGGATCGGGCTCTGGGTTGCGGACCCTGTGGATCGGACCCTGGAACGCACAACACCCGATCGGCTAGCCGATCGGGTGTTGTCAGAGGTGCTGTCTGCGGCCTTGGGCCGCCGTTGTCACTTCTTGATAACGACGAGCCGTGCGTTCTTCGTGGTCGAGACCCTGTGAACCTGGGTCTTGGGAGGTGCCACCGCATAGGTGAAGCGGTGGACGCCGGAGTCGGTCGATCCGCCTGGTGTCACGACGGTGATCCCTACCGACCCAACGGCTCCAGGAGGAGCGATGGCCGTCACCAGGGTGCCATGGCGCTTCACCGAGAACTGCACCGCAGGCACTCCTCCGAAGCTCACCGACGTGGCTCCGGTCAGACCGGAACCCGAAATCTGCACATGGGTGCCACCACCAACCAAGCCGGTGCTGTTAGCCACGAAGTTGACCTTGGGAGCCAAGTAGGTGAAGGCATCGGACGGAGTGATGTCACTGGTGCCACCGAGTGCCGTCACCCGGATGTCCACCGTCCCGGCAGCATGCTGGGGGGCGTAGACGACGATCTTGTTGTTCTTGTGGTTGACGGTCAGACCGCCGGCATCGAGGTCTCCGAAGGTGACCGAGGTTGCACCCTGGAAGTTGGAGCCAGAGATGACCACTCGGATGCCACCAGCTCCGTCACCTTGGACCGGAACGACCTGGGTGATGATCGGGGCGTTGTTACCGATGGTCCACGTGAACCGGGTCGACCCGTAGGTCGGGGGATGCGAGTTGTCCTTGGCCGTCACGATGACGGCGAAGGTGCCAGCCTGGGTGGGGGTTCCCGACAGAAGCCCGGTGGAGTGCTGGATCGTGATGCCGGGAGGCAGGTTCTCGGCGGCCCATGTGACAACCGGATACGGCACGGTCTGCGTGTCCGTTGCGGTTGGGGTGAAGGGAACGATCGCTGCGCCCGTCGCCGCCGACTGGTCCGAGATCGGCGCCACGGTCAGTGGGCTGAAGCTCGTGAGCTTCGCCGACTTGGCGGTGTCCGAGGACGCCGTCGTCTTGATCAGGATCCCCGCCATCACGGCAATGAGGATGCCCAGCGTGTAGAGGACCACCTTCGGTCCACGCCCGCCCCTCGGGTTTCGCTTCATTGAGTTGGTCATGATCTATCGAGCCCCTCGATACCTAGACAGAACCGTTGTCTTCATCACGCCGCATACAGAACGGACGGCTTCGGTGGAACGGGAACTGCTAACAGCAGAACCGAATGCGCCCATGCTAGCCATGTCGTCGGTCACCTGCTCCCCATTCATCGATTTCGTCCCCTCGCCTTCGCACTGCCCGCCAGAATGCCGGTCCCTTGGTGGTCGGCTACCGCGTGGAGCGGTACGTCAGCCGATGCCCAGATGTCCTTCTGGGTGACCCATCTGATGGGCCACAAGGGCAGAGTAAGGGAAACGAACGCCGGAAACAACCTCTGTGACGCTGCGTGGTGGCCCCATTACTCCTGGCAGTGAGCGCAATTCAGGTGCTTGATGGCCTTGAGGACCAGGGTGACCAAATGGGCGACCAGCTGGGTGAGTCCTAAGGTTTGACCATGGCAGCGAGTCTCCCTTCATCAGGCCTCCTTTCAGGCCTTCCATCGGACCCTGCACCAGGCCCTGCATCAGGCCCTGCACCAGGCGGTGCACCAGGCCGTGCACCATGCGGTGGTGCCCCGAACGAGACGCTGCGTTTCGTGGCCGATGCCGTCGTGCCCTGCGATGTGCCGGGAACCGTCTTCCGGCCAGGTGCAGTCGACGTGTCGGAAGGCCGAGTGATGCGTGTGGGACCGGTGTCGTCACTTCGAGGGTCAACAGGTGAAGGGGTGCGCGAGATCGCCGTCGAAGGTGCCTTGCTGCCCGGGTTGGTCAACACGCACTGCCACTCGCCGATGACCCTGTTCCGGGGGACCGGTGAGAACCTCCCTCTCCTCCGCTGGCTGCGTGAGGTGCTGTGGCCGCGAGAAGCGCACCTCACTGATGAGGACGTCTATTGGGGCATGACGCTCGCGGCAGAAGAACTCCTGTGCTTTGGGGTCACCACCACGTGTGAGATGTACTTCGCTCAGGATGCGCTCGCCGATGCCGTGGTGGCTGCAGGGTCCAGAGCCCTGATCACGCCTGCGGTCTTGCAGCTCACGGAGACGGACCAAGGTGCGCCCTGGTGGTCAGAGGCGATCGCTTCGATCGGTGATTTCTCTGATCGACGAGATGGCGAGGCGGGACGGATCGAGGTCGGCTTCGGCCCTCATGCCGCGTACACCGTCCCCTTGCCTGGGCTCATTGAAGCGGCCGAAGAGGCGCAGCGCCGCAATGCGCTCTTCCATCTCCACCTCGCCGAGACCGAACGTGAGGACGACGCCTTCGTGGCCGAGCACGGCGGGACAGTGACCGAGGTACTGGCCGACAACGGGGTCTTTGACGGTCGGGTCCTGGCAGCCCATTCGATCTGGCTGTCCGAACGCGACCTCGACATCTATGCCGATCGGGATGTCGCCGTGGCCCACTGCCCACAGAGCAACGCCAAGCTGGCCTCGGGCATGGCGCCGCTGATGGGACTCATGAGTCGGGGAGTCCGGGTCGGCCTCGGCACCGATGGCCCGGCATCCAACAACGATCTCGACTTGTGGGAAGAGATCCGCCTGGCCGCCATGATGGCCCGCCTCCGCGAAGGCGATGCTGCTGCACTGCCTGCAGCTGCAGCGTTGGACCTGGCCACCCGTGGAGCGGGTCTGTCGTTGGGCCGTCCAGATCTCGGTGTGCTGGCCCCGGGGTCACGTGCCGACATGATCGCCGTAAGCCTCGACGATCCTGCGTTTGTCCCGTTATTGGACGACAGCATGCTGGTCGAGCATCTGGTGTGGTCGGCCTCGAGTCGATTGGTGACCGACGTGTGGGTGGGCGGTGTGCCCGTGGTGTCGGACCGGCACTGTCTGACGGTGGATGGGGCCCACGCCCGATCCGAGGTCGAATCACGGGCCCGTCGACTGGCATCGGTCAGTTCCTGACGTGCACGCGATTACTCAAGGGTTCCCCGTGGTGACCGGGTCATCACACCAGTGGATGCGGGACCTCGCCAGCTGTCATCAGGGATCAGGTAGCGACCGTCGAGGACCAGAGCTCAGCCGGTGCGGTGCTGTGTGGCGAAGGTGGCCACTGCGTCGGCAAAGTGCTGCATGAGCCGCGGGAGCACGATGGCAAGAACGGGGCCGCTGCCTGGGATCTTCACGTCATAGGTCCCCGACCATGTGATGAGGGTCCCTCCTCGGTCATCGGGCGCCAAGGTGAGGTCCGCCCGGTAGTTGCGGACCGGGAAGCCGCGCACGATCTTGTAGGCCAAGTGGGTGGGTGGGTTCCATGCCACCACCTCTTCGCGTGAACCAATACCGAACGAGGAGAAGTGGCGCAGTGCTCCGACACCATCGGGATGGGGCGCACCGGTGCGTTCGAGGACGGTCCGGGTGAGAAAGGACCACTCGTGCCAGCGATCTGCGTGACCCACCAGCGGCCAGACCACGTCGATGGGTGCGTCAGACCGTGCCTCGACGTTGTAGGACCTTGCCCCCACCGGGTCGACCGGGCCATCGGCCCGGGAACCCGGTGGGGGAGGCGTCAAGCTCATCCTTCGACGTGGGCCTTCAAGGCATCGAGCGAACCCTGGTAGACCCCGACCATGAGGTCGGACATCTCGTCAGGGGTGGCGGCGACTTCCCAGGTCACATGGCTTCCCTCACCAGCGGCAGACACGGTGATGGTGGCCTCGTGGCTGTCGACGGGCACGCCGTCGATGATGCTGTAGGTGATGGCCATGGCGCCGTCGTCCTTGGACACGAGCTTCTCGGTGATGGTCATTCCCATGGCATCGAGGATGCGGTTATCTCCCTCGAGGCGGCAGGACTCCATACCCGGCATCCACCCAGCGATGCCTCCGAAGTCACCGACCAGTGCCCAAACGTCGGCTGGCGATCCGGCGATGTCGATCTCGACCTTGCCCTGTCCCATGCTGCTCCCTTTCGTCCTGGCGCTCTGCACCAGGGAGTCGTACCGACGTCGTCGCCGGGTGTCGTAACTGGCATCCTCCCGATTGGACGGTCGGTGCGGGCCCGATGGTAGGCGCGGCCGCCGGCCGTCACAGCGACCACAGGGGCTACTGCCGGTAGCGTCTTGGACGTGAGCACTGCCGTTCAATCGACGTCGGCCGGACGGGGTCATCCCTTGCGGTCGGGTCGGTGAGGAACCACCAGTGAGTGGGGCGACCTATCCCGAAGGGACTCCGAGCATCGCCGACCTCCTCTGCGCGCGAGCCGGCGACGACCATGTTGCTGTCGTTTCCGGAGACGATCGGTGGACGTGGGACGAGGTGGTGGATGCGTCGGCCGCCCGAGCGACATGGCTCGCGGAGATCCTCGGCAACCGGGGGGAGGTCAGGCCGCCCCATGTGGGCATCCTGCTCGGCAACGTTCCCGAGTTCCTGTTCTGGCTGGGGGCCGCCGCCCTGACGCGGGCCGTCGTGGTGGGCATCAACTCGACACGCCGCGGCGACGCTCTGGCCGGAGACATCCGTCGCACCGACTGTGCCGTCCTGGTGACCGACAGCGAAGGGGCATCACTCTTGGCTGGCCTCGACATCGGGGTGCCGGCCGACCGGATCCTCGTGATCGACAGTCCTGACTATGCCGAGCGCCTGGGGGCGCGTTTCGGCGCTGTGGCGAGCGAGGTTGTCGAACAGTGGGGCCCTGGTCCAGCCGACCTGTTCTTGTTGCTGTTCACCTCGGGTACCACGGGCACGCCGAAAGCGGTTCGATGCACCCAAGGACGACTGTCCTCGATCGCCACTCGGTCGGCCGTCGCCTATGGCTACGACCGAACATCGGTCGCCTACTGCACGATGCCCCTCTTTCATGGCAACGCGCTCATGGTCTTGTGGGGGCCGACACTTGCCGTTGGCGGCACCGTTGCCCTGGCCCGAAAGTTCAGTGCGTCGGGATTCCTGCCTGACGTGCGGCGCTATGGCGCCACGACCTTCACCTACGTGGGCAAGGCATTGGCCTATGTGCTGGCCACCCCTCCATCGGCGGACGATGCCTCCTGCACCTTGGTGCGCGGCTTTGGCACCGAGGCGTCCGTGGCTGATCATGCGGCATTCGAGGCTCGATTCGGCTGCACCCTGATTGAGGGCTATGGCTCGTCGGAAGGTGGCGTGGCCATCAACCGATCTGACAGCACTCCGGTCGGGTCCCTCGGCCAGCCGTTCGACGACGTCGCCGTCGTCGACCCAGACACCTTGGTCGAGTGTCCTCGAGCCAGATTCGATCCAACTACGGGGTCACTGATCAATGGCGACGTGGCCATCGGCGAGATCGTCAACCGTTCGGGCACCGGCCGATTCGAGGGTTACTACGCCGACCCTGACGCCACGGCGGCTCGTAGTCGTCACGGTTGGTATTGGACCGGCGACCTCGCCTACCGAGACGATGACGGGAACTTCTGGTTTGCCGGTCGAGGCGGCGACTGGTTGCGGGTCGACTCGGAAAATCTCACGGCCGGACCCATCGAGCGGGTGCTCGTCCGCTGGCCTGAGGCGGCAGCCGTGGCCGTCTACCCAGTTCCTGACCCTCGGGCCGGAGACCAGGTCATGGCGGCCATCGAACTCTTGCCCGGCACCACCTTCGACCCTGAGAGGTTTGCCTCATTCTTGGCTGCACAGTCCGATCTGGGCACCAAGTGGGCACCGTCCTTCGTCCGGATCACGATGGCGTTGCCGCAGACGGCCAGTGGCAAGGTCGTCAAGGAGTCCTTGAAGCGCCAGGGATGGTGGGAATCGACTGACCCGGTCTGGCGTCGGTCACTGGCAGGACAACGGTCGGACGGTGCTGGATTTGTGCCCTTGGATGCCACAGGCCGCCAATCACTGCTGGGAGAGTTCGAGGTCCATGGTCGAAGCGAGTTGCTCACCCGATGAGGGATAACTCACCAACAGCCACGCAAGCCGCTGTCCTTGGCGCTTCCGACATCGGTAGCTCCGCAGGTGCTGACGTGCCTGCTGGTGCATCCGACGGTGACGCATCCGCCGGTGACGAGTCGAGAAGCGGGCAGTCTGAAGCACCTGCGACGACCACCGGGTGGGGGCGCCTCACGGCTTGGCTTACCGGGCAGGTCGACCGTCTCGACGCCGCCCAACAGCGCCATCGGGTCACCGCCGTTCCGGTTGCTGTGGCTGTGAAGTACGCCGATGACAGTGGCAGCAGGCTGACCGGGCTGATTGCCCACACCGCGTTCTTGGCAGTGTTCCCGATGCTGCTGATGTTGCTGACCGGGCTCGAACTCTTTTTGTCCGGTGAGGTGGGTCTCCAACATGACATCACCGCTGCCGTTCTCCGGCAGTTCCCGGTGCTCGGAACTGACCTGCAGAAGAACATCAAGGGGCTGTCGGGAGGCAACGTGGCCGCATTGGCGTTTTTGTTGCTCTGGCTCCTCTATGGAGCCACCCGACTGAGCCGAAATGCCCAGATCATGATGGCCACAGTGTGGGACGTGCCCCGAAGTGCCCTGCCCAACTTCTTCCGCTGGCTGCCACGAGCCATCGGGTTCCTGGTGATCATCGGGCTCGGATTCATCGCAGGCGGCACGGTTGCTGGCATCGGCGCCTTCGGCGGGATGGGGCCGGCATCGGCGTGGGTGGGGATAGGTGCCACGTTCGTGGTCAACGCCGCCATGTTCTGGTCCGCCTTCGTCGTGATCGTCGCCATCCCCGACTCGGATCGCTCCTATTGGCGGGGTGCTGTGGTGGCCGCTGCCGGCTGGACGTTGCTCCAAGTGGGGGGTGCGCAGCTGGTCAGCCACGAACTGCGCCACTTCACCACGCTCTATGGGGCGTTCGCCATCATCATCGTGCTCATCTGGTGGCTGACCATCGGGGCTGCCATCACCGTCTGGTCAGCTGAACTCGACGTCGTGCTGGTGCGCCACCAGTGGCCTCGCAGTTTTCGGAGGGTTGTGGACGACGAGCGTGATGCGTCCGTCGTGCCGTCGTCGAGCAGCGCCTAGCGCGACAACCAGGCGTCGGGATCGTCGGTGAGTCGAGTGACCGACAGGGGGAGTTCGCCTGAGGCGATATCGGCAATCGTGACTCCTTCGAGGACAGAGCGCAGGCTGGCCCGAACCGCCACCCACACGGCTTGGAGTTGTTCGGCTGCACCTTCGTAGGTGGCAGCCTCAGGGCGAAGTCCTCGCACCTCGGCCAATGGGCCGTCGATCTGGCGGATGACGTCGGCCACGTTGATCTGCTCGGCGGCACGAGCCAAGCGATAGCCACCATCGGCGCCGCGTTGGCTGGTCAAGAGGCCGCCTCGTCGCAAGTCGTTGAGGATGGCTTCGAGGAACTTCGGCGGTAGGCCTTGCGCCCGAGCTAGAGCCTCGGAAGTGACTGCGCCGTCGGCGGCGGCCACAGTGCACATGGCGCGCACGCCGTAGTCCACTTTTGCCGAGATGTACATGTATGCATTGTGTCAGAGGCTCCCGAGCCGCTTGAGCCGCCTGTGCGACCTGAGCGGCCTGTGCCGCGTGTGTGCTGGTGCAGCCGCGAGACGGTCGTGTCGACCGATCAGGATGCAGATGCCTCAATCAGTCCGTATCGGCTGCGCAGATTCCGGTCTGCCCAGGAGAAGACCCCGTCGACGGCGATTCCGACAGCCACGATCACCACCATGAGTGCGACCACCGTGGCGTAGTCCCCATAGCTGAGGGCATTGACGGTCCGCCCACCGAGGCTGAGGGGCGTGAGGGTGATCAGGAACTCGCCGGCCATCAGCGCGTGCCAGGCAAAGGCCCAACCCTGCTTGAGGCCTCCGAGGATGGACGGGAATGCCGCAGGCAGGATGACATGGCGGTCGAGGGCGATGCCTCGGGCGCCGAGGATACGGCCGGCACGCACGAGGCCCGGTGGAACCTGGTCGATGCCACTGATGAAGCCGTTGGCCACTGCAGGTGCGGCTCCGAGCACCATCATGAGGATGATGGCTTTGGAGGTCTGGCCGAACACCATGTAGCCCAGCGGATACCAGAGCACGGACGGCATGGTCTGCATGCCGGTGATCAGTGAGCCGACGGCAGACCGCAGGACTCGAATCCTGGCTACCGCTGTGCCCACCAAGCCGCCGATCACGATGACCAACAGGTAGCCCAGGCCAGCCTGTTGGGCTGTGGCCCAGCACGACTGCCAGAACAGGGACGAACTCAAGAGGCTGACCAGCTGGCTGCCGACATGTGCCGGGGTCTGGAGTATGTGGCGCTGCCAGTGCACCCAGACGGCGATCTGCCAGACGACCAAGATGCAGGCCAAGGTGGCGAACTTCGGCCACGTAGCCCGCAAGAGCCGTCGGCTCGGTCGGTCACGGGGCGGTCGGCTCGCTCGTTCGAGGGCGTCGAGCCCAGCCAGAGCATCGTCGAGCGTCGTAATGACCGGGGTGGGACGCGTATCAATGGCCATGGCGGGAAACCTCCATGCGCAGACGGTCGGTGACCGTGGCGGCGATCGAAGCGATCTCTGGCGAGTCGATGCGGCGAGGACGTTCGATCCCGACGCTCCAGGTCTCGGCCACTCGCCCGGGCCGGCTGGTCAGCAAGACGATGCGATCACCCAAGCGGGCGGCCTCTCGCACGTTGTGGGTCACGAACACCACAGTGAACCCGCGTTCGATCCAGAGCGCCTCGAGCTCGTCGTGGAGGAGGTCTCGGGTGATGGCATCGAGTGCGCCGAACGGCTCGTCCATCAACAAGAGCCCGGCATCTTGGGCCAGCGCCCGGGCAAGGGCCACCCGTTGACGCATGCCTCCGGACAACTCGTGGGGATGCTTCGTGCTGAAGCCGCCAAGACGTACTCGCTCGAGTAGATCGAGTGCTGCGGCCTCACGTTCGCGCTTTGGCACTCCTCGGAGGCGCATCGGTAGCTCTACGTTGGCGGCAATGGTGAGCCACGGGAAGAGGTTGGCATCTTGGAAAAGCATCGCCGTCGTTGATCCACCGGCCAGATCGGTGCCTCGTCCAGTCGGGGAATCGACGTGGTCGGGAGATTGCATGCCCACGGTGACGACGCCGGTCGTCGGCTGGTCGAATCCGGCCACCAGATTGAGCAGAGTCGACTTCCCGCATCCTGAGGCACCGAGCAGGCACACGAACTCCCCGGATGCTGCAGTCAGCGAGACGTCTTGCAATGCCACCACTGCGTCAGGCCCATGGCCGTGGAGCTTGGTGACCGAAGCCAGATCGACGACCGGCGCAGCTCGGCGTGCCTCAACCGGTGGCCGGGGGGCCAGGATCGTCATGCCCCACCTACCCGCGCCTGGCCCTGACTAGTAAGGACGCTATTGAGTGGGGCGAGATCGAAGATTCCGCTGATGTTGGTGGTCGGGAAACCTGCAGCCTTGGCGTGCGAGACGTCGGCCACGATCGAGGTGGCGATCGGGTCGTTGGTGAAGACCATGTCCGTCCAGGCCGTCGAGAGCACACTCCCTTTGAGAGCCTTGCCCGTCACGGCTAACAGCTGAGCATTGGCAGTGGCCTGAGCTTTGACTGGCGACGTGTTCAGCTCCTTCGTCGTGGCGATCTGGCCTTTGAGGAGGTCGGTCACCACGGTCGGGTGCGCATTGAGGAAGTCGGTGGTCACCACCAAGAGCGTGGTGGCGAAGCGACCATTGGGCCACTGTGAGGCCTCGTTGACCAGGATGTGGCCACCTCCTTCGGCGACGAGCCGGGTCGCCCATGGCTCGGGAACCCAGGCCCCCGAGATTGCGCCGGATGTCAGCGAGGCGAGGGTGGTGGCGTTGTCCTCGGGGAGGATGGTGACGTCACCGCCGCCACCCTCAGGTCCAGGAAAGGTGAGGTGTTGCTTGGTCAGCCACGTCCGGAGGGCGACATCCTGGGTGTTGCCGAGCTGTGGGGTAGCGATGGTCTTCCCCTTCAACTGCTTCGGCGACGTGATCGACGGAGCAACCACGAGGGCCGCACCTCCCGAGGTGGCCCCGGAAATGATCCGAATCGACTTTTGGCCCTGGGTGTAGGCGGTGATGGCCGAGTTCGGACCCATGAATGCAACATCGAGGGAACCGGCCAGCATGGCGGTCACTTCCGCGGGGCCGGCGTTGTATGTCGATGTCTCCAGGGTCACGTTGGCCGGAAGATTCTTGACGAAGGTTCCGTCGGCTACACCCACGAGCGCCGATGCATTAGTCAAGTTGGTCAGATAACCAAGGCGGACCGTGACGGGGGAGGGTGTCGCTGCCGAGCCGTTCGTGCCACTTGGGCTGCTGGCACCACTCGTTCCGCACGCCGATGCGGTCAGGGCAGTGGCAGCCACCGCCAAGAAGGTGGCAAGACGGCGCCGGAACGGTGCGGATGATGTTTCCTCAGTGTGCTTTCTCATAGGTCCCCCTCGATGTCGTCAGTTCGTCTGCGGATCTTGAGCACCTGTGGCATTCGCTGAGGCGCTCGTGAGTTTCTTGGTTGTCACCACCATTTCCTAGTAAACTACTAAATAGGTAGAGATACAAGGCAAAAGTCGATAATTCCCGGGGTTTGTTGGTCCTCCAGGCCCGTAGCGGTCCAGCCATCGCCGGCCACCTGCCGCCATCCGCCTGCTTTCATCGGGTGGCGTTCTCATTCCTTAAGACAACGGGAACGTCGAACCCAGCGGAAGTTCGGCCAGTTGAGATAGCTCGGTCGGATGGGAAGGCGGCCTCGGCTGGAGTCAGTCCTGGAGCCGAGATGCCAGGCGAGCGCGGTGGGCAGGCCACTCTTCGGCCAGCATCGAATAGACGGCTGACGAGCGGATCGTGCCGTCATTGGCAGGACGGTCCGCTCGCAGCACGCCGTCCAGGGAACAGCCGAGTCGCTCGATGGCCGCCCGGGACCGAGCATTGCGGGCATCGGTCTCGATGCGGACTCCCTCGACACCCCAGGCATCGAAGGCGTGGTCCAACATGAGCAGCTTTGCCTCGGTGTTGATCGGGCTGCGCTGCACGGCTGGGTCGAGCCAGGTGTACCCGATGGTGGCCCTCGGAGGAATCCCGTCGCTCAACAGGGAATCCGAACCAGCGAACAGTTCGGTCCAGTCCCATGGGGCCAAGTCGTAGAAGCGGGTCGTGCCGACCACCCGACCCAAGGCAACCGACCAGGTGGCGAACGCCACGTGATCGCCTTCGGCCATCTTGGTCAGGGCTTTGGCTACGTAGGTCTCCATCGACCCCTTGTCCCAGGGAACCTGGGTGTAGCCGAACGACGACCGGTCACCGAGGGCCGCCACCAACAGACCATCGACGTGGTCGACGGTCAGGGGCTCGAGCCGCACATGGCGCCCTTCGAGACGGAACGATGGGTCCATCGTTCCAGTCTGACCCAACCTCGGTGCTGGCTCTGGTGCACTGTGTGGTGTTGGTGCCCAAGATTCGGCCCGTCTTGCCGTGGGTCGTAGTATCAGGAGCCTCGCCCGACTGATGGGGCGGCCAGGCGTGTTTCCGGTCCATCCTGTTGGCACCGACCCAGGCACTCCTTGCTGTTCCTTCCCGCTGACGAACAGGACTCCGCCGTTGTTCCGCCCCGTGCCTTCTGAGGTCGACTTCACTGCCATCGAAGAGGGTGAACTCGCCCGCTGGGCCGAGCACAACGTCTTCGAACGCTCGGTTGCTCTTCGCCAGGGTGCCGAGCCTTGGGTGTTCTACGAGGGGCCACCAACAGCCAACGGCCGGCCCGGGCTCCATCATGTGTGGGCTCGCGTCTACAAGGATCTGTTCTGTCGCTATCGGACCATGCGTGGCTACGCAGTACCCCGCAAGGCTGGATGGGACACTCATGGCCTGCCTGTCGAGGTCGAGGTGGAAAAGCAGCTCGGGATCACGGCCAAGCGCCAGATCACCGAAGAGGTGGGGATCGCCGAATTCACCCGGCTCTGCAAGGAGTCGGTGCGCAGCTACGTGGGGGAGTGGAAGAACCTCACTGAACGCATCGGCTACTGGATCGACATCGACGATGCCTACTGGACCTTCAACCCCGACTACGTCGAGGCAACCTGGGCCAACCTGAAGAGCCTGTGGGATCAGGACCTTCTCTATGAAGACATCAAGGTCGTCCCCTACTGCCCGCGGTGTGGAACCGCACTGTCGAGTCACGAACTTGGCCAACCCGACGTCTACCGCGACGTCGACGACGAGTCCGCCTATGTCCGCTTCCCTCTGCTCGACGACGGCGAGGCGGCTGGCGCCCTGCGCCGTGCACTCGGTCGAGACTCGCTTCAAGGTCTGGCCCTGGTGGCCTGGACGACGACACCGTGGACGCTGTTGTCCAACACCGGCGCCGCCGTCGGCCCCGACCTCGAGTACGGCCTGGTCGGCAACGACATCGTGGCCACCTCGTTGGTCGAGTCGGTCTACGGCGAGGGAGTCAGCGCTGATGCCACCGTGGCGGGCACGTCACTGGTCGGGCTTCGCTACCGACGTCCCTTCGACGATCTCCCCCTTGCTCCGGCCGATGCCGGCCGGGAGGGCTGGCGTGTGGTGGCTGGTGAGTTCGTCGAGGCTGACGAGGGCACCGGCATCGTGCACCTGGCCCCTGCGTTCGGTGAGATCGACCGCCAAGTGGGCCGAGAGAACGAACTACCGACCCTCAACCCGGTCGGTCCCGACGGTCGCTTCACCGAGGCCGTGGCGTGGTTGGCTGGTGAGGCCGTGCGCGAGACCAACACCACGGTCAACGACCGGCTGGAGACTGCTGGCCTGTTGGTCAAGCGCCATCCCTACCTCCACCCCTATCCGCACTGCTGGCGCTGCTCGACGCCGCTCCTCTACTGGGGCAAGCCGTCGTGGTACATCCGCACCTCGGATCGCAAGGCCGATCTCGTGGCTCAGAACCAGACGGTGGGCTGGCATCCCGAGCACATCCGAGACGGCCGGATGGGGGAGTGGCTGACCAACAATGTGGATTGGGCCCTCTCACGTGACCGATTCTGGGGTACCCCTCTACCGGTGTGGCGCTGCGGCGAGGGACACACCGCCTGCGTGGGCTCGCTCGCCGAACTGTCCGATCTGGCCGGAACCGATGTCACCGGGACCGATCCTCATCGGCCGGCCATCGATGAGGTGACGGTGCCGTGTGCTGACTGTGCTGGCGATGGCATCGAGGGCGCGGTGATGACTCGGGTGGAACCGGTCATCGATGCCTGGTTCGACTCGGGATCGATGCCCACCGCCCAGTGGGGCTTTCCCCAAGCCTCAGGCTCACAAGACAAGTTCGTCTTCCCCGCAGACTTCATCTGCGAAGCCATCGACCAGACCCGGGGCTGGTTCTACTCGTTGCTGGCCGTGAATACCTTGGTTCGCGGGGCCACCCCGTATCGCAACGTCTTGTGCCTGGGTCACATCGTGGATGCCGATGGTCGCAAGATGTCCAAGAGCGTGGGCAATGTCATCGACCCCTGGGAGATCCTCTCCACTCGGGGAGCTGACCCGCTGCGTTGGTGGATGTTCTCGCAAGGCTCGCCTTGGACTCCGACCCGAGTCAGCTTCGAGGTGATCGATGCTTCCATGCGCGACTCGTTGCTGACCTTGTGGAACACCTGGTCCTTCTTCACCACCTACGCCACCCTGAATGGATTCGACGCCGCCGCTGCTGGAGTTCCAGCCGGTGCCGACCGGACGCTGCTCGACCGCTGGATGCTCTCGCGCTTGCATGACACCGTGGCTCGGGTGACTGAGTCGCTCGACGCCTACGAGCCCTTCCCGGCCGCCACGGCCATTGCCGAGCTCATCGACGACACCTCGAACTGGTTCGTCCGTCGTAGTCGCCGCCGGTTCTGGCGCACCGATCCTGGTGCGGATCCGTCGGACTCGCTGGGTGCACAAGCCACGCTCCATGAGGTGCTCACGACCCTGGCCCGTCTGCTGGCTCCGCTCACGCCCTTCCTGGCTGACCGGATGTGGCGGGACCTGACGGATGCGGCCGAGTCGGACTCGGTGCACCTCCTCGACTGGCCAGAGGTCGATGCCTCGCTCATCGATGCCGACCTCGAGGCCTCAATGGCCCTGGCCCGTCGGCTCTCCTCGCTGGGACGGGCCGCTCGAGCTGAGGCGTCGATGAAGGTCCGCCAACCGTTAGCTCGAGCCCTCGTCTACCTGCCGCCTGGCAGCCCGGCACTGCCAGCCGGTGTGGTCGAAGACGAGCTCAACGTCGACCGAGTCGAGGTAACCGACGAACTGGGTGATGTCTTGGCCTATGAGTTGGTTCCCAACTACAAACTGCTCGGTCCCCGGATCGGCAAGCAGGTCCAAGAGCTGCGAGGAGCCATGGCATCCGTAGACGGTGCCGCCGCCGCCGCCGAGATTGCGGCCGGCCGGCCCGTGGTGGTGCCATTGGCCGATGGACCTCTTGAGCTGAGCGCAGACGAGATCGAGCTGCGGGTCCGGGCTCAATCAGGGTTCGCAGTGTCTCGTGACGGAGCCGAGGTGCTCGCCCTCGACCTGGCTCTCGATGACGATCTACGCAGCCGGGGATTGGCCCGCGAGGTCATCCGACACGTCCAGGATCTTCGCAAGGCCAGCGGCCTCGAAGTGTCGGACTGGATCGAACTTCACCTGGTCGGCCTGGACGACCTGGCTGATCAGTTCGAGGTGATCGGACGCGAGGTGTTGGCCCGCTCGGTCAACTGGCAAGCCCCTGTATCGGGTGTCGAGGGAGCGAACCTCGACCTGGACGACGGCGACTCTGGGCGTCAGGCACAAGCCTGGGTGGTCAAAGCCGACCGGTGATCGATCTGATTGATGTCAATCACGACCGTGCCGCGTTGAGCGGCGTGCAGCATTGAGCGGAAGGCGTGCTTGACGGATCTGGAAACCGAGAGACGTTCCCTTGACGGGGTTAGTCAGCGAGCCTCGGTGGTATCCGCCCCGGTTCCCACGTAGAGCAGGTCGAAGGCCAAGGTGTGCAGCGCACTGGTTGAGGTGGTCCATCCGGCACGCTTGTCGATGGCCCGCCCCACGGTGGGGAAGAACTGACGGAACGTCTTGCCGGGGAACTTGAGTACGTGCAGCAGAAGCGACACGTAGTAGGCGGTCAAGTAGCCGAGCGTCTCGAAGGTGCCTCCGTAGACGGTGACCTTCCCGTGTGCGAAGACCGGGTCGCACAGGGCCGCGATCCCCTGGGCTGTGAACCGCCAGAAGTCGTGCGTGTCGTGGCGCGGCACGGCTGACGGAACGGAGAGCAACAGGGTGCCCCCGGGCTTGAGGACACGCCCGAGTTCAGCGACCACTGCACCTGGGTCGGGAACGTGCTCGAGCATCTCGAGGGTGATCAAGGTGTCGACCGAATTGTCGGCCAACGGGAGCCGGGTGGCATCCGAGGAGAAGTCGACCGTGGGCAGGACGCGCAGGTCGGTGGCCAGGTAGCGGCCCGGGCATTCTGCTTCGAACCGGCGCACCGTGGCACAACCGACATTGACCACCAAGGCGTTGGCGTCAAGGCCGGCCAGATGCTCCAGGATGTACTCGTCTCTTCGGACGATGGCGTCGTGCTTGCCGTACTCACGCCACGACCGGATCAGGCGCCGGAGGATCCCCGTCGGTTGTGCTGACACCGTGGCTCTCCGATCCTTGTCACATCGATGCTGGACTTCTGGCACGCCAGGCAGGGTGCCAGCCCGGCGGGACCCTGAGCGTAACCCGCGGGTGACACCGTCCGACAGGTCCCAAGAGGTGCAGTTCGGGGGACTCAGAACCGTGAGTTCGTCTGGGCCTCGAGATGCAAGGAACTTCCTGGACCAGATCCCTCCCGGTTCAGTTCCTCACGGATCAGATTCGTGGCGCCCGGTTGGCGGCGCTGATGACAGCGGCGAGTGAGGCATCCAGGATGCTCGAATCCATGCCCACGCCCCACCAGGTGAGTCCGTCGGTCGATTCGGCCTCGACGTAGGCCACGGCAGACGCACCGCTACCCGAGGTCATGGCGTGCTCGCTGTAGTCCTTCACCTCGAAGACGATGCCCAGTTCTGAGCGCAGCCCGGTGATGAGCGCGTCGATCGGCCCGTTCCCCTCGCCCATCACCGTGGTGGGCTGGCCGTCGACCAGGAGCTGTGCGGTCACGGTGGTCCGCCCGCCCCCTGTGGTCATCTCGCTGGTGAGCAGGCGGATGCCGGCATCTTCGGGCATGTAGGTGGCGTGGAAGACCTCGCGCATCTCCCCGGGGTCGATGACCGTGCCGGAATCCTCGGTAATGGCTTGGACCGTCTTGGAGAACTCGACCTGGAGGCTCCGCGGCAGGTCGAAGCCGTGCTCGGTGTCCATGAGGTAGGCCACGCCGCCCTTCCCGGACTGGCTGTTGACCTGGATGATGGCTTCGTAGGTTCGACCCGTGTGGCTGGGGTCGATGGGCAGGTAGGGAACCTCCCATCGTTCGTAGTCGTCACCCAGCGCCTCGAACCCCTTCTTGATGGCGTCCTGGTGTGACCCCGAAAAGGCCGTGTAGACGAGATCGCCGGCATAGGGATGGCGAGGATGGACGGGCATGCGGGTGGCGAATTCGGCCACCCGACGCACCTTGTCGATGTCGCTGAAGTCGAGGGCGGGATCGACGCCTTGGGAGAAGAGGTTCATGGCCAAGGTCACGATGTCGACATTGCCGGTGCGCTCGCCGTTGCCGAAGAGGGTGCCCTCGACCCGGTCTGCACCGGCCAGCACAGCCAGCTCGGCGGCGGCCACGGCCGTGCCGCGGTCGTTGTGGGGATGGACGCTGAGTCGGATGCTCGCTCGGTCCTTGATGGTCCGGGCAAACCACTCGATCACATCGGCATAGACCTGGGGGCCGTACATCTCGACGGTGTTGGGCAGGTTGATGATGAGGGGTCGGGCAGGGGTGGGTTTGAGGACGTCCATGACGGCCTCGCAGATCTCGACGGCGAACTCCGGCTCGGTGCCGGTGAAGCTCTCGGGGGAGTACTCATAGAAGATCTCGGTGTCCGGGATCGACGATTCGTGCTCGAGGCACCGGCGGGCAGCATCGACGGCGATGTCGATGATGCCTTGGCGATCGAGTCCGAACACCACGCGGCGCTGCAACGTCGAGGTCGAGTTGTAGAAATGGACGACGGCCCGCTTGGCTCCTCGCAGCGACTCGAAGGTCCGCTCGATGAGTTCGGGCCGACATTGGGTGAGTACCTGGATGGTCACATCCTCAGGGATGAGGCCTCCGTCGATGATCTCCCGTTGGAAGTCGTAGTCGGTCTGCGACGCCGAAGGGAAGCCGACCTCGATCTCTTTGAATCCGATGGCGCACAACGTCGTGAAGAGGCGGAGTTTGCGCTCGGAGTCCATCGGGTCGACCAAGGCCTGGTTCCCGTCGCGCAGGTCGACGCTGGCCCACTCGGGAGCCTTGGTGCACTGGCGGTCCGCCCAGGTGCGGTCGGCCAGGACCAACGGGACGTTGGGCCCGTAGAGGTGGAAGGGCATGGGCGAGACGTCGCAGGGGAGGGCAAGACGGCGCCCGCCTGTGCCGTCGGCGGCATCGATCATGTGGACATCGCTCGTGTGCTCGTGGTCGCTCATCGGAGTCTCCCTCGGTGCGTCAGGTGCTGGTGCGGTTACGGGTGTGGCCAACAGAAAACCCCCTGGCCGGAGGCACAGGGGGTCGAGGCGAACGCAGTGTGGCGTTCGCCGTTCAGGTAAGGAGGAGTCCCGTATCCATCACGCCCACCATCCTACTCCCGTCATCCAGCAGGGTCATGCGCGCTCCACGGTGGGACACGGCCGTCCGCCCCGACGCTGACGGCAACTGAACAATCGGACCGGTTAGATCCGCTCGAAGTTCCGGGCCAACTCCCAGTCGGTGACGGTGTTGTTGGCCTTGGCCCACTCCTGGCGGGCGGTGTTGACCAGGTGATGGTGGACGTCGGGTCCGAAGGCCTCGGCTGCCACCTCGCTCGACTCCAGGCCGGCGATGGCTTCAGGAAGCGTGGTGGGGATGCTGGGCACCCCTGGAGTCCGATAGGCGTTTCCGGTGAACGCTGGTTCGAGTTCGAGCCCGTGATCGATGCCCCAGAGGCCACCGGCGATCGCTGCAGCCAGAGCGATATAGGGGTTCACGTCGGCCCCTGGAATGCGATTCTCCACCCGCCGACCGGCACCGTGGCCGACGGCCCGGAACCCGCAGGTCCGGTTGTCTTCGCCCCAGAGCACTGCGGTGGGCGCCCACGAGTCGGGCACGTAGCGGCGGTAGGAGTTGAGGTAGGGGGCGAAGCACCAGGACAGCTGGGCTGCTGCGTGGAGCTGGCCGGCCAGCCATTGAGACCCGACCTTGGAGAACCCCGAAGTGCTGGTGACTCCATCGTCTGGTGCCATGAGCGGGGCATCGGTGGTGGCATCCCACAGGCTGGTGTGGAGGTGGCACGAGGATCCAGCGGCGTCCATCGACCACTTGGCCATGAACGTGGCCGACCGCTCGTGCTGGTCGGCAATCTCCTTCACGCCGTTCTTGAACACCAGGTGCCGATCGGCCGTCTCGAGCGCATCGGCGTAGGTGATGTTGATTTCGTGCTGGCCCGGTCCAGCCTCACCCTTGGAGAACTCGATGGGCAGACCGGCCGCCACCATGTCGTTGCGGATCTGGCCGATCAGATACTCCTCGCGCGAGGTCTGGAGCAACTGGTAGTCCTCGATGCCGGATCCATGGGTGGGCATGGTCCGCCATCGGCCGGCTTCGGCCTGGAGGTAGGTCTGGGTGAACAGGTAGAACTCGAGTTCGGTGGCGCATTTGACGGTGTAGCCCCGCTCGGCGGCCCGCTCGATCTGGCGACGGAGCATCCGGCGTGGCGAGACTTCTACGGGTGCTCCATCCAAGGTCAGGAGGTCGCAGAGTATGAGGACACTGCCCGGCTGCCAAGGAATGGGTCGGATGGTGTGCGGATCGATGACGGCACAGAGATCGCCGTAGCCGTTGTCCCAGTTGGCGAAGGCGTACCCCGGGAGAGGATCCATGTCGACGTCGCAGGCCAACAAGTAGTCGCAGACCTCGATGCCGTGTGCTTGGACATGCTCCAGGAAGAAGTGACCGGTGACCCGCTTGCCCACGGGGCGTCCTTGGAGATCCGGGAAGGCGACGACCACGGTGTGGATCTCACCGGTAGTGATCTGATGGGGAAGGGTCTCCAGCGTCAGCATGGGTAGACCTTTGCCCAACACAACGGCGCCGTCCACCCCACCTGCGTCAGTTACTCCGGGGTGACATAGGCCGCGGTGATGCCACCGTCGACGACGAGTGCCGATCCTGTGACAAAGGACGACTCGTCCGAAGCGAGGAAGAGGGCTGCCTTGGCGATCTCCTCGGGTCGGCCAAATCGTCCGATCGGGATGTGGACCAGGCGCCGTTCTCGGCGCGCCGGATCAGCCAGAAGTTCGGCCAGCAGTGGGGTCTCGATCGGTCCCGGACAGAGGGAGTTGGCCCGAATGCCCTTGCGGGCGTACTCCACGGCCAACTCACGGGTCATGGCCAGGACACCGCCCTTGGAGGCGGTGTAGGCCAGTTGCGCAGTGGCTGCACCCATGAGGGCCACGAACGAGGCGACGTTGACGATCGATCCTCCACCCGAGGTCAACATGGCGGGGACGGCGGCCCGACACCCCAGCCAGACGCCCTTGAGATTGACCTCCATGACTCGTGCCCACGTCTCGGGAGGAGTGTCGAGCACGCCACCGTCGTCGTCGGGAAAGATGCCAGCGTTGTTGAAGAGCACGTGCAGGCCGCCATAGGTCGACACGGCAGCATCGACCATGGCTTGGATCTGGGCCTCATCGGACACGTCCACCGTGACCGCGATGGCTCGCCCGCCGCTCGCTTCGATGTCGGCCACGGCGGAGGCAGCGTGGTCGGCCACTACGTCGGCCACCACTACAGCGGCTCCTTCGCTGGCAAACAACGACGCAGCAACCCGACCGATACCGCTACCGGCGCCGGTGATGATCGCCACCTTGTCATCGAGTCGTCCCACGTGTCTCTCCTGATCGTCGGTTTGCCGAAAGTCTGGACCGGCCGTCTTGAGCATGGATGGCTGCAGCGACCGGTCTGGCGACCTTATCTATCAGCGCACACAGGTGAGATGCACCGGTGACGCTGCACGCAGAGCGGAACGTGACCATCGGTGCATCGGTGCATCGGCGACATCGAGCAGCGGCTTCTCGTCGACCGGGCCGATGGAATACTGGGCACGTGCCTGCTGCCCCGGTCGTCATCGGCGTCACCACCTATCGCCAGCAGACCAGGTGGGGTGCATGGGACCGAGATGCTGCCCTCACGCCGGGTGTCTACCTCGACATGGTCACCGCAGCCGGCGGCTGGCCCGTCCTCCTTGCGCCATTGCCCGCCACATCGACGCCGGACACGTCACCCATCAGTGATGCAGCCGGTACTGATCACCTGGCTGCAGCGGAGTCTGTCGCACCTCGGCTCTTGGATGGACTCGATGGCTTGGTGGTCATCGGAGGAGGTGATGTGGGTGCCCACCGATATGGCCAGGTCGACGATCCCCGGAACGGGGGACGCAACGATCGCCGTGACGACCTTGAGCTCGCCCTCATTGATGGTGCGCTCGAGCGTGACCTTCCCCTGCTTGCCATCTGTCGTGGCCACCAGGTGCTCAACGTCGCTCTGGGTGGAAGTCTCGTCCAGCATCTCCCCGACGTCGTCGGCTCAGACGATCACCAACCTGGCCCGGGCCGGTTCGCCCCCGTCGGCGTCACCACCGAGCCAGGCACCAGCGTGCAACGCCTGCTTGGAGATCGGACCGAGGTGTTGTGCAGCCATCATCAGGCCATCGACGAACTGGGTGAAGGACTGATGGTGACCGCTCGCAGCGACGATGGCGTTGTCGAAGCGGTCGAGGCCCTGGGCCGAAGCTTCACCGTGGGAGTCCAATGGCATCCCGAGGAGTCGGGTGACGTTCGCCTGTTTGTTGGCCTGATCGACGCCGCTCGCCGACGGATGGTCGATCCGGCTTCCTGACCGATGACGGCACGTCCCGTCCAACAAGGTGGCACGCCTGATCTTGCGACACTGCATCTTGCGACACTGCATCTTGCGACACTGCATCTTTCGAAACTGCCCCGAACTCACCATCGCCCCCGACACTGCCCCGACACCGCCAGAGGAGACCGACATGACTGACACCACCACCATCATCAATCCGGCCACCGAGGCAGTACTGGCCGAGGTGCCCATCTGCGGCACCGAGGAGACGGATGCCGCCGTCGCACGGGCCAAGGCGGTGCTTCCGGTGTGGCAGGCGATGGCACCGGCGGACCGGGCCCGTCTCTTGCGTCGGTTTGCCGCACAGGTCGAGGACCATCTCGAAGAGTTGGCCCAGTTGGAGACGGCCAACGTCGGCAAACCCATTTCGGAAAGTCGTGATGAGGTCGGCATGGTTGCCGAAGTTCTCTACTTCTATGCGGGCGCAGTCGACAAGCACCGGGGTGCGACCGTGCCCGTTGCCGGCGGGGTTGACATGACCTTCCACGAGCCGCTCGGAGTGGTTGGGGCCATCGTCCCGTGGAACTTTCCCATCGCCATCGCCTCCTGGAAGGTGGGCCCTGCCCTGGCCACGGGCAACGCCATCGTGATCAAGCCGGCAGAGATTACGCCATTGACTGCGTTGCGACTTGCTCAACTAGGCCTCGATGCCGGACTTCCCGATGGCGTGCTTCAGGTGGTGACCGGTAAAGGATCGGTTGTGGGAACGAGGTTGGTCGAGCATCCCGACGTCGCCAAGGTTGCCTTCACCGGATCAACGGAGGTCGGCCGAGAGGTGATGGCCCGGGCATCGGGAACGATCAAGCGGGTGACCTTGGAGTTGGGCGGAAAGTCGGCATCCGTGGTCTTCGACGACTCCGATGTGGCCGCAGCAGCGGCTGCCGCACCCGGAGGGGTGTTTGCCAATGCTGGACAGGACTGCTGTGCGCGCAGCCGGGTGTTGGTGCAGCGCAGCGTGCTGGAGGAGTTCTTGGAGCACCTCGATGACGCAGTGGCGGCGTGGACGGTGGGGGATCCCACCGATCCGGCCATCAAGATGGGTCCGTTGGTCACGGCTGCGCACCGGTCGGTGGTCACGGGATTCCTGGCCGAGGGGATGGGCCCAGAGGCTGGACCGGTCCCGGTCCGCACCACTGGTGTGGTTCCCGCCGGACCGGGCTTTTGGTTCGCCCCCACCGTGGTGGCTCCGGCCGACCCGGCGTGGCGCATGGCCCGTGAGGAGATCTTCGGTCCCGTTATGGCCGTCATTCCTTTCGATGACGAAGCCGAGGCCGTGCGACTGGCGAACGACACCCCCTACGGGCTGTCCGGATCCATTTGGACTCGGGACTCGGCACGGTCGCTGCGCATGGCTCGGGCCGTCCAAGCCGGGAACCTCTCGGTCAACTCCAACAGCTCAGTGCGCGTGCAGACCAGCTTCGGGGGCATGAAGCAGTCAGGGTTCGGCCGCGAGCTCGGCCTCGAGGCCCTGGCTTCGTACAGCGACGTCAAGAACGTCTTCATCTCCACCCTGGGTTGAGGGCGTGACGTCGATCAGCCCATACACAGGCCTGCACGCCACCGGGCGAAGCGGGACGCGCGGCATGGTAGCTGTCGTCACGGGAGCCAGCCGGGGCTTGGGAGCCGTGCTGGCTGCCTCCTTCTTGGCTCGCGGCATGTCGGTGGCAACATGCGCTCGGACTCGACCAGATGCTCCTGATGCTGCCTCGGTGCATTCGACCATGACTGACGACGATCGATGGATGGCGTCGTCAGTCGACGTCACTGACGCTGTCGGCCTGGATCAGTTCGCCGCCTCGGTGGTGGAGCGATTTGGCCGGATCGATGTGTGGGTGTCCAACGCCGGAGTCATCGCGCCGATCGGCCCGCTCGTAGCGGCCGACCCCGAGGCACTGCGCGCCCATGTGGCGACCAACGTGCTGGGTGTCATGCATGGTGCGGCTGCGTTCGCCCGCCATGTCCGAAGGCGACCGGGCGGTGGCGTGCTGGTGACCGTCTCGTCGGGGGCGGCGACATCGGCGTATGAGGGCTGGGGGCCGTATTGCGCGTCGAAGGCTGCAGCCGAGATGCTGACTGAGGTGGTGGGACTCGAGGAGGCCGAGCACGGCTTGATCGCCTACTCGGTGTCGCCCGGTGTGCTCGATACCGAGATGCAGGCAGAGATCCGAAGTGCCTCCATCAAGGCCTTTCCAGCGGTCGACCGATTTCACCGGATCCATGCGGAAGGCAACTGGACCGACATGGAGTGGGTGGCCGAATGCATCGTGACCCAGTGCATCGACCCAGCCACCCGGGACCTGCCTGTTGCGGGGTCAGGCTCTGTGCGGTTCCGGGTGCCTGACCGGCCAGATCCCAGGTGATCAGTCAGACCAGGTCACGCCATGGTGCTCGGCATTGGCTTCGAACTCGGCCACCTTCTGGGCGAAGCGCCAGCGGTGAAACTCCCATTCGCTGTCTGGGCTTCCTTCGACGTCAGATGCATCGTCATGGGCATCTGAGGTCCTCGAATCGTCATCGGACA